>JAAELB010000127.1 GCA_024227155.1 Desulfobulbaceae bacterium
CAATCCGGCAGGCTTTTAGCTGGCATCCAAGCAATGGTGATGTTTCTGGATCCCGGCTAAAAGCCTGCCGGGATGACGTGCTGTAAAAGAGTCCATTTTTTGAGGCAAAATTAAAGCTCATTTACGATGTCTGTACTTATAAATTCTAAATCGTTGTCCCTATGTCAGATCGCTTCGGTAGTATTTCCATCCAATCACCTAAGACTCCTTCAAAAAAGGACACATCTTTAGGCGAAAAACCACCCCACAGAAGACCGCAGGAAAAACAGCCCAAAAATCAAAGAAATTTTTCTCTTTTATTTTGGCTAGCTGTTTTTCTCACTTTTTTTACTGGTTATCTTGGCATCGGCTTTCTTGCTATTCCGTTTTACATAACAGATATTCTTCCATCCACTTTTAATGAAAAGACCGGCTACACTCTTGAACCAACTACAGTAAAATTCAACCCTCTAACCTTCAAACTACACACTGGTCCTGTCAAAATTTTAGCAGATGATGACACTCCATTGATCACCCTCCAGGCTCTGGAAACCGATATTGCGCCGATACCCCTACTTAGAATGGATCTTGTATGCAATAGTGTAGAGGTCGAAGCGCTGGATATACTTTTGGTTCGTAATCAAAATAGCAGCTACAATCTTGAAAATCTCTTTGGTCAAGATAAAGGTCAAAATGGGTCTGAAATAATGAATTTTTCAGATTTACCTTTCTTCTTTTCACTCAACAATATTGCTATTAATAACAGTCGCGTTGTCTTTTCTGATTTACCCGCCGGAAAAAAACATCATATTGAAAAGATTCAGTTAAAACTGCCAACCGTATCCAATATAAAGTTCCAGGCGGACAAATACATTCGTCCCCATTTCTCCGCGATCATAAACGGTAGCCCCTTTCAACTCACAGGGACAACAAGCGTTGGTTACAGCAATACAGATTCTCCACCCACTGAGCTTGCCTGCGATATTAAAAATCTTGATCTGAAAACCTACAGTGCATATTTGCCCTTTGACCTTCCCTTTGAGATCGACAAAGGTACAGCTAATGGTACAATAGAACTTTTTTTCAACCCTGGGGAAACAGAAGGTAAGAAGCTGGCAATTAACTTTGATCTCAACTTATCTGACACTATTCTGCATAGTGGGGATAATTCAATTTCCTCGTCACTTCCTGCTGCCCAAATTTTCGGTACTTTCAAACCAGCACTCAACCTTCTTAACATACAAAACATTATAGCCCAGCAACCTCTAATCATTTCCAAAGGACCCTCGTTTTTTAAAAATCTCAGTACTCTAAAATCCATAAAAACGGTCAAACCATACGAATCCACGCTGAAAATCAACCCTTTTACCTTCCTACTTTCTTCAATGATGGTTTCTGACGGTCACATAGAATTCTCCACACCTGAACAAAAAGATGATACTGAGACTCGATGGTCAAATCTGAACGTTCAGATTAAAGGGTTTAGAAACAGTGCGTATGCAAAAAAATATCCTCAAACCCCAACAGGAACATTCGAAATAAACGCAGAAAAGCATGACTCCGATACAACTTTTTCCTATATTGGAAAGTTAGAGTCCACAGAGAGAATTTCTGGTGACATTCAGCTGGTTAAGGCGAATGCGGACCAAGTTTTCAAACTACTTCTACCGGAAAAAACTATAGTTTCTCAAGGAACTGCTGAATTAAAAGGCATTTTGCAATTACAAAAAGCTGAACCCTCTAAACAGATCACAACCTTTTACCAGGATGCCACACTTTCTATTAATAACTTTTCGCTACTCGACAAGAATAAACCATTTTTATCTGCAAAAAAGGCTCAAATTGGACCTGTCAACACATCTGGAGATGTAATAAATCTAGGAAAAATCACCTTTGCAAATGCAGAGACCACTTTACAACACGGTGGAGAAATCCCTGTTGTGGCGAAAATATTTAGTTCTGGTAAGTATCTGTTACAAAGTTTTGTTTACCAGGGCAGTATAATAGGTTCTACAGGCAAAGATCAGCAAACGCTCTCCTTTACTGATATAACTCTATCCACCACCCCATCTGAAACCACAGAACCCTTTGAAAAAAACTTCCAATTTGAAGCAATATCAAGTTCCGGGGGCTCAATGAGTGGTAAAGGACATGCCATTCTATCTCCTTTCTCCCTGAGAGCTGAGCTTCAACTTACCAATTTAAACGCAGGAAACAGTCTCTACACATTTTCTAACTCTCCGTTTTTCCAACAGGTAGAAGGAAAACTATCCGGCAAAGGTAACGTTACTTTTCCAGACAAAACATTTGCCGGTGATATTGAAATCAAAAATGGTCTGTTTTCAGCTGACAAAAATAACGAATTATCATGGAATAGTTGCTATCTCAAGGGGATTCACTACGGCTTATCTCCCGCAATATTGACTATTAATAGTGTGCGATTTAACAAACCTGAGATTAACTGGCAGCTACCAAAGTTAGCTCAGTCACCGCTCATAACATTCTCCAGGCTTTTGCAAAATTATCTTCAGGTTGATGACGCAAAGGACTCAAAGATTAATGCTAAATCAGTACCGCTGGTTATTAAAAATTTCTCTACAACCGATGGAGTGATGCACCTTATAGATCACAGGCTCAACCCTGAATGGCGAGCACATTTTACAAAGCTTGAGGGGAAAATATCAGATATCAAAACAACAAATCAAGACGATAAAAAGCAGAAACCAGCTAGTAACCTCACCTTTACAGGGCTCATTGACGGGATAGATTTTCAGGTACTCGGTAATATCGACTTCTCTTCATATAGTGGTAACAGCAGCGTACAGTTAGAAATCAACGACTATCCTCTGGCTTCATTTCACAAGCAACTCACCCCTGCAACTAATCTTAACACGCCGGAAGGTAGTTTTACTTTGCAATCAAGCTCAAATTTTAATAATTCATCAGTCAACACCTCTGGTCATGTTAAACTTTCAAATATTTATCCCCACTCAATGGATAGCAGCTCAGCCCTGCCTCTTGCCCTTCTTGCCGGTCAGGATAATAGCATTGATCTTAATTTTGAATTTTCCGTGACCTCTGAAGCAGTTAAAAACAGTCTATTTAACGAGGCTTTAGCTCATTTTCAGAGAACCCTCCTAAAGGGTACGGTGTCTCCACTCTTACTGACTTCACAGGATTACACTGAATTAATTGATGAAGATATTATTGAATTCAAACCAGGAGAGTTTGTCCCGACAGACCGAGGACGCGAATTACTTCTGAAGTATAGCTCTCTACTTGCCCAACACCCGTACGTTGGACTGCAGTTAACCGACGGAACAAACAGCGACGTAGACCGGGATGCTCTCTTTGCAAAACTCAAAAAACTTGAGCGACAACGGGTAGAGACTGAAAATGAGAAACGATTTTATGAATGGCAAACATTAAAAAAACAATTCGAAACAACGGTCACAGAAAAACAGAATGCTGCGAAAATTTCAGATGTCATTGTTGAAACAGACATTCCGTCTAAGGTGCTCTCCGGATTCATTCCTGTGAAACCCGAACCTATAGCAATTAGTGATGCTATGATACTGGACTTGGCAATAAAACGAATTAATGTGATTCAACAGTACCTGAGACCTGTTCTTTCTCTACAGTATGAAAGAATTCTCGCTGAGTTACCCGAAAAAATAACTCAGAAACAAAAAGAATCCTCCACCGGTGTTATGATCGCCTTGAGAGCCGTAGACAGATGACAATTCTATCCGTCGAAAAAATAGACACATTAGGCTCAGTTTTTGGTTGGTTCGCACTACTTTCAGTGACAACTTTTTTTCTTAGCCTGTTATTTATACCTTGGCTTGTGTGCAGACTCTCCCCCAATTTTTTCATTCAACTGACGCTCCCTGGCTCCCCTCCCCAAACCAAACCTTCTTCGTCTTTACTTTTTTCGATATTCCGCAACCTACTTGGTTATTTTCTCTTGGTTGCAGGAATCACAATGCTTTTTCTTCCGGGTCAAGGTCTTCTCACAATCCTTTTAGCTCTCTTACTTATTTCTTTTCCCGGGAAAAGAAAGGTTATCCTCACCATTATATCAAAACCAGGAATACAAAAAAGCATGGACTGGGTTAGAAAAAAGAGCGGTAAAATGCCATTTTCATGGCCACCGAAATGTGCATAAATCATAAATGAGCTTTAATTTTGCCTCAAAAAAATGGATTCTTTTATACCACGTCATCCCGGCAGGCTTTTAGCTGGGATCCAGAAACATCACCATTGCTTGGATTCCGGCTAAAAGCCTGCCGGAATGACGAATCGAGATGTCCAGTTTTTCTCTAAATCACTGATGTTACGTGTTGTGAAAAGAGGGCAACATGCAAAATTTACGAGGTCTGTAGTAATTATCAGTAGCCCGCTTCTTTTTGATGCCGGAAGGCCAGCACGTAAACCGAACCGGCATTTACTTCGTGGTGATAAAGCGCCACATAACCAGTGTCTCCAAATGGGATGATTAACTCGCGAAATTCTGGAAGATCATCAAACGGCCTGCCTACCCCTGGTTCCGTTTCCAGAAGTGCAAATTGGCGTTCTATCGCTCGACCGGCCCTTTTCGCCGCCTGCGGATTTTTTTCTGCCAGAAAAAGCCGACAACGTTCCAGCCCTTGCGCTGCACCTTCCGTGATAATTACTCGTGGCACGGAGGGATCTCTTTGTCTTCATCCGTACCCCAGGTCTTCAACCAGTTACGTACTTCCTGGCCTGTCAGGTGCCGCCCAGTTTCTTTATAAGCTGTCCAAGACGCTAAGGCTTCTTGCTTGAAACCCTCTCGTGCTTCTTCGCGCTCAACGTAGTCGCGAATTGCTTCGCACATTATCCAGTGCGCTGAGCGATGTCGTGCGTCAGCTAGATGCTGAATCCGGCTTTTCAGATCGTCATCAAGTTTTACGGATGTCGCCATGATGATACCTCATTATTAATAGGTAGTACTTTTTATTACTATAACATAAACCACCCATTCATCTATAGCAAATAACACGAACGTTTTCCTTGGCAGCATTGCTTTTCCTGAGAAGGTCCCATAACAATGGTTCTGTATGATAGGTTATTACTCGCCGACAGAGGATGCACCCTTTCGGGGCGTTGTGGCAGAAACCCCAATTTGACCATATCGGGGGATGGGCAAAAATAGCCCAGAATCATCAGGAGGTTGCGAGGCAAAGTTCAAGCGGTCCATTACTCAATCAACTCAATCGCAGCAAAGGGCTGATAAAGAGGATCGCCAAGAAGAACCATCTGCCAAGAAATAAAAGGCAGCGAGACAAGATAGGCTTCTCCTAAGCTCATATACCCTTCAATCAGTTTCTCGAAAAAAATTTCGGGTAATGGGAACCCCTGGACATAAGGTTCATATACGGGTCCTACGGTCGCTGCCACTCCCTTTTGAAGCATACGAAGACACCATACAGAGCTCGATGGGTTTCGTAGAGTGGAACATTCAGCACTGGCTATATGGTATCCTATGGCGCCTTGAACCCAATTAAAACTATCGACATAGTTCGCAAGTGAATACCATCCACAATAAAGAGCTGCTTCAGGGCAACTGTTCTCAGGGAAGAGTGGCTGTTTATCATCAAGGACTGTCTCAAAACGTTTTTGAACCTTGGCTGCTGCAACTTTAATGGAATAATCGTATCTTTTATAGCCGGTGCCGAGCTCTTTCGTTCTGGCATCTTCCATATTTTTTACTAGCCCCCTCGCATCAAAATACCCTTTCCCCTGAAGTCCATTTTTTTCACTTTCCAGGGTGTCATCGATAATTCGGTACACCGTTTCCGGATCAGGACCATCAAGACGACTTACCAGCATTACATCGTTTTTTGAATATTTGAGTTGTTGGGCGAAATTGCCAAGAAAATAAGGGTTTGAAACCCACCCGTTTAGATCATATTCAGCGATTCTGACAAGGGCCAATTCTGAATCAACAGAGGACCTGCTGTTGCTGTTCAAGGGAGCATTTATTTTTAGAGGCACCCCATAAATTGTGACCAGTGTAGAAATACGATTCGACCCTGAGTCGTATTGTTTTTCTTCTAGTGATTTTATTTTCCTCTGTATATCAGATTTAATCTCATTGTCAAAAGTCTCTCTCGTTACAATTTCTTCGGTTGAGGTACTAAGAAATACTATATGATCTTCAGGAATATTCCTTCTCTTCATATAGTATTCCCCAATCTCAACACTGGATTTAATACGTTTATTCACAACGACTAGGACCTCTTTCACCTCAATACAGCTCGCAACCCTGGGACAAACGATGAGGGTTACACTAAAATAAAACAGAAAAACAATAACATCAACAGGCCGGCCGTTTCCCATCCTTACCTCTTCACCAGTTCTGAAAATTGGGTTTTTTCGTATTTATGGAATTTATATCTTTAAAATAGAGAAGCAATAGACTAAAGTATGTGCCAGGAAAATACGTATCAACCCACTATTTACCTATCACCATTGTGTAGCACTATCTCAAGCTGTATTAATCGGCTATATATATTCTTAATATTATTCCGTTTACAAAATGATCGGTCTCACTACAACAGCTCCCATACACTATAACAATCGACCACATAATTCAAACTAGGTCAAAAGCTATGAAAGGCATAAATGAAGATTGCGATAGACTGATCAGCAACCAAAAGAATCTACTGGACACTATTCCGGAAATGGTTCTACTGGTTAAAGATAGTCAAACCATTGAATTTATGAACCCCAGTGCTCAAAGTTTTTTTGGCAATTTGTGTTCGAGTAATGACTCAATGACTAGTCAGGAAGCTAAGCAGCTGGACAGTTTACTTTTCATTGTTGCCAAAACGATCAATGATGAAGGCATAGGTGAGACCTTAGATACTACATTTGGTGAGTCTCATCTTGAATACACCCTCGCTCACTTTCGTGGATACAAAGGAGACGCTCTCCATTGGTTTTTTATTCGAGATCTCACTGATAACAAAAATCAACTGGAAGAATTATCACTTTTCCATAACAGCATAGAAACCATCCTTTCCCATAAAATCAGTGATCTTAAAGAAAGTGAACGTATGCGACGTTCCCTCGCCAGTGAGCTCAACTCTCTAAAGGAACACTTAAAGGAACAACCAGAAGAAGGGAAAATGGTGGGCTCCAGTAGAGCCCTCAGTGAATTACGGGATATGGTATTTCAAGTAGCAAAATCCGATGCCACTATTTTAATCACCGGGGAGTCTGGAACGGGAAAAGAATTGGTGGCAAATTTGATCAGAGAGAGCAGCACGAGAAACGACAAGCCTTTTCTCAAAATCAACTGTAACACAATCTCCGACTCCCTTCTTGAAAGTGATCTCTTTGGACATGAGAAAGGATCCTTTACCGGGGCAGACTCAAAAAGAAAAGGTAAATTTGAGGTTGTTGATGGTGGAACTATCTTTCTAGATGAAATTGGAGATATTTCAGCTCGAATGCAGGCCGCTTTGCTTAGAGTCCTGCAAGACGGAGAAATTATTCGGGTTGGCGGAAATTCTCCCGTACAAATTGATGTCAGAGTGATAGCGGCTACTAACAGAGACCTTGCTGGAATGGTTCAGGATGGTAGTTTCAGGCTGGATCTCTTCTATCGCCTCAACATCATCAATATATCGATTCCTCCTCTTCGAGAGCGCAAGGACGATATCATTGATTTAACCACCCATTTTATCAGAAAATATCGTAAAGCCTTTAAAAAAGAGATCAGTTTCCTGCCGCAATCCATCCTTGATCGATTACTGCTACACGACTGGCCCGGTAACGTTCGGGAACTGGAGAATGTGATACAACGTGCTGTTCTTATGGCAAAAAATAATGTCATAACTGAAAACGAGTTGTTTTTTGATACAGTAACTCAAGATAACGAACCGGTTTCACAGAGCAGTCATCTTGACAATATTGACGGAAAATCACTCAAATCTCTGGTTGCTGATGTCGAAAGGGATATCATTGTCCATTCGTTACAGAAAAATCGTGGCAATGTCGCGGAAACAGCCAAGCTGCTTGATATTGGAAAAACCGCTTTTTATGATAAGATGAAACGGTATAATATCTCTGCGAAAGACCACAAATAAAGAATGTTTAAAAAACTGTTTATAAGACAATCTTTGATAAAGAAATGATTAGGCTTGGCTTGATCGCAATTTATCCGAGTTAGGTATTATTTTTGCATGCTTTAATGTAGCCGAGTAAATTTTCAGTAAATTGTTCTCTAGGGGGGGAAACTGGCAAATGAGTGTAAGTAACTCAAAAGACAATAAATATTGCCTTTTTTGGTCAATGGAATTTAAAAAATGCAAAATTTGCAATACCGGACTTTTTATTCCATTGGAAGATCACATTGATGTTTTTTGTAAAACATCCAGATATCTTCAGTGTTTACAATACTCTCTCAATCAAGGTCACTCAGAAGATACACTCAACGTAGGCAACCAAGATGGAAGTAATCGTCGCAATCACATGCGGGTTGAGAGCCGAAACCAGATAACCTTGGTTAAACTGATTCAATCGGATAAAATCGTCAACCACGTTTCAACTGCTGCGGAGACTCTTGACATCAGTCGAGGTGGAATGCGACTAACCACCAACTCCCCCGTCCCACAGGATACCGTAATTCAATTTGCCTTTGACAAGGTGTTTCCTTCCTCCTTCCATAGGGCCATGGGGCAAGTTGAATGGTGCAACAAGCAAATAGATGAGCCTGGATATCAGGTCGGGGTGTCATTCCAGGAAAAAAGGATCGTCAGGGCCATAGACCACTATCTTGGAGCAAATTACGGTACATCATAACTATAAGGTACCTTGAAAAAATTTACACCTCAGCTTCTGCTTCGTACAGTCCAGACTAAAAACATAACAGGTATTCCCATAATGGCGGTCAAGAGGAAAAAATACTCGTAACCAAAACTTGAGACCATGGTTCCAGAATAGCCGCCGATCAGTTTTGGAAAAAGAGTCATGACCGAGCTGAAAATTGCATATTGAACAGCGGTAAAGGATGCACTTGTAAGACTTGACAAAAAAGCAACAAATGCTGTTGTTGCAATTCCTGCCGATAAATTATCCGCACCAATCACCAATGTAAGCATCGTTACATCAGCACCTACCCTCGCAAGAAAGAGAAAAAGTACATTCGTGGCTGCTGACAAAAACGCTCCAAGCAAGAGTATATTATTGACCCCAAATCTAACTGTCAGTATTCCACCCAGGATCCCGCCTGCAAGTATCATAGCCAAGCCAAACGACTTGGTAACTCCGGCAATTACATTTTTTGTAAATCCCATATCTAGATAAAAGACATTGGATACCACCCCCAGCACGATATCAGACAAACGATAAAAACCAATTAGCAAAAGAAGCAGCAGTGCGGATTTGCCACCATATCTTACAAAAAAATCCCGGATAGGTTCCAGATAGGTCTCTCGAACCATTGATCTATCAACCAACTTCAGTTGGACCATAATTACAGCTACGAGTCCTGCCATCACTATTGCAGTGATAAACCGTAACAGCTCTACCAGGAAACTTCCCCCCGCACCACCCATAAATGGTAGTGCAGACAAAGCCTGCTTTATTTCTGCCACCAGACTACCTGAGAAAAAAAAGGTGGAGGCGAAGGCTGCAGCACTTACTAAAAAGAGTGCGACAAATTTAAAATATTCAAAAACTGTATAGTTGTACCTCTCAGAAGTAGAGGCGCTCCCCCGCCTGGGTTCGGATATAACTAAAGTCGTCACTACACCACAGCACATAACACCAGCCATTGACAAGTAGGTTATCTGCCATGATTTATAGTCATACAAGTCTACACTGGTACCCAGGTATCCAGCTAAAAACAGCGAACCTGCCCCAGCAACAAGCATGCCTCCACGGTAACCTGCAATATACATGGATGCAAGAAGGGCCTGTAAGGATTCATCTGCACATTCAATTCGATAGGCGTCGATCACAATATCCTGGGTAGCTGAGGAAAACCCAAGCATAACAGCAGCACATGCCATGATAGTTAAATATGCTGCCCCTGATGCAGGGTCCACAGAAGACATCCATATCACAGCTGCGATCATACAAAGTTGAGCCAGGATCATCCATGCCCGCCTTCTTCCTAACAACTTCGTAAGAACCGGAAGGGGGAGCAAATCCACCAAAGGGGCCCAGAGAAACTTAAATGAATAGCCCAAAGCGGCCCAGCTAAAAAAGGTGACAGCCGACCTCACAACCCCAGCCTCACGCAGCCAGACAGATAATGTTGAGAAAATGAGCAAGATGGGAAGACCTGCGGAAAAGCCTAAAAACAGTAAAGCAAGGGCCTGGGGATGGAGCCACGGTTTCAGCGTTTCACGCCAGTTTCGATTTTCTTTTTCCCTCAGGCTCATTGTTGTCTTTTCCTTGCATTGAGATTATGGTAATTAATTGACGACACTACACTCAACTCTTCACAGAGCTTTACTTAATACAAGATTTTCGAACTGTCCACAAACAGTTCTCATGAATATGAATATACGAATCCACAATACTTTATCAGGTAAAAAAGAAGTACTGGAGCCAATCGAACCAGGCCATATCAAGTTATATGTATGCGGCATTACCTCCTACGATTATTGTCACATAGGGCATGCTAGATCCGCGCTGGCCTTCGACATGATTGTACGATATCTGCGCTACAGCAATTACAAAGTAACCTTTGTTCGTAATTTTACAGACATAGACGACAAAATCATCGCCCGTGCAAACGAACAGGACACCTCATCTGAAGAGTTGGCAAATCGATTTATCAACGAATTCTATACCGACATGGACAATCTTTGTGTCGACAGACCAGATATCGAACCTAAGGCCACTGAACATATTCCAGAGATGATAAATCTCATTAGTGAACTGGTGGACCAGGGAAAGGCTTATCCTGCAGGCGGTGATGTTTACTATATAGTCGACAGCTTTGCCGGATACGGTAAGCTATCCAAACGAAATATTGAGGACATGAAGGCCGGGGCTCGCATTTCAGTGAATGAGCAGAAAAAAAACCCCATGGATTTTGTCCTTTGGAAGGGTTCTAAGCCTGGGGAACCTAAATGGGAAAGCCCATGGGGTGAAGGCAGACCCGGATGGCATATCGAATGTTCTGCCATGAGCAAAAAGTATCTTGGGGAAACTTTTGATATCCATGGAGGTGGACAGGACCTGATTTTTCCACACCACGAAAATGAAATTGCGCAGAGTGAAGGTGCCAATGGTAAGCAATTCGTTAATACCTGGATTCATCATGGTTTTGTGACCATCCGCGATGAGAAAATGTCAAAATCACTGGGGAATTTTCTCACTATAAGGGACATTTTGAATCATTACCATACTGAGGTTCTCAGGTTTTTTATTTTCTCAACCCATTATCGCAATCCGCTGGATTTTTCTGAATCGGCAATGCAGGATGCAACCACCGGACTTGAAAGATTGTATGCCTGTGTTGCTGAAATTGACGCGCTTGATATAAAAAATAGTCTTGCAAGTGGGTCATCCGTTCTCAAGGAAAAGGACCAACTAAAACTAAAGAGTATCGAAGAACGTTTTCAGCAAGCCATGAATAACGATTTTAATACTGCCCAGGCGCAGGGTATCTTTTTTGACACTATAAAAACCGTTAACAGGGTACGCAAAAAGCTTCCGAACCAACCCCTTTCAAGTGATATTCAAATACTGAAAGATTGTATAGCTACTCTTAAGAAACTCGCCGCGATTATGGGTATCCTGACGGAAGACGCTGCAACGTTTCTTAATAACAGAAAAGAAAAATTGGTTGCAGAATGCGATATAGATCCAGCTGTAATTGAAGACCTCATCAAAGAGCGAATCCAGTGTCGGAAAGACAAAAACTGGGCCAGAGGTGATGAAATCCGAGATGAACTCCTGGCAAAAAACATTGAACTCAATGACGGCCCAGACGGCACAACCTGGCTGGTAAAAACGAACCCCGGTAAACGGGAAAATAAGACGGGATAAGTGCCTTTACGAAATTCATTCAAAAAAAACAACAGATAAACGAAGATTTCGATTGAATTTCTAAGGTACTAAGTAAAGCAAGATATCCAAGACACCGACTTTCTACATGTTGGAGGGCAAAGCAAATGAGACAACCTGTTGTCGCTGGCAGATTCTATCCTGGCGAAAGAGCCACTCTCTCGAGTAGCGTAAATGAGCTTTTCCCTCCAGCCACGCCGGGCAAGGAGAAAAAGAAGGCGGTTGCAATTATCTCTCCCCATGCTGGCTATATATACTCAGGAGCACTGGCTGCAGAGACTATAAGCTCAATAGATGTTCCCGAAACGGTAATCATTATCGGACCCAATCATCACGGACAAGGCGCTCCTATCGCACTTTCCCTGGAGGATTGGGAAATGCCAGGAGGAATCGTTTACAACAATAAAGAGTTGAGCTCTCTGTTACTAAAGAACTGTCCTCAATTAAAAGATGACGTAATTGCCCACAAAGATGAGCATTCCCTGGAAGTTCAGATCCCTTTTCTGCAAGCATTGCAAAAAAATCTTTCAATTGTACCAATTGCAATATCCAGAGTTTCGTTTTCTGTTTGTAAAGAAATCGCCGTTGCCCTTGCTCAATCCATTGAAGAATTTCAAAAAGACACATTGATCCTCGCCTCTACGGATATGAACCATTATGAGTCAAGGTCAACGAGCAATAAAAAAAATGAAAAAGCATTGCAGGCTATCAGAGTAATGGATCCTGCAGAACTTTACCAAACCGTCTTGGACAATCGTATCTCAATGTGTGGTATGATTCCCGTAGTCATCAGTATGATCGCGGCACAATTACTGGGAGCAACATCATCCACCGTAGTTGGCTACACTGATTCGGGCTATGTGTCAGGCGACACCGACCAGGTTGTTGGTTATGCAGGTGTTGTTATCTCCTGAGAAGCAACATCACATCTTTAACCGTTGTACGAGTTATATTGAAATATTTTTTCCAGCCTAGGAGCTTGTCCGAGAATAGGAATTTTGTTCAAAATCGAAGAGTTTTCACAAAATAAGCACAGCCATACACATGATATTGCGAGCATTATTTTTTGACAATTCTGAAGAGTTTGGGCAAAAGTGCATTCTCGGACAGCCTCCTAGTCAAACTTTATTATAAAGTTGTTTTACTCTTTCCATACGCTTCAACCTGTCTTTTTCCTGTCTATGACATTCTTTTATAAATTCCCTTTCTTCGTGGACTCGTATAATAAGCCACCAGGAAAATGCGCAAACTAATAAACCGACTATTATTATTGTATCTATATCCATAATACGTTCCCCCTAATTCTTTAAGTGAAAATCTGAGCTTTAAACCAACTGACAATAATAATGCAAGATGAGTGCCCAACATAAAAGCTTAACATATCAATACATTACCAAATTCAGCCAGGTAAATAATGAAACTGCTATTACAAAACCGTACTAACTGACGACAAATTTTCTGTTATGCTACCTGATCTGCCTATACTCACTGTTATTCCAGAGCTCAAAAATGTGCTCAAGGATGGCTCAGCTGTGCTTACCGCCCCACCGGGATCGGGGAAAACCACTTTAGCACCGTTGACCCTTCTGCAAGAACATTGGCTGGATAATAAAAAAATTATCATCCTCGAACCCCGCCGTCTTGCTGCCAGAGCTGCTGCAAATCGAATGGCTCATCTGCTTGGTGAAAAAATTGGCGATACAGTTGGTTACCATATTCGCTTCGAGCGAAAAATCACAAAATCGACTCGTATCCAGGTACTCACTGAGGGTGTTCTGACCAGGCGAATTCAAGGGGATCCTGAACTGAGTGACATTGGTTTAATCATCTTCGATGAATTCCATGAGAGATCCCTCCATGCAGATCTAGCCCTCGCCCTCTGTTTGGATCTTTGTCAGATACGAGACGATCTCCGTTTACTTATTATGTCCGCCACTCTGGATACGACACCAGTAGCAGAACTTTTAGGTAATGTTCCTGTTATTAATAGTCCCGGAGAGATGTATGACGTCACAACAGAATATCTTAGCCGGTCTCCTTCCGGGAGAATAAGTGCGGTTACCAGTGCTGGAATAAAACGGCTTATCAGCACCCACACTGGTGATATCCTCGTTTTTCTTCCTGGGGCCAGGGAAATACAAGAAGTTCAAAACAACTTAGAACAAGACTTCTCTTTTAAAAATATTCTTATAGCCCCCCTATATGGTAACCTCTCCCGTACAGAGCAAGACAAAGCACTTTTTCCCGATAAAAGTGGTAGAAGAAGAGTTATCCTGGCGACATCAATTGCAGAAACAAGCCTTACCATTGAAGGGGTTACAGCAGTTGTTGACAGCGGCTGGTCCAGACTGCCACGCTTTGAACGACGATACGGGCTTACACGACTTAGTACCGTACGTGTTTCAAAAGCCGTAGCTAAACAAAGAGCCGGTCGTGCAGGTCGACTTGGTCCCGGCCATTGCTTGAGGCTCTGGAGCAAAAACGACCATTTCAGTCTGCCAGAATTTCATGCTCCTGAAATTGTCACTGCAGATATGGCCCCCCTTGCCCTTGAACTTGCCCAATGGGGTGTGCAGCACCCCCATGAACTGCAATGGCTTGACCCTCCTCGCACGGAACTCTACGATAAGGGCATAACTCTACTTCAAACCTGTGGTGCACTATCAGGTAATGGGAAATTTACCACAAAAGGAACACAACTCGCCTCTCTACCGATTCATCCACGACTTGGTCATATTCTTCTTTACGCCAATAAAATCAACCAGGCCCAGCTTGGCAGTGATCTCTGTGCAATTTTATCTGAAAGGGGAATGTTTCGCGCGGATGGTGCTCAGTCAACTAATCTTGACGATCATTTTTCACTTCTCTCTGTGTGGCGTGAAAAAGGAAAAAAGAATGCCGAAAGAGCTGGAGGGAGAATATCAGTTTGTAAGAGAGTAGATCAGAGTTCAAAGCAATTTATGCGGCTTTTACATGGAACAAAGACAGCGTGGGATTTAAACCTGCTAGGTCCTCTTCTTGTTTCTGCTTTCCCAGAACGTGTAGGCCAAAGGCGTAAAGGACAGGAGGGAGAATATCTTTTATCCAGTGGCAGAGCGGCCATACTCCCAACTGCCGACCCTCTCTCTTCCAGTGAATATATAGTTGCCCTACAACTACACATTGGCAAAACCGATGCCCGTATTTTTCTCGCAAGTCCAGTAGATCACAGCGATCTAAAATCCATTCCCCAGCATTTGTTACAGGAAAGACAAAGTGTTTACTGGAGCAATGAAAATAAAAAAGTTATTTCAAAAAACGAAATTTCCCTTGATGCAATAGTCATTGAAAAACGGCCAGTACAAGACATCGCTCCTGAGATGGTGCTAAGATGCCTGCTCTCGGGGATTGTTAAAATGGGCATAGAATGCTTACCATGGACCAAGGAGTCTAAACAATTCCAGGCTCGTATAACTTTTCTTAACTCCGTGGAACATGATGCACTGCCGAACATGACCAGTTTCAATCTCCTTGATGATTTGAGTTGGTTAACACCTTACCTGGATGGTTTCTCCAGTGCAAAAGACCTTAAAAGTCTTTCTTTAGCCGCTATTTTAAAATCGACTCTCAGCTGGCAGCAGCAAAAAAAGCTGGAGCGCTACACCCCACCCAACCTCACAGTGCCCAGCGGTTCAAAAATCCCTATCGATTACACAAACAGCCCACCAATCCTGGCTGTAAGGATACAGGAACTCTTTGGTTTAACATCCCATCCAACTATCTGTTGTGGCCAGACTAAGTTACTCCTGCACCTCCTCTCCCCGGCTAATCGGCCTATTCAGGTAACCTCTGATCTTGAGGGCTTCTGGTATGGAAGTTACCCGGAGGTGAAAAAGGAACTTAAAGGCCGCTACCCAAAGCATTACTGGCCTGACAATCCTGTAACAGCAACCGCTACCAGGACAACGAAACGCTTTATGAAGCCTAATCTCAGCCCCAAAAAATCGATATCATGAGAAACATAGCATTTGGCTACTCCACACGCTGTAACATCAAATGCAGACATTGTGTTGCCTCCGACAAAAAATCGAAAGACATCAAGATGGACTTGCAACAGGCTAAGAATGTCATAGCGGAGATGTCCCTATCTAAAGTTACAGGGATCAGTTTCACCGCCGGAGAACCACTTATCTATTTTGACGATCTCCAGCAACTTCTCTACCTTTGCAAAATCAATAATATCTATAGCCGTGTTGTTACCAACGGATACTGGGCCAAAGACGCTGACAGCTCCAGAAATGTTGTCAAACGACTTAAACGGAGCGGCTTGAGTCAGCTGCGGTTGAGTTATTCCAGGTGGCACCAGGAGCATGTCCCCCAGGAGAATATTCTATGGGCTGCAAAGGCTTGTATGAAAGAGGGTATTGGATATTTTGTTTCTTTTGTTACCGACTTTAGCGAAAAAGATGATTGCCGGGAAAAATACCTTAGAGATAACAAACTCAAATTCTTTGCTGAACCGGTCATTTATTCAGGACGGGCGCATGACCTGCAAAGAGATAAAATTTATACCGATTACCAGGAAAACAGGTGCTCAATGAATGCATACCTGGCACCTGATTTCAATATGTATGGATGTTGCGACGCTGGAAGTCATTTCAACACCACGAACTTTTTCCTGCTTGGCAACCTGGGTGACAATTCCGTGGATCAGTTACTCAAAAAGAGTGAACAGAACCCTCTCTATCACAGCATCCGTACCCAGGGCATCAGTAATATTGCGTCATTTTCCGGTATGAAATCCAGAGATATAATCACCTACCGAAAATGTGATCTGTGTAGGAAACTTTTCAACTCGCCTGAAACTCTTGAACAGCTGAGCGGACAGATGCACGCGTTGCAGCAATGGACACGGTGACTATAACTTTATTTTTTCAAATAAATGCATATCAACACTGGAAAATTTGTCATTTTTGCCGTATTAGTTGTTCAGCTGCAAGGATGGCTTAACAGGTTATTCTTGAGAATTTCGCCTCCGTTGCTTCTATGACGAATTGGCCTTCTTCATGCGGCGGAGGCGTATAAAATAAAAGCAGGATTATTATGGCCCCATCAGACAAAACTCCCCGGAACTCTGCAGAGACAGCTACGATAAATGATGAAACCGTTCTAAAAATAGCAAAAGAAATCACCGTAAAATTTATCGAAGTTGGCAGAGTCACCCCTGCAACGTTTGATATTACATTTAAAAATATCTACTCAACAATAGACCAGACTGTGCGAAAAAACAGACCATGATGAATCTTCCTCCACATCTCAACCAACTCCCTGAAAAAGTTAACACAATTCATCTTATGGGAATCTGTGGAACTGGTATGGCCGCACTTGCCGGCATGTTGCAGGCATCAGGATACAGTGTCAGCGGAAGCGACAAACAGGTGTATCCTCCCATGTCAGATTTTTTAGCAAAGCTTAACATTCCGGTTTGTAATGGCTATCATGGAGACAACCTTAAACAGCACCCTGATCTTGTCATTGTCGGCAATGTTGTCACCCGTGAAAACCCGGAAGCTATTGCACTATCAGAGACGACTATCCCGTACCTTTCCTTTCCCCAGGCATTGTCTAGTTTTTTCATACAATCCAGAAATTCTCTGGTTATGGCTGGTACCCACGGAAAAACGACCACCTGCTCATTGCTAGCGAGTGCTCTTCACCACGCAGAGCTCGATCCAACCTTCATGATTGGTGGAATTTTAAATGAATTTGGCACAAATTTTCGCCTTGGGAACGGAGATTGTTTTATTGCCGAAGGGGACGAGTATGACACTGCTTTTTTTGACAAGGAATCTAAATTTCTTCACTATCGACCCAGGATTGCTGTTATTACCTCGATTGAATTTGACCATGCTGACATCTTTGCGGATCTTGAGTCTATAAAAGATGCATTTAGGAAGTTCGTCGCCCTTATCCCGGAAGACGGTTTATTAATCGCAAATTTTGACGATAAAAACGTTGTGGAGATTGCTGCAACTGCGAAATGTGCTGTTGAAAGTTACGGACTCAACAATTCCTATACCTGGTCACTGGATCAGATACGGTGCCAAAACGGATCAACTGAATTTAGCATTTATAATAACGGTGTATTCTGGGCACCAATGGCTGTGAAAATGACGGGAACTCATAATTGTCTTAACAGTCTTGCCGTTTGCGCCACTATAAACCGACTTGGTGTTGCACCTGGTCTTATCAGGGATGGATTATCAGCTTTTGGCGGGGTCAAAAGAAGACAGGAGGTTCGGGGTATTGTCAGTGACATTACTGTTATTGACGATTTTGCACACCACCCTACCGCCGTTCGTGAAACACTATATGCTCTAAAAAGCGGTTATCCCGGCAAACGTCTGGTGACCGTATTTGAGCCACGAACTAACTCTTCCAGGCGCTCAATTTTTCAAAAAGATTATGTCAATTCATTCGATGCAGCCGATCTGGTACTCTTGCGCGAACCAACACCCATTGAAGGCCTTACAAAAGAAGAACTCTTTTCATCTACCAAATTAGCAACTGACCTGCAGCAGGAAAAATCCATCCAAGCTGAAGCATTTGCCAATACTGACCAGATTTTAGACAGACTGAAAGTTGTTTTACGAAGTGGTGACGTGGTTGCAATATTATCTAATGGAGGATTTGACAATATCCATTCACGTCTTTTGCAGCAGTTAGAAAAAGAAGGCAGACTTGGTGGCTGTCCGATGTAAACGTATGCGGAAGGTTTCCACACGTTCTAACACAAGGATAGGACTGTTACTGAAGTACAGGTTCAACCTTGGCCCGCAGCTCGTGGATAAGTCTTGAGAAATCTGTCGTATTATCGCCTACTTTACCCTTCTCTTCTATATCAAAAGCAAGTTGGGCGCACTCCTTCAGCCCAAGATTCAAAAAGGCCCCTTTAATCTTATGCCCTGCCCTGCTGATGTGATCGGGATTATTTTCTTTTAGCGCATCTTCAAGGTTCTTCATGTGGTTCTCCAGAGTTGAAATAAAAGTGGGCAACATTATTTCAATCTGTTCTTCTGCAAGATGAAAATGTTCGGCTAAATGTGTCTTTATTCTTTCTACGCTCATGAGTTATACTGTTTGAAAATATTATCCTCTAGTGATATTCAAAGTGAATACAAAAAAAACGTAAGCGTTCACCGACCCCTTCGAAAGATTGCATAACATAGGTCCGTAACCGTTCGCCCAGTGCTCCAGATTCGTTCAAGCTGGTCTCCGGGCTATAGTTGGCTATGCCAGGAGGCCTGATCGGACGAAAATGGGGTGCTGGTGAACGGTTACAAAAAAACGATGCCACATTGTGTGGTTCTCTATTTATAACAGCGTACATAAAGGAATTAAACTAAAACCTTGAACATTGATAAAAAAATATCCCATCCCATAGTCCTTCAAGTAAAAAATACCATAGCAGAAAACAAACTATTCTCCCCTACTGAAAGGATAGTCCTTGGTGTATCAGGCGGGTCTGACTCTTTGGGATTATTGTATATTTTTGCGCAATTGACTGTCCCTGAAAACATCTATGCAATATATGCAGATCATGGTTTGAGACCAGATGAGACCCGAAAAGAAAAGAATTATATAAAGCAACTCTGTCACAGTCTCGGCGTTCATTTCGAACATATAATAATTAATGTTAAACAGCTTGCAGCCAACGAGCATCGCTCGATTGAAGATGCTGCAAGAATCCTTCGTTACAAAGGACTGGAAAAAATCCGCCAAAAGCATAAAGCAGCAGTTATCGGGGTTGGCCATACCGCCGATGATCAGGTTGAAGAATTTTTTATCCGTTTCATCAGGGGTTCAGGTATAAAAGGGTTAAGTGGCATGGCCCTGAAGCGAGGCAAAATTGTACGCCCTCTTCTCTTCCATAGAAAAGCTGAAATTGAAGCTTACCTTAGTCAGCAAAAAATCAACTGGTGTTTTGATTCCTCCAACAACGACAGAACTTTTCTTCGTAACCGGGTACGCCTTGACTTGCTGCCACTGCTTGAGAAAAATTTCAACCCTGCAATTCGGACAAAATCACTGCAGACCATGGATATTCTGAGAGCGGATGACAACTACATCGAAATCGCCACCAAAAGCAGTTACTCAAAGTGCGTCTCAGAACTCCATTTTGACTCAGTTGATGAAAATGGGGGAAACAGAGGCGAATTACAAATTCAACTCAATATTTTTCTTAACGAACATCTCTCAGTCCAAAGACGAATTCTTGAAAAATGTTGTTGGAAAATTGGCGTTCGTCCATCCTATGAACACATCCAAAGACTTATACATTTTTTTCAATACGGAAAATCAGGTGGAGAACTTCACCTGGAAGACGGCGTCAGGGTAAAGAAGGAGCCAGTTTTAATTTATTTTACGAGAGTACTGAAAGGTCAGGATAACCGTGGTTCAGATGGGACAATCTGCAAATACAGCGAATATATCCAGGAACCAGGAGCGATTACACTAAAAACAATTGGCAGAAAAATCACATTCACTAAAATTACAAACGAAGGTCTTGCCAATATGTCTGAGCAAGGAGGTAAGGTGTTACTTTTGGATGCGGACAAACTCTCTTTTCCACTTCAAATACGCCCCCCGGAAGATGGTGAACGCTTTCAACCGTACAATTCAACTGGCAGTAAAAAAATCAATCGATACTTTAACGAAAAAAAAATCCACCCTGATCAACGGAAAGGCTGGCCAGTAATAGTGTCGAGGGGACAAATTGTTGCTTTGGCGGGCCTTCAGATCACCCACCATTATCGAGTTACAAATGTAACAACAAACATCCTCACCCTTGAACTGACAGATCTGTAATATTGTCTCTATGAGACTTTTTTTCTTAGGATCCTTTTGTCCCCAATACGCATCGTAATTTTAACTCTGTCTAGATACTCCAGTATAGGTATGGAGAATTTTCTTGTAAGACCAGTCATTTCCTTGAAAGCAGGAGCGTCTATTTCTCCGTTCTTTGCCATATAGGTGATCAGCGATTCAATTAGTGGTTCTAAGAGTTCTTTAGCATAATAGAGAGTTTCACTAACTTTTAAGAGCTGTCCTTCACGCAACTGAAGATCGAGCACCTCCTTGACCAATCGAGCCGGGTATTCTTCAAACCGTGCCATGGTCTCTTTCAATGTTGGGGTCGACAACCCTTTCATTCTGTACCATGCCTCAATATCCTTTTTCAGTTGCTCTTCGTCCGCCTTAAGTGCAACTTCATGGGTTGCCAACCGCACTACAGACTCTTCCTGTATGACTATCTTTTTTCTTATCAGATCATTAATGCAATAGGCATACACCTTCTGGTCAACCACCCTGCCAAGACTGGTCCGAAGTTCTTCTTTGGCAATACCCTGTTGCAGAGGGTTCTCCTTATGGTAGGCCTCAAGGTGTTCAAGTAACATTTTCTTTAAATTATCTGCAATATCCGCCACAATGTAACGTTGACTTGCTGAATCTACAACGACAATTTTCTTCGTAGATATAGGATCCTGGAGAGCTTTTTTAAGGTGTTTTCCAAACACCCCCAGGCGAATAGCCATTTCATCTGCAGTTAACCCTAACTCCCTGCTCTCCCGCAGGAAAAATAGAGCCTTATCAGCAACAGATCCCTTCAGCAATATCTCAGAAATTTCCTGGTTGTATTCCCTGTCACGTTCTATGAGTCGTTTTCTCTTTCGTGGGGACACATTACCAAGGACTACGCCCCCTCCTATTGTTGCAACAGGAGAGTAGCTGCGAATTACATAACGATCTCCAGACCACACTGCGGCTGTCGCCTCAAGTAGCAGTTGTACAACTGCTTCTTCACCAGGTTTAATTTCATCCCGATCAAGTAGAGAAACACGACCTATCACTTCAGCTGTACCAAGATGAACCCGAACTCGCGCCCGGTGCTTCATTGGTTTTGCATTGGATGCAAGATAGATAAACCGGCAATCAAGCATGTAGCTGGAGTGGAGTGTTGCTTGAGGAGCCAGCACCATGCCCCGTTCAATCTCCTCTACATCCACACCCTGAAGATTAATTGCTGTTCTATGCCCAGCCTCGACCTCATCGACAGCCTTGGAGTGTACCTGAATTCCCCTTATCTTGGCTACCCGCTCAGATGGGTAAAGACGCATTTCATCTCCGACATTGGTCCTGCCGGAAATTGAGGTTCCAGTTACCACGGAACCGAAACCTTTCATTGCAAAAATACGGTCAATGGATAGCCTGAAAGGGCCGAAAACTTCGTGGAAATTATGTTTTTTAACCAGGCGATCTATCTCATCTCGAACAAGATCAATGCCTTCTCCGGTGGTAGATGAAACATTAATAACAGGTGCATTTTCCAGAAAAGAGCCTTCGCAAAACTCAACAATTTCCTCGTTAACCAATTCAAGCCAATCGGGGTCAACCATATCTTTTTTGGTTACTACAACAATCCCCTGTTCTACACCCATTAATCGACAGATTTCAAAGTGTTCAACAGTTTGCGGCATTATTCCTTCATCAGCGGCCACAATAAAGGCCAGGATATCAATGCCGGAAACACCTGAAACCATTGTTTTGACAAACTTCTCATGTCCAGGGACATCGACGATCCCTATCCTGTGACCACAAGGCAGATCGAGGTAGGCAAAACCGAGTTCAATGGTAATTCCTCGCTTCTGTTCTTCCTTTAAACGATCTGTCTCAAATCCAGTCAGAGCTCGGATAAAACTTGTTTTTCCATGGTCGACATGTCCGGCGGTACCGAGAACTATCTCACGCATAAATAATATTTAGAGATACAAAGATGAATTGAATGTAACTCAACTATATTTCAAGCTCCAGACTCAAATAAGTCGAAACTGTTTGCAATAGATGCAATAAATCAAATATAGCTGACTGCTAAAGTAGTAAATCTCACCCAGATCAAAGAAAAGGATTAGACGCGGCTTCTACACCGATTGTGGACTGGTGACCACCGTACCCATGACCTGGCCATACCACAGTTTCTTTTGGCAGAACCAGCAACTTTTCACGAATGGAGTTGAGTAATTCTTCATGTGAGCCACCAGGAAAATCCGTTCGCCCAAGTCCACCCACAAATAGCGTATCCCCGGTAATAAGGTTCGGGCTGTTATATAAACACATACCACCCGGAGTATGACCTGGAGTATGAATAACCTGGAAAGAAACTTCTCCTATCTTAATTTCATCACCCTCATTAACGATAACATCCGTAGGAGGAGAAGGCTCAAGCCCGAGCATGGAAAAGTAATTTTTAACCTCGGCCTGTTCAAAGAAAGCGACGTCATCGGCATGCATAATTATTTTTGCTCCGGTCGCCTCCTGAATCTTCCTGTTGCCACATACATGGTCAGGATGACCGTGGGTCGCAATGACATATTCCACGGACAGACCCATTTTCTTAACCTCAGCGAGAATTGTATCCTCATCACCACCGGGATCAATCACTGCTGCCTTCTTTGTTTTTTCACATGCCACGATATAGCAGCACACGGCCATGGATCCGACAATAATTTGTTTAATTATCATAATAATGAAATCACGTAATTGTTGTTATTACCGCAATGAACACTTCACTTTCAAAACGATTTAAGGGTCTTAGAAGGTCGACCCTCCAGATAACCAGCCAGGAATTTGCCTGAGAGTACCACTCTTCTCAAACAAACTCCCAGAATTTAAACGCAGCTACTATCCACTAAGTCTCAACTGTCAGAGTGTGAAGGACAACTCCCTCCACAAGCACAGCTGCTTTCAGTTTCGGCCATCTTTAATGGTGTTGGTTGCGCTACAGGTGGCAGTCTTGTCTCTACCGACTTCACCACTTTGCTGAATGCTGCTGTAGCGGGACTAACCGCATCGGATGAGAGATAGGGCGTACCGTCATCACCAGCCATGACCACCTTTGGATCCATCGGTATCTTGCCAAGGAACGGCAATTCAAGATCCCGAGCAAGTTTTTCACCACCACCAGATTTAAAGATATCCACGGTTTCATTACAATGGGGGCATACGAACCCGGACATGTTTTCAACAATCCCTACAATTTCAACCTTCACGGTTTTACAGAAATTGATAGATTTTCTCACGTCAGCAAGAGCTACTTTTTGTGGAGTTGTAACAACTACTGCCTTGACGTGTGGTATTGTCTGGGCAACAGAAAGGGGTTCATCTCCTGTACCCGGAGGAGCATCAATGATCAGGTAATCAAGATCGCCCCAATCCATATCGGACACAAACTGCCTGATAGCTTGAATTTTGAGAGGTCCCCGCCAAATAATGGCCTCATCTCTATCGCGCATCATGTACTCAAGGGAGACAACCTTGAGATTATCGTTGTATTTAAGAGGAGGTACGAGCGCGTCTGGGGATTTCGGCGGTTCAATATTTCCCTTAAGGTCAAGCATGCGGACAACATCGGGTCCATGTATATCAACATCCATGAGTCCGACCTGATATCCCTGGTTAGCAAGACCAAGTGCCAGATTGACAGAAACAGTGGATTTCCCGACTCCACCCTTACCCGACATCACCAGAATTTTATTTTTAATCTTGCCAAGAGATTTATTAATTGCAAGTTCCTGTTGTGCCGCAGCAGCTTGTTGTGACTCAGGGGTACTACAGGACCCACCAGTACTACTACATCCAGCCATTTTACATCCTCCAAAAAAGGTAAACAAATATTTTAATCCCGACCCATAACTGCTCTTTCAATATTGAAAATATGCTCGGAAAAAGACACAGACTAAAGTAATGCTGTTCACTGGAAATGCAAACACTTTAATAAAAAGGTGCATCCTATTCTTTTTCCTCCCAATTAAGGTAATGCAAAATATTGTAAATAGGAGTAATGCACTTATTGTTGCTTTCTTTAACATCTCTTCGTAGTATGGAGGGTTTCTTTGAGGTTATTCTCGCTTATCGCTCCACACACAACTCCAGGGACACACAATGCTAGGTTGGTTTAAAAAGAAATTTAGGAAAGAAAAAGATACTGCACCCACGATTGATACGAGTGTAGAAGAACAAAAAATAGAAACTTTTTCGGAGGAAGAGCTACCAGCCGAAAAAGTCACTGAGATACAGGAAAGTTCGCCTGAGACCCCAGAGATGGTTGAGGATGTCGAGGCCAAGGAAGAGATCACTTCTGCTGCCCACCAAACTGAACCAGCAACAGAACCTGAATTAAAATCACTAGAACCCGTCTCTGAACATGAAGAAGAGGGTGATACCGGAACAGTAGCGACATCACTTGTTGATAATCTGGCAAATATCGAAGAAATCCCTCCATCACCACCTGTGCTGGAAGATAATATTTCAGACGTTGTCGAGTCTTCAGAAAAGAAGAAAAAATCCCTTTTCTCAAGGCTCTCTGACCGTTTAGGAAAGACAAGGGAAACGTTTACATATCAGATCGATGCCCTCTTTTTAGGTAAAAAAGAGATTGATGCCGATCTTCTAGATGACCTTGAGGAAATTCTTATTACTGCCGATCTTGGGGTTGGAACGACAGAAGAACTTCTCGACTATGCGAGAAAGAAGGTTTCACGCAAAGAGCTATCCGATCCAAATTCCCTTAAAGCATTCCTAAAAGAGAGGATCAAGTCCTTCATCCTCGAAAATGAAACGGATGCATCCCTGGTCATGCCCAAAAAAGGTCCTTTTGTTATTATGGTTATTGGCGTCAATGGGGTTGGCAAAACCACCACCATAGGCAAAATAGCCAATAAATTTTTAAAGTCCGGTAGTTCTGTAATGCTGGTTGCAGGAGATACCTTCAGAGCCGCTGCGGTATCACAGTTAAAGATATGGGGCGAGCGAAACAACGTTCCGGTTATTGCACATAAGGATGGTGCAGATCCCTCTTCAGTCGTATTCGATGCGATTGGAATTGCGAAGGCAGAAGATATCGACGTGGTTTTAGTCGACACAGCAGGACGTATGCACACAAAAGACAATCTCATGGAAGAGTTGAAGAAAATAAAAAGGGTCATGGGGAAAAAACTGGCGGGTGCTCCCCATGAAATCATGCTCGTTATTGATGCCACCACAGGCCAAAACGGAGTTTCCCAGGCAAGACTGTTTGATAGCGCCGTCCAGGTGACTGGACTAACCCTGACAAAACTCGATGGCACCTCGAAAGGCGGAATCGTTGCCAATATCTGCCGTGAGATGAAAATACCAATTCGATTTATCGGCATTGGGGAGCAGATGGACGACCTTCGGGATTTTGACGCTAATGAATTTGTGGATGCCCTTTTCCAGGGTGAAGCAACTAATCAATAATTTTTTCTCACTAATTTTCCATGCAATACCAACGACAACAGCAACCCGGATGTGGTGGATGTCTCCTGATAGCTCTGCTTATTGTATTTATAACAGGAGGAGCTCCTGCAATTATAAATTTTCTTGGAACTCTTATTTATGCCGGTTTTTTCGGCATTTTACTATTAGTTGCACTCTTCTGGGGCTTTTCTTTCTGGCTCAGGAAAAAAGTTGCCACCTATGAGCAATCACAGACCGAAAGTCATAACCGTTTTGTCTGGTTGCTGGTTCATATCCTGATCCATACCGCAAAAATTGATGGTCAGATTACAAAAGACGAAGTCCAGACAATACACCGTTTTTTTCAAACGAACCTCCGTTACAGCCAAACCCAGATGGCATGGGTCAAGGAGCTGGTTAAGGAGGCAGCTAACTCAACTCAATCACTTGACACGTTGCTGCAGGAATTTAAGTCGACCTTTGCATACGAACCCCGGCTGATCCTTTTAGAGTTGGTATATCAGGTTCTCTACACCAAAACAGATGTACCAGAGGATGAACTTGAGATTGCCCGATATATTGCCAGGTATCTCGATATTCCTGAATATAATCAGCGCACAGTTGAAGCGAAATACCGATACCGACAGCAGTATAGCAGCGATGGCAGCATCGACCAGGCGGCAAAACACTATGCAACCCTGGGCCTTGCAAAAGGTGCTACAGCAGATGAAATCAAGAAGGCCTACCGTAAATTGAGTATGCAGTATCACCCTGATAAAGTTCGCCATCTTGGTGATGAATTTCGCGCTGTAGCTGAAGATAAAATGAAAGAAGTAAATGCGGCAAATGATTACTTCAAAAAGCATTTATAGTATTGTTAATACAGACGATATAACGTGAAAATATTAAGGAGCACAAATGCCTGTTTCAGATAAAATGAGATTATACGCGGAGAAATCATCATGGATCCGCAAGATGTTCGAAGAAGGTGCGAGGATGAAAGCTGAGCACGGCGCAGAAAACGTCTATGACCTGAGTCTTGGTAATCCGGATGCTCCACCTCCTGCCGAATATAACCAGGTCATCCAGGAAATCGTCAAAGATACCAGCCCAGGTGTACACTCCTATATGCCCAACGGCGGCTACCCATGGGTCCGTGAAGCTCTTTCTGCCAGAATGTCAGCTGAACAGGAAATGAGCATCAGTCATGGTGACATGCTCATGACCTGTGGTGCCGCAGGCGGCCTCAACGTTGTTATGAAGGCGATCCTCAACCCTGGTGATGAGGTCATTATCCTTGCACCATATTTTGTAGAATATGTTTTCTATATTGATAACCATGGTGGTGTCGCAAAAATTGTTCCAACCGATGATCAGTTTAATCTTGACCTCGCTGCAATTGAAGCCGCTATTTCTGATAAAACACGGGCAATTATAATCAATTCACCCAATAACCCGTCGGGCCAGGTCTACTCAGAAGAGGTGCTCGCAGAACTTGGTAATCTGCTGAAAAAAATGTCGGCATCACTCGGAACCACTATTTTTATGCTCTCGGATGAGCCGTACAGGAAAATTATCTTTGATGATCACAAGGTACCCTCAATCTTCAAGGCATACACCAACAGCATAGTGTTATCTTCTTACTCGAAAGATTTGTCTCTTCCTGGTGAAAGAATAGGATACCTTGCAGTCCACCCCGAGATTAAAGAGAAAACGCAGCTCCTAGACGCACTGACACTTGCCAACCGCATACTCGGATTTGTTAATGCACCAGCCCTTATGCAACGGGTGGTGGCTGAACTCCAGGATGTAAGCGTTGATATAACCCACTACGCCAACAGAAAGGAGATTATCTGTAAAATCCTAAAAGAGACCGGCTTTGAGTTTACTGAACCCAAAGGTGCTTTTTACGTCTTTCCTAAAACTCCAATCGCCGATGATGTAAAATTCGTATCAATTCTCCAGGAAGAGAGAATTCTTGCGGTACCTGGTACTGGTTTTGGCTCACCTGGGCATATACGTCTTGCCTTCTGTGTACCGGATGAGGTTATTGAAAACTCTGCCGACAGTTTTAAACGGGCGTTTGCCAGGGCAAAGGAGTAGCTTTGTCCCTTATTCCTGAATCCTTGTCACTAAAAAAAATGAGATGAGAGCTAATCGCTCTCATCTCATCCCTCTCAAAATGATAGGGAAGTAGCTAAAATGGCACTCCTGTCCTTTGCAAAAATTAATCCGTGGCAAATATATCGTAATACATCATCTTCTGTGCAGCGATTGATACTGTTTCCAGATTATCAAAATGGGCTATTTTGTGTCAGCCTGTGGAGAGACAGGAACCCGTCTAAGACCTACGTCAAGCGGGAAGGAGATTCTTTGCCCACTCCGGTAAGGGATGTTTTTTTATTTCATAGTTACCAGACTTCATCACAATAATTTGTCGAAAAGGATCGTCCTTAGAGGAATTATCTAAGATTCTCGCTTCATCGACTAAAGATAAAGCCGTTTTAATGTGCTCCATAGTTCTAGGTATTCGAGAATGAATCTTTTCAGTTGGGACGCTATGCCCCCCCTCTGAGACACGCTGTTTGACCCTGGCCTCATTCAGGCTTGAATCAAATAAATGAATATACACAAGAATAACCTTATAGCCATAAGCCTTTGCCTGGGCAACGAAGTCAATCTTTGATTCATGAGAGAAAACCGTTTCAAAACAAAAAGAAATACCTTGTGTGATCAGTTCTTCTCTGATTCGAGCGGCCAGGATAGCAGCATGATAGCTTAGTTCCTCCAGATTCTCTGAACCAATTTCTTTAGCTATTAAATCTGCATTCACAAATTTGATGCCGTATTTGGCAAGATACAAATTGTAGAATGTAGATTTCCCAGCACCATTCCCGCCAGCCAATACCCAAAGTTGTCTTGGATTAGCCATTATAGTGCTCTGAAATTACCGTTTTTAAACGAGCCAGTCTTCCTTTCTCCTGTGATAGAATTCACCTTATCAAGGTAACCAGGATGTTTAACACTGGCTTCATAGTATATCTTGGCAGCCGTTACCTTTTCAGCGAGAAGTCCTTTCGTCCTATCGTTTTCGAGATCACTAAATATAGAGTCTGAATCAACAGGAATGGATTGAGCAGTTGGGGTTACCTCTAATTTTAATGCTTTTATACCTTGAGACACGGCATAAGCATCTGCAATATTTAGTTTAGATGAAATGACCTTACCTAGCTTTGCCCAGTACTCAAGCTGTTTGGCCTTAGACCTGTTTTGAATTTTGGCCTCACGTTCCGCTTGAAGCGCCAGGTCTTGGTCTATCCTAAAAGATACAGTGGTCATCACAACCTCCTATAGTTGACTTATTCAGCCATGACGCATCGTGCGTCACGTTGATGCATTATACCACACAAATATTGCTAATTAAAGGTGATGTCAACTTAATTTTAGAGCCTTTCTGCATGTAAGTCCACACAAGGTTGATTTTATACTGCTGGCGGTATATATTATAAGGTGTAATTTATGGAAAGGAAATCACTTGAATAGTAAAGAAATTATTAAAATGATCGAAGCTGACGGCTGGCAACTTGTAAGAGCTAAAGGCAGTCACCATCATTTCAAACATCCAACCAAGAAAGGGTTGGTTACAATTCCTCATCCCAAAAGGACGCTACCAAAAGGCACAGTGTCGAACATTTTGAAACAAGCTGGATTAAAATAAAGAGGTAAACCCATGAAATATCCTGTTGCAATACAAAAAGACGAAGATTCCTGTTATGGCGTGACAGTACCCGATATTCCTGGCTGTTTTTCTGCTGGTGAATCATTAGATGAGGCTATGAAAAATGTTCAGGAAGCTATTTCAGGGCATCTTGAAATTTTAGCAGAAGATGGAGAGCTTGCCCCTAAACCTTCCACCGTAGATGATCATATCAAAAACGATGAACTTGCAGGAGCAACTTGGGCATATGTTGATTTAGATGTATCTGCTTTTTTAGGAAAGAGCGAGAAAGCCACTGTAACTTTACCTAAATTACTTATTACAAAAATTGATGCGCTTGTGGCAGCGGGAGGAGCAAAAAACCGGTCTTCTTTTTTGGCTGACTCAGCCATGAAATCGTTGAGATAATCTATGATTTTGGCATTAAAACGAATGAAAACAACCAGTGCAATAACAGTAAGATGAGTCGATCTGTCGTAACTACTCCAAAAGTGGTGGTAAAATAGCTACTGGATCCCCGATAAAAACGTTCGGGGATGACATGTACTATCAAAGATCAACAGTGCTATCATTGAGGTCAAGAGTCTTGGTGAATCGGCACCTTATCGAGCCCTAATCCTTCCCGGAATCTATTCACCAGATACCTTTCATAGGAAAAGTGTACCCCCTTGTATGAGTTTGTCATAATCACAAATTTGGGGGGCGGGTTCCTATTTGAGAAGTGTAATAAAACTTTAACCGCTTATTTTTATAGATGGGCGGAGAATGTTGATCCACCGCATCTTCCAGTAGTCGATTGAGGACAGAAGTTGGGAATGTAGCGCTATATTGGCGAAAGACAGAACCGATCGTGGGAAACATACGCTTTATTCCATAGCCGGTAAGTGCGGAAACATTTAAAATCGGCGCGAAACCCACAAAAGTAAGAACCCGCCCAACTTCCATCATCACAGCTTCCTGGCGTTTTTTATCATCTTTGATCAAGTCCCATTTGTTCACCAGATGAAAAACCGGTTTTTCAGTCCTTCGTAAGAGATCTACTACTTCCCAGTCGGCAGGAGTAATTCCTTCTTATCATCCATAAGAAAAAGTACGATATCCGCTTCTTCAATGGCTAGTAGCGCCTGCTCGCCGATATGGTGCACCAGCGAAGCGACAGAGAGCGAGCGACAGGGTCTTGAAATGTAATAATTATTATATTTCAAGATAATGACCCTACACTTCATGTGTCGTTCAAAATCAGTGACCTTTTGTATTGCTACTAAAAAGTAGACAATTAATGGCTCGACATACTTTTATATGTACTTGTCGAGCCAATAAGCCTCCGTATCATATATGTTCTTTGCCAACCTTATCTATATAAGTAAATCAATTGTTTAAATTACTTCCTGTTAATCTCCCGTTTGATCGTTATGAGCACTAAGATTGGTGAAATTTGATGTGTACAGGAATTAATGTAAATTTCCGAAATGAAGAAAGCAAAAAGATATTTGAGTTGGCAATATTAACTTGAGCTTCACCGGAGTCGCGCTTTTTGCAGCATCCGGTGAAACTCAAGTTATAAAATTATTCTCTCCAGTGCTGGGGCTCATTTAAGACTTTTGAACATTGAACCTTGCCAGAGTTCTTTTTTAAGACATCACTGTTCAATTCTTGAATCATCCATGCTTCTGCGTGCTCTTCTGGTATAGAATAAGGTGCTTCAAAACCTTGCTCCCCAGCAGGTATAAAGCCGCAACGTGGGTAATAGGTAGGATGACCAAGAACAAAAACTAACTCTGTGCCGGATTTTTTAAGTAGTCTCAAACCTTCATTAATTAGTTTTTTGCCAATGCCCTTCTTTTGTTCTTCTGGCAAAATGGCCAATGGAGCCAAGATTTGTGCAGATATTCGATTTTCTGCTCTTGTAACTACTGCTTTTGTGAACAAAATATGGCCAATAATATTGTCGTTATCAACAGCAACTAATGATAATATTGGTAGTGCTGTTTCATCAGCCAGTAGATCATTAACGAGTTTGGCAATTACCGGTCCTTTATCTTTCCCAAATGCTTGGCTGTGGATGTTCAGTATTTCTTTACGTTCTGATTGTGTCGATTTTCTTATCTTCAATGTATATTCCTCTATGTTGGTGCTAAAGAGTTAGTTGGCTGTGAAAGACAATTTGAGAATGTGGACAACAATGTTAGTCAACAGCGCACTTGTCGCTAATCAATATGCCGAATTTACTGAAATTACATTAAGAATGTGTTGCTGTCAGAAGGTACAACTATACTGCACAGGTTCAATCGAAACAATCTGGAGAGGAAAAATCAAAGATAGTCTATTCTTTCGACATAAAAATGCAGCGCCCCTCAGCACTGCATTTTTTATATAATCACATTATTTTTTTTCCCGCTGACTGGATTTATCTTTAAAGATGATCTGAATAGGCACCTTGTCGAGCCCTAATCCTTCCCGGAATCTATTCACCAGATACCTTTCATAGGAAAAGTGTACCCCCTTGTATGAGTTTGTCATAATCACAAATTTTGGGGGACGGGTTCCTATTTGAGAAGTGTAATAAAACTTTAATCGCTTATTTTTATAGATGGGTGGAGAATGTTGATCCACCGCATCTTCCAGTAGTCGATTGAGGGCAGAAGTTGGGAATGTAGCACTATATTGGCGAAAGACAGAGCCGATCGTAGGAAACATACGCTTTATTCCATAGCCGGTAAGTGCGGAAACATTTAAAATCGGCGCGAAACCCACAAAAGGAAGAACCCGCCCAACTTCCATCATCACGGCTTCCTGGCGTTTTTTATCATCTTTGATCAAGTCCCATTTGTTCACCAGTACAATCAACCCCCGGCCTTCTTCAAGGACATAGCCTATAACCTTGGTATCCTGCTCTGTAATACCCTCTTCCGCATCAATTAAAACCACCGCAACATCGCATCTTCCCATGGCTGCGAGGGATTTAAGAATGCTGAATTTTTCCAGTTTTTCTTTGGTTTTCCCTTTTCTGCGTATTCCTGCGGTATCAATAAAGAGATAGCTATATTTGCCCTGTGTTACCAGGGTGTCAACACTATCTCTTGTTGTTCCTGAGATATCAGAGACAACCATTCGATCCTCGCCTAGAATCATATTGATCATTGAAGACTTGCCCACATTAGGTCTGCCAAAGAAAGCCACTTTTACGGTTCCATCAGGCAATTCGAGATCATTGCCTTCGGTCTCGATTGACTCACATAAGCCATCCATCAGCGTTCTGAAGCCATAACTGTGCTCTGCGGACAAGGCCCACAACTGATCGACTCCCAACTCATAAAAGGGTGCAATAAGTTCAATTTCCTTTTCAGGGCTGTCGATTTTATTCACCAGATGAAAAACCGGTTTTTCAGTCCTTCGTAAAAGGTCTACTACTTCCCAGTCGGCAGGGGTAATTCCTTCTTTTCCATCCATAAGAAAAAGTACTATATCCGCTTCTTCAATGGCTAGTAGCGCCTGCTCGCGGATATGGTGCACCAGAGCATCTTCCGGGTTATCGTCAATGCCCCCGGTATCCACTAAAATGAAGCCCTTATCTTCCCACACTACTCGGTCGTAATGCCTGTCCCTTGTTACCCCTGGGGTTGGATCCACTAAGGCCTTACGTGATTTTGTTATTCTATTAAAAAGTGTAGATTTTCCAACATTAGGTCGGCCGACAAGGGCCACGATTGGAAGATTATCTTGTGTTGACATAGTAGGTTCCTGCAATTAATTGAAATATGTATTTGGAGTTTTTCTGAGTAATCTGGCGTATCGCCCTTCCAATCATCTGTTTTTATAGAATATGCCCCCGCATAGCTTTTTGAGCCATATTCCTTACTAAGGGGAAATCTTCGAAAAACGGTTTTTCAAGTCTGGTGTTCAAAGAATCCAGTGCTGGGACTATAAAATTTTTAAAAAAAATCTTTTTCCTCACTTTGTACAGGAAAGCGAAAGCGCCAATAATCTGCAAATTCCTCTGCAGGGCCAGAAAATTATAGTCTACAATAAACTGATCACGATCAACTGCCAGGTGATTCTCTAGAATGCAAATGTAAGTTTCCAGCAATTCGTCCTGGTTTTCCTGAGATAAACCACAATAGGGGTCAATCAGTAGTGAGGCGACATCGTAACCAAGGGGGCCGAGTCTTCCCCCCTGAAAATCGATAAATTTTGCTTCCCCTCTGAGCATCATTATATTTCTGGACTGGAAATCCCTGTGTAAAAAATAATCCCCTGGTGCCCTGTCTGTTCGCCGTGCGATCTCAAGGAATTCTTCCTCAACACCCGCTGGGACTTCGTAACCTGACAGCCCTGTCCAGAAGGCCCTTAAAAAATAATTCGACTCTTTTTCAACCATCAGGGAGATATCATAGCGAGGTGTATCCCAACACCACTCCTCTTGAAAGTCTTGAGCACCATGGACCTGCATCACAACTAAATATTTAAGAACAGCCTTATAAGCAGTGATAATATTCTCATTGGTGTAATCGTCATATTTTTTCTTAGACATCACCTCATCATAAAGTCTGATATCCCCAAGATCCTCAAAGATAAGCAGACCAGTTTCGCCATCCCATGCCAGAATATCAGGTACAGCTACTCCCTTCTCTTTGAGGTGTTTGCCTATCCGCCACGCCGCTTCAGCCTCAGCCATTTCATTTGAACTGCACTCAGCAGGGGCAGCAATTATCAGCTGTTGGTGAAAATCTTTATAGGAACTCCCCGAGGCCACCCGCCAAAATCTTCTAGTGGACCCATCAGCTTCAATCGGAGTAATGTTCTCCCTGGAAAAGAGATCTTTCACATTACCTTGATCTACATAACCAGTTGACAGAAGGAGCTCTTCTGCCCTTTTTATAATTTTCTGGTCGAAAACTTGACGCATGTTACGGGTTTTCCTTTCACTTTTCATTTCCCAAGTTCAACTTACTTCAAATCTTCAGAAATCAGCATATCACTGAGTTTTTTTCCACAGGGAATCAACACCTTATCCCAGACGATCACACGCTCAAGTGTATTGTTATTTTCAATATGGGCATCCCCAATAGAGACCCAGTCACAAAGTTCTACCTGGGCGGGTAGTTTTGCCCTTTGGGCAATACAAAATGGTTTTCTGACCTTTCCTACTTCAAGCCAGCAGGGTATTTTTCCTTTCAATAAACCACTGTGGAGCTCCAGGTAATCCTCCACTGTTCCCATATCTGTCCAAAAACTGTCATCCACTCTGAAACAATCTATTTCTACCCCTGCCAGCAACAGGCTTCTATAGTGCTTCACTATGCACGAAAAGGTATCGTTTTCTATGTCCAACAACAGGCTCGGATCCATTACATGGACCCCGGTAAACGCCAGGGGGAGATGATCACCCTTGTTGTCAAAATTAGTTACTTTTCCACCTCTGGTCATCACCTTATTGAAGCGTGGACAATGGTGCATCGCCAGTGTGATTTGATTTTGCTGCTCCTGGTGATACTGGACCAATTCAAAAAAATTAATAGTGTGATAGATATCACCGTTGGTGATTAGAAGAGGCTCATCCCTGAAAAATGGTAGTGCCTTGCGCAACCCGCCACCTGTGCCAAGTATTGTCTCTTCTTCCTGTATTGTTACCCCATCAATACCAATAAGTTTTTCCACTATCTGATCTTTCAGATGGTGACAATTGACTATAATGTGGTCAAAACCAAAATTTTTAAGTCGTTCAATGGTAAGAAGGAGGAGGGGTTGGTTAAGAATTGGGAAAAGAGCTTTTGGTCGAATATTGGTGTGGGGTAGCAGCCTGGTACCTAAGCCGGCTGCCAGTATCATTGCTTGCATAGCACCTCATTTCTACTTTTAAGATTAAACAGTATTAGGAACGTACGCTAAATAATATGAACATCTTACTTGCCCTTTATTCCACCTCCTGCACTTAAAAAAATCTTTGTATATCAATAATATGAAAAGTTTTTTTAAGTACAGGATGCGAAAAAATTTCGGCGTAATATGTCCATGTTATTTAGCTCCCGTTCCTTATACGAGCATCCTCTACAATGATTAATCAAATGATAGTGTACCATCTTCATTCTCACTAAGACCAACAACCACAATACCCGCTTTCTCAGCCTCTTCTATCATCTGCTCACGATCAAAGAGGAGCGATTGGCCAGCCTCTACAGCAAGTACAGAGCCTTTGACACTTTGAAGATTCCTAATGGTAGTCACCCCCGTCGCCGGCAGGTCGAAACGAAAATCCTGTCCTGGCTTTTTCACCTTAACCACGACAGCCTTTTCCTTAGCCAGTTCTCCACCCCTGAGTATAGCTGCGTCTGTACCCTCTATAGCTTCAACTGCGAGCACTGTACAGTCCCGAACCACAACACATTGACCGATATCAAGCTTACCGATGGCTCTTGCATTCTGCCAGCCAAATTTAATATCCTGCCACTGGCTCTTACTCGGCTTCGCCTTGGTGAGAACCCCTCGCGGAAACAACAACTGCTTGAGGTAGAGGGTCGACTCCAATACCTTTATTCCTTCCTTTTCAATGGCTGTTGCTATTGCACGTAGTATAGCATCGTCCTGCTTACGATCGATCTTATTCCAGAGTGTTAAGGCTTTGAAGTCGGGAAGTACATCTCTAAAAATCTTTGTCTTGGTTATTGTACCTAAAAAAACAGTTTCCCCAACCCCTTCTTTCTTAAAAAAGGACAAAAACCTGCCAAGCTGACCCAGCTTCACCCAGCATACAGCATCAGCCGCGGCGGCAACGCTGGGATCTGTCTCACCTTTATGGGCCACCACCACAACCCGGCGGCCTTGTCTCTGGGCGGCTTCTATAAACAGAAGGGGAAATTGCCCGCCACCTGCGATTACACCAATATTTTCAGCATGTACAGTCATAGAGCGCCAGCACCCCACAAAGGGGTATAAATGCCTTGGAAGTAACTTGGTATTGGCAAATTTTTCCCACAAATTTTCTTGTTTTTTATGACAGGATTTCCAGAGTAAGGCACTAATCAGTCCTCTATTGTCTGCTTAACAACTCCACGCTTGGAATCTTCAAAAAACTTCACCATAGTCTGAACTTCGGCACATTCAGGGAAATCTTTTTTAGCAAGCTCAATGGCATCTTTCATCAGCAAATTGGGTGATCTAAAGATAAGCCTAAAGGCTTGATCTAACTGTTTTATCGTTTCACGGCTAAAACCGTTGCGCCTGAGACCAACTTTATTTATCCCCGAAATTCTGGTCCTGTTTCTGGTTCCTGCAATAATCACAAAGGGTGGTACATCTAGACCAAGCCCTGAAACACCACCAATATAACTAAAAGTGCCTATTCGGCAAAATTGATGGATTGCTACCAGTCCGCCAATCGATGCTCTGTCTCCCACAACCACATGACCAGCCAAAGTCGCCACATTTGCCATGATAACGTGGTCACCTATTATACAGTCATGGGCAACATGGGTATAGGCCATTAACAGATTGTGATTGCCAATAACCGTTTTCTTATGGCCGCTGGGGGTTCCTCTATGAACAGAAGCATATTCACGAATCTGATTGTCGGATCCTACGATCAACTCAGTTGGTTCCCCCTTATAACTCAGGTCCTGAGGTGCTCCGCCAATCATAGCGAAGGAACCAATGAGGTTTCGCTGGCCGATTGTCGTAGGGCCGGACACAACAGCATGGGCCTCAACCCTTGAATCTGCACCAATTTTCACGCCTTCTTCTATAACGGCATAAGGACCCACATAAACAGTGGAATCTAACTCAGCTTTGGGATCAACTACTGCTGTTGGATGTATTGCCATGATTTTCTATATACAATCGTAGAAGGATATCTACATACTTCGATACAAAATTATTCTATACTATATAAAAGCCGCTTTCCTTACCTTTTCCCAGGGGGTTATGCAAGAAATTTCGTGATTATTGAGGATTTAAACCAGGTAGTCCTCCTCATCAACACGCTTTTACAATGTATTTCAGGTAAAAGAGGCCATGAGTTCAGCTTCCGCCACAACCACATCATCAACAGTCGCTTTTGCACCCATTACCATAATTGCTCTTTTCTTTTTTAATAGTTCTAAGGTGAAAATCAATTGGTCACCTGGTACTACCGGTCTGCGAAAACGCGCCTTATCAATTCCTGCAAAAAATAATAATTTATTGCCAATAGCTTCCGGGTTAGCATAGTAGGCCATAATCCCGCCAACCTGTGCCATCCCTTCCAGGATGAGTACGCCGGGCATAACAGGGCGTTCAGGAAAGTGCCCTTGAAAAAAAGGTTCGTTAATTGTGACATTCTTTAGACCTACTATCTCTTTTCCCATCTCCAGGGAAAGAATTCTATCGACCATCACAAAGGGATAACGGTGGGGAAGAAGTTTTAATATTTCTGTAATATCAATATTTTCTGGAATAACAAACTCACTCATTTAGAACATTCTCCTTGGTTATTTATCGTCTTCTGAAGACGTACTCAATTCAGCTAATTTCTTACTGTTTTTTCTTACTTTTGATTGCAACTCTGGTAGTTTATTAAACACGGCACAACATTTTGCCCAGTGTCGTATCGGTATTGCGGGAGCTCCCCCTAGCACTGACCCTTTAGGGGTATTGCTATGGATGCCACCACGTGCAGCAACCATAACCTGATCACCAACATTAATATGGCCTGCAACAGCTGCCTGCCCCCCCATAACAACATTTCGTCCCAAAGTGGTGGAGCCAGCAATTCCGACCTGGGACACCAGTAGACTATTTTCTCCTACTACTACATTATGGGCAACCTGTACAAGATTATCAATCTTGGCACCTGATTTAATCCAGGTTTCTCCGTAGGCAGCACGATCAATACAACTGTTGGCACCAATCTCCACATCGTCATCTATACGTACGATGCCTACCTGGGGCCGTTTAATATGTTCTCCACGTTCATTTGCCGCATAACCATAACCATCGCTACCGATCACTGTGCCGGAGTGGATTATTACTCTATTTCCGATGATACAACCTTTATAGACGGTAACGTTTGCTCTGATTGTAACATCATCCCCAATCTCTACATCGTCTCCAATAACCGCACCGGGCTCTATTAAGACCCTGTTCCCAAGTGTGACCCTATCTCCTATTACAGCCATAGGTCCAATAGTAATTGCACCCTTTACATCGACCCCAGTTCCGACAAAAGCTGAAGGATGGATCCCCTTGGCCTCAAAAGGCTGTTCAAGGAAATAATTATGTACGATTGCTGCAGCCAGATATGGATCCCGTACCTTAATGAGTGTCAGGGATTCCGTTCCTTCAACGACGCCCATGCTCTCTGGTACCATGACAGCCCCGGCGCTGGTTTCTGCCAACTGGGCCCCCTTTTTCTTGTCAGCAAGGAAGGATATCTCCTCCTTTCCTGCTGTATCAAGGGGTGCAAAAGCTTTCATAATAGTTGTCCCCAGTCCCGAAACTGTGCCCTGAACCATTTTAGCAAGGGCTTCTACGGATATATCTTTTTGATTCATTTTTTTTTCTCGGTTAGTAAAGAAAATATTTTCGTCTAAGGGTATCAAATTCACAGAGTTCTTTAGCCCAGAGCCTTTCAATTTTCTCTATTGATTTACCATTTTCCAGCTGGACTCGTATCTCCGTATCACCTAAAATTAAATCCATAGGTAAACGTTCAAATTCATATTCATAGGGTGGCTGTTTATAACAAAGCATATCAGGATATAATAATAACGCTGCCTGCAATATTACAAGAGATGTTCGATAAGGCAAAAAAATCGTGGCGTCAGTCACATGAATATGAAACCCTTGGCATGGCTGGTTTGCACATTTGCCCGAGGTGGGCTGAAAAACAACTGGCCTCAAGACACATCCCGGAAGTTCATTGTTATTAATACGCTTAAGCATCTCTTCATGTTGCCAATATGGGGCACCAACACATTCAAAGGGTAAGGTCGTACCTCTTCCTTCAGAGACCTCAGTGCCCTCCCAAATGACCTGGCCGGGATATACCAGCGCAGTTTCTGGGGTGGGCATGTTAGGGGAAGGAGAAACCCAGGGAAACCCTGTGTCTCTCATAAAGGTTGTTCTCTTCCATCCCTTCACCGGTACCACCGTCAGATCAGCACCGATGCCATACTCACTATTCATTAAAAGAGCCAGTTCTCCAAGAGTCATGCCATGGCGCATCGGAAGCGGATAGAGACCGACAAAGGAGCTACAGTCCGGCCTGAGAAGATTGCCCTCGATTTTATCGCCACCGATTGGATTTGGCCTATCAAGAACAATGATTTTTTTGTTAAATTCTGCGGCCGCCTCAAGACAATATGCCATTGTGTACATAAAAGTGTACACCCTGGTGCCAACATCAAGTAGATCAACGAGCAATAAATCGAGCTTATCAAACATCTCTTTTGTCGGTCGTCTATGCTCGCCGTAGAGACTAAATACAGGTAGTCCTGTCACCGAGTCGATAACGTGATCAGATTCAATCATATTATCCTGTTGCTCGGCAAAAAAACCATGTTGGGGGGAAAAAAGACAGGTCAGCCTTTGTTGATATTTCTTCTGTAACGGAATCCTGCCCTGGACAAGACCTCTGGTTGTTGAGGCTTGATTTGACAGATAAGCTATTCTTTTTCCATTAAAAGAATACGCATCATCCTGAATGAGGGATTCGAGGCCAACTTGAACCATATTAACCTTTTAAGTAGCGTGAAATAGAAGAAGGCCTCGTTGAATAGAAGTTATCCAGGAAGCCAGAAAATGATAAATGTGAGCTATCTTAATGGTGCTTGAAGGAAAAGTCAAAAAGTAGATGGAGGCAAACCGAAGTAGAAATGGGACAATCTATGGTAATCCATTCTACTTCGGTGTTTTTATGCGGAGATTTGCTATGAAAAATTTGTTATTCAATCCTGTTTAAAGGTACCGTAGTGTACAAATTCTTCAATTCCCCTTCTCTTCGGTGCGGACGGTTGATGATCAGGATAACCAATTGGGATAAGCGAAACCAGTTCGTACCCTGTAGGTATTTTAAGCAATTCTTCTGCTGCCTTATGATCAAAAGATCCGACAATCACAGACCCCAATCCGAGTTCCCACGCCTTGAGGCAGATGCTCTGACTGATAATTCCTAAATCATAGAGGAACCAGTGCGAATACCTGGTTACCTGTTTATCGTTATAGTAACCGGATTTTTTCGGATTACCGCATACCGCAATAACAACAGGCGCTACTTTGGCGCAGATGGTGGCAGGGTTCTTTTTAGAAAGCAATTCTGACAGCTTATCCTTATCCCCTGCATCCTGAACCACAATCAATTCCTGGCATTGTAAATTCCCCCAGGTTGGTGAATATCTTGCGGCAGCCAGTATCTGCTGAAGTTTTTCTGCTTCAATTTCGCGATCCTGATAACGTCTTACACTTCTTCGGCTTAAAAAAATATCTTCCATAGTATATATCAACCCCGATAAATGGGAAATAAGTCAGGTCTCAGCTGAAACTGTTAATAATTTCGCGAGCTATAATTAATCGTTGAATCTCGCTGGTTCCTTCATAGATAGTTGTAATTCGCGCATCCCGCGTATACCGCTCGATTGGAAAATCTTTGGTATAACCATAGCCACCAAAAATTTGCATCGCCTCGTAACACGCCTCGTTGGCGGATTCCGTGGCAAATACCTTTGCCATCGATGCTTCTTTAGCAAAAGATTTTCCCTGCTCTTTTTTATAGGCCGCACTCATGAGCAACAGTCTTGCTGCTTCGAGCTTGGTATACACATCGGCAATCTTCCATTGAATGGCTTGAAACTCACTGATTTTTTTGCCAAATTGTTTCCGTTCCAAACCATACTGTGTCGCTTTATCCATCGCAGCGAAGCCTATGCCAAGACCCAAAGAACCGATACCAATACGACCACCGGCAAGTTCCATCACCGCAACCCGAAAGCCATCATTGAGTTTGCCCATAAGAGCATCTCCGGGAACCCGGCAATTCTGAAAAATGATTTCATTCGTTGGCGAGCCATGCTGACCCATTTTGTCTTCCTTCTTGCCGATAACAAAACCTTCGGTATCTGGTTCAACCAGAAACAGGCTAATACCTTTGCCCTTTGGCGCATTCGTATCAGTTACTGCCCAGACGACAAAAACACCTGCAAAGGAACCACTGGTAATAAATATTTTAGAGCCGTTGAGGACCCAGTCATCACCATCCCTGACCGCTGTGGTTGTCATCCCAGCCGGATCTGAACCAGCACCAGGTTCGGTGAGCGCAAACGCACCGGCCAGGTACTCTCCACTACAAATTTTGGTAATATATTTTTCTTTTTGTTCTTCAGTCCCCAGGGCCTGAATTACTTCATTGACCATATTATTGACAGATACAGTCACCGCCGTTGAAGCACAGGCCTTTGCAATTTCAGTCATCGCGACGCTGAATGCGACCACACCCGCTTCAGAACCTCCATACTGGTCTTTAATATTGAGGCCCATGAAACCAAGCTCAGCGAGTTTTTTCAAATTTTCATAAAACAGCCCATCGTCTCCACCTCGATCAAGCTCAGCAGCAGCCGGTTCGAGTTCTGCCAGAGCAAACTCTTTAGCTGTATCCTGTATCAATTTTTGTTCTTCTGATAAGTCGAAATTCATGAGTACTCCTAGATCAGATATGCGAGTTATTTTGAAAACTGTGGTGAACGCTTTTCTAGAAAAGCGGCCATACCTTCTGTCTGTTCATCGGTTGCAAAACAGAGTGCAAAGAGATCAGCCTCATAGGAGCATGCACGGTTCAAATCCATCTCTATGCCGTTATTAACGACTTCTTTGCAAAGTTGCACCGCCGCTGGCCCCCTAGAGGCGATCATTTTAGCGAGCACCATACATTCATCCAGCAGCTTGTCGCTCTCATAGACTTGATTTACAAGCCCAATCCGGCACGCCTCTTCAGCATCGATCATCTTACCACTGAAAAGAATCTCAGTGGCGAGTCCTTTACCGATCAGCCTAGGCAAACGCTGGGTGCCACCAAAGCCGGGAATTACCCCAAGATTAACCTCGGGTTGACCAAATTTGGCGTTTTTGCTGGCAAATCTCATGTCACAGGCAAGAGAAAGTTCACAGCCGCCCCCCAGGGCAAAACCATTAATTGCTGCGATAACGGGTTGTGGTAAATTCTCTATAGCCCGAAGTACCCCATGTCCCAGTTCTCCAAACTTCTTTCCTTCCGCTGCAGTTAATGACTGCATGAAAGAGATATCGGCACCAGCTACAAACGCCTTTTCTCCTCCTCCAGTTATTATTACCGCAAGTACCTCACTACTGTCTTTGAGCTCCACAAAACAGTCAAGCATTTCAAGCAAGGTTTCTTTATTCAGGGCATTTAATGCTTTTGGTCTATTGATAGTTACCGTAGCAACCCCATCTTTGATATCTAACAGTATATTTTTAAAAGTCATTTTCACTCCACTTTCTAATTTTTAATAGTAGATCCGCTACAGTTATATAAGAGGCTCAGGTTCAAGCGAGAATCTCCATGCACAATACCACTCATCGGGATGTGCATCGGGAGGGCAGCCTATGCATTCAGTAGCTATACGGTTGTCAATGGATTTTGCAAAATAGCTGTATTCCACCAGCCCAGCTGATTTGCATGGATAATCCGGTAACCCTTTTCTTTTACGGGCATCCTGGACCCGGCATTTATTCATTTGAAAAACAAAGCTGTCCGCCGACTCGTCAACAATTGATTGGGTGTTGATGGATTCATACATCCTGAATCCCAGAGCTTTTTTCAAACCGTCAAGCCCCGGCTGATCAGATAGTTTCAAAAAACTCTTGATACACCCTGCTTCCACCGGAGAAAATTGGGCCCAGCAGGAATCGTTGCATCTTTTTGCTTCGTTCATGCCCTCTGCAAATTCAACAGTCTGAAACCAAACCCCGTCGTTTACCAGCCAATTTTTAGCCAAACGGCTTTTAAGTTCATCGAGTTTTTCAGCTTCCATGTCGAGTAGAAACGAAGGAATTCCATCCTCCATGGTAAAACCAAAAAGATTTCCGAGATGTTTCAACTGAATAGCCAAACTCTTCTTTGAGGCAGAGGCAAGCAGCTCAAGCCCCTTTTCACTACCCATCTGATGCTTGACTTCAGCATACCAAAGGCCATGATGAAGAATAAGGCGGTGAAACATATCCACGACAAATTTAGCAGTGTCTTCCTTGCTTAGTTCACTGGCGTTTTGTGCTTGAGTTTCCATTTTCTTTCCTTTGAAAATACCATTTCAAATTCTTTAAAATACCGGATTAAGAAGAACAGTTCTCTGTTTTCTATGTACTATGGTTAATCGATTTCAGTTATTGCATCGGCATATTTCGTTAATGTTTCAAGACCATCATCGGTAACCAGATGGCTATTTTCTATACCAACCACACCAATTCCAGGAAAAATCATTTTGGGCTCTAATGCGATGACCATCCCGACCTCCAAGGGTAACTTTTGTCCTTTGGCTATAAAAGGAAACTCATCTAGCTCAAGGCCAATGCCATGCCCCACAAAACGGATTCGCCTCTCCCCTGTTCCCATGAAATTTTCACCATAGCCGCCATCAGCCACGATTGAAATTACTTCATCATAAAGTTCCCCAGTTAAGACACCAGGTTTAGCAAGGTCTTTGATTTTATCCTGAAGTTCTAAGGTGAACGCGTGCGCCCGTTTCATATCATCGCCCACCTTTCCTATGGAAAAAATGCGTGTATGATCTGAAATGTACCCGTCCAGGGCAAAAACGTAGTCTACAAGAATCGGCTCATTTGCCTTTATTTTCCTGAAACCTGGACCTTGACCAATTACTGTACTGACCCCCTGTCCCCCGGTAGGAGAAGCCAGGTAGCTGGGAACCGCTGCTCCGTCCCCGGACATCAAATGGCCATAGAAAAGCTCGTTGTTAAACATTCGCATCCGGACCATACCCTGGTGTCCGAGACTTCTTGCATACCCTTCAAGCTCTCCTGCCAGGGCTACTTCCGTTTTACCAACAGCAAGGCACTCAGGAACGTATCCGGCAACAATATCTGACAGTCTTGCAGCAGTTCTGATTTTATTAATCTCATACTCTGATTTAACGGCCCGGATCAGCCGAATATCAAAAGATATGTCTTCTATTGTCGAGGTTGAAAAAATAGTCTGAAACTGAAAATAGAGGTTAGTCGGGAGCACATCCAGCTCTAAACCAAGCTTAGCAGGAATGTCATTGCCCATTTTCTCTATGGAACCAGGTATCTTCGAAGCCCCTGTAATTGAGACAATGTCTCTAATGCCAGATTCGCGGCATGCTCTGTCAAAATCTTTAAAGACCATGAGCAGAGGGAACCCCTCAGCAGGGACAAAAAGCCATCCCTGCTGGGAGGTGCCTGAGAAATAGTACAAATCAGTTTTTTGCACTATTAAAGCACCCCCGACCCCCTTTTCACACATTGCATCCTGTAATTTGACAATTCTCGCTGCCAGCTCTTTTGCAGGTACCGACTTCGTCTCTTGCTCCATTACCTGAGCCATGTGTTCCTCCTGTTCATTGGACGGGTGTTATCAATGAGCCCGTTGATTTAATGCCTTTTCGCCCAATCTCTTCGTTAAACCAAAAATTTTATCCTCCGGTAAGCGAGGCACGAGACTTCGAGATATCAGTTATATGCCTGTGGTAAAATTTTTTGTTTGCCTCGATATTGAACAAAAATGCTATTAAATCAAAAGACTCATCAATACTGATAAAATCCTCTACCACTCTTTCTACCTAACCAGCCGGCTTCCACATATTTTCTAAGAAGAGGACATGGTCTGTATTTTGAGTCTTTAAAGCCATCATAGAGGGTTTCCATAATTGCCAGACAAGTATCAAGGCCTATCAGATCAGCAAGTGCCAGAGGCCCCATAGGGTGATTCATACCAAGCTTCATTACTGTATCAATATCCTCAGGTTTGCCGACGCTCTGATAGAGACAAAATATTGCCTCGTTAATCATCGGCAATAAAATTCGATTTGCAATAAATCCTGGGAAATCATTGGCCTCAGCAGGGGTTTTGCCAAATTTTTGACAAAGCTCCCAGGTAATATCAAAGGTCTCCTGGCTTGTTGCAATCCCTTTTATGACCTCAACTAGTTTCATAATCGGTACAGGGTTCATGAAGTGCATACCGATTACTTTTTCAGGACGACTTGTCTGGGCGGCAATTCTGCCGATTGGAATTGAAGAGGTGTTAGTACCCAGTATCACATGTGGAGGACAGATTTTATCGAGGTCTTGGAATATTTTGAACTTAAGATCTTCCCGCTCAACGGCAGCTTCTACGACATAATCAACAGCACCCATATCTTCCAGGCTAGTAGTCGTTTTAATTCTTCCCAAGGTACTATCCCGGTCTTCAGCTGTAATTTTTCCTTTCTCAACACTTCTGTTTAAATTCTTTTCAATTGCAGCAAATCCCTTGGCGACAAACTCTGTATTAATATCACTCATAACAACCTGCAGCCCACTTGTAGCCACAACCTGAGCAATTCCATTCCCCATCTGTCCGGAACCTATCACACCAAAGCTTTCAACACTCATTACATTTCACCTTTAAATTATTCTGTTATCGATTAACAACCAGCGCAACGGCTTCACCGCCACCAAGACAAAGTGAGACCAGCCCCCTCTTGGAATCTCTTCTACCCATTTCATGGAGAAGGGAAACCAGGAGCCTTGCGCCACTGGCACCAATCGGGTGTCCCATGGCAACAGCACCGCCATTCACATTTACTTTGGAAGTATCTAATTCAAGTACCCTGTTAATAGCAACAGAAGTTCCACTAAAAGCTTCATTTATTTCAAAAAGATCGACGTCTTCCAGGGTCACGCCTTCTTTTTTCAACACCTTTGGTATGGCCAAAATTGGAGCCATAAGGACATATTTCAATTCAATCCCGGAGGAGGCCTGTGCCCCTACCTCTGCTAATATGGTACAGCCCAACTCTTCAGCTTTTTCACTGCTCATAAGCACGAAAGCACCGGCTCCATCGCTTATAATAGATGCATTACCTGCTGTTCCCACCCCGTCTTTTCTAAAAGCAGGACGCATTTTCTGCAGACTTTCAAAACTTGTTTCCTGGGGACATTCATCTGTATCAAAGATTTTCGGTTCACCCTTTCTCTGGGGGATAGGTACCGGAGCAATCTCATCCTTAAACACTCCGGACTCAACGGCATTCAGAGCCTTACTGTAGGAATCAGCAGCAAAACGATCTTGATCTTCTCGATTTACTTCCCAGTTATCGCAAATATGCTCATTGGACATTCCCATATGAAAATCATTAACGACATCCCACAAACCATCGTGAACCATATGATCTTCAATCTTCCCCGGCCCCATCCGGTGTCCCCAGCGTGCTTTTTCCATGTAATATGGTGCCCCGCTCATGCACTCCATTCCTCCTGCAACAACCACGTCCGCATCCCCACACTGAATCGCCTGGGCAGCAAGCATCACAGCTTTCAAGGCTGATCCGCACACCTTGTTTACTGTAATTGCCTCTACTTCCTGGGGCAATTCCGCTTTAATAGCGGCTTGTTTACCCGGATTCTGACCATAGCCACAGGGTAGAACCATCCCCATAATACATTCATTGATTTCTTTGGGATCGATTTCTGCGCGTTTCACAGCTTCTTTTATGACATGAGCACCTAAATCGGTTGCTCCAATTTTGCTCAAGGTTCCGCCAAAGTTTCCGAATGGTGTTCTGACAGCACTTACAATTACAGCCTTTTTCATGATTACTCCCGTTAGATGTTCACTACAATTATCATTTCATCACACTCAGTCTTGTTAAGATCCCGTATAATCGTTGATCTATGAAACCGACCAAGCGCTCAATCACATGTCTAAATGTCGCCGACCCGTGCAATTTTGTCAATCTTTTTAGTACATGTTTTGTTATTTAATTTGGATATACTTGTAGTCTCATAACCAAAAGAGGGTTTGCCTGTACTCAAACAGAAAGAATTGAATTTTTCTTTTCTTGGGTACGCCAAAACTTAACAACGCTTTATACCATACAATATCGCACACTTACCAGGCACCACTTCTCTTTTCGAGAGAAAATATTCTCCGACAATACTCCTTTTAGTAAAAAAACCCTTTGACAAACATAAACAATTATTATCTAGTTCTCTACAGAAACCGACCGAGCGCTCAGTTAGCACTTGAAGCTGGAAAATTAAGTCAGTAACACCCTGGCGTTTATTTTCAAATCTGAACTTTAGGAGTCACGTATGAGTATGGAAAGTCTGTACCGAGAAGTAATGGACCTCAACATGATGGATGACGATGATCGTAAAAGGGATGTCGCCAAGGCCTTTTTCGAGAAGTTCAATCACATGGAACTTCCTGAATATTTCAACTGGGCCTCGGAAATATTCGAAGCAGTTCACGTTAAAGAACGCGGTGACAAAAATGCCTTAGTCTGGGGGGATATTGCCACGGACGAAAGCAGAACCTTTACGTACCAGGAATTTTCATTCCATGGAAACCAGTGCCTTAACAGCCTCCGTAAAGCAGGAGTCGAAAAAGGCGACAATATGTATATGATGGTTCCTATTGTGCCAGAAACCTGGTTTGCAAGTTTTGCCTGTATTAAGGGTGGTCTTGTTGCTGTACCTACAGCCACGACCATGACAGTCCGGGAACTGGAATTTAGATTTGAAACGTATGCTCCTGAATCAATACTGGCAGATGCCATTTATTGTGACATCATAGATGAGGCATTAAAAAACACCAAAAATACACCAAAAATTAAATTGGTCATTGGCGAAAAAGAAGGTTGGACTAGTTACACAGACCTTACCAGTCAACCTGTAGAAGCAGAAGCAGCTAAAACCAAATCAGATGATCTGTTATTCTGTTTCTTCACCTCAGGAACAACAGGATTGCCAAAGAGAGTTGGTCATACAGCGACCTCCTATCCACTCGGACATCTTTCCACCTGTGTCATGACTGGTATCAGAACCGACGACACTCACCACAACCTAGGAGCCCCTGGTTGGGCTAAATGGGCATGGTCAAGTTTTTTTGCACCTTTAAACGTCGGTGCAACTGCATCGGGATTTAATTTTACCGTCCTTGATGGGGATAAATATCTGACCCAAATTGTGAAACATAAAATCTCCACCTTTTGTGCGCCTCCAACAGCCTGGAGAATGTTCATCAATCTTGATACCTCCAAGTATGACCTGTCATCACTTCGTCAGTCAATCGGTGCCGGCGAACCTCTTAACCCAGAAGTGATTTCCAGATGGAAAGAACTGACCGGAACAGAAATCAGAGATTTTTACGGCCAAACTGAGTCCACAGCAATGATTGGCAATCATCCCTGGATGAAAGGTAAAATGAAATCCGGCTCTTTTGGTCATCCTTCTTTTATGTATGATGTCACCCTGGTGGATGATGATGGAAAAGAAATCACCGTTGCCGATGAACCAGGCCATATTGTAGTAAAACTTGACAAGTGGCGTTCCCTTGGTCTCTTTACCGAATATATTGGTAATCCTGAAAAAATGGCTGGTGTATTTGTAGACAATTACTACTACACCGGTGATCGTGCATCCATTGATGGTGATGGATACTGGTGGTTCGTTGGACGTAGCGATGATGTTATTAAATCATCTGATTTCCGAATCGGTCCTTTTGAGGTTGAAAGCGCACTGCTCGAGCATAAAGATGTTGCAGAATCCGCAATTGTTGGTGTTCCAGACGAGAAACGCCATCAGCTGGTAAAAGCCTTTGTCATTTTAAAGGATGGCGTAGAACCTTCAAGGGACCTCGCCCTTGAACTTTTCCAACACACAATCAACATCCTGGCAAAATTTAAAATTCCTAGAATTATTGAATTTGTCCCCCAGGTTCCTAAAACCCTAAGCGGCAAAATCCGTCGAGTTGAACTGCGTCAGCAAGAGGTTGATAAAGGTGGTAAGGATACCAGTCCTGTTGAAAATGAATTTTTCTACTGGAATTTCCCTGAACTTAGCTCAAAAAAGAAAAAGTAAAGCCTAACCAGGGAAAGATCCCTCTCGGATCTTTCCCTGCCATTCAATAACCACAGTATAAACTACTTCTACATAGCCATAGCTGTAGCTGTAGTACTTCCTTCAATTAGAACACTCCGGAGAGCAACGATGATTTTTGAACTTACCGAAGAACAGAACCTCATTCGAGACATGGTTCGAGAATTTGCAGAAACAGAGGTCGCACCAAGTGCAAAGGACCGAGACGAGGAAGAACGCTTTGATCGAGAACTCATGTTTGACCGTCTTGCTGAACTTGGGTTAACGGGGATTGTTTTTCCGGAGGAATATGGCGGTGCAGGTGCAGATTATATCAGCTACGCCATTGCTGTAGAAGAGCTTTCCAGGGTTTGCGCATCCACCGGTGTTACACTTTCGGCCCATCTCTCCCTCTGCGCAAACCCTATTTATCTCTTTGGAACTGAAGAGCAAAAACAAAAATTCCTCGCACCACTGGCAACCGGTGAAAAGCTAGGAGCCTTTGGCCTGACAGAACCTTCAGCTGGTACAGATGCCGGAGGAACGAAAACCACCGCACGAAAAGAAGGTAACGAATGGGTGGTAAATGGATCAAAAATATTTATCACTAATGCAGGGGATGCTGAAACCTATGTGATCTTTGCAAGAACTGACAAAGAAGCAAAAAAACATCATGGCATCAGCGCATTTATTGTCGAAAAAGGCACCCCCGGTTTTTCTTTTGGCAAGAAAGAGCAAAAGATGGGTATTCGCAGTTCTCCTACCATGGAATTAGTCTTTGAAAATTGTAAAATCCCTGAGGGCAACCTTCTTGGAGAAGAAGGACAAGGGTTCAAGGTAGCGATGAAAACACTAGACGGTGGTCGTATAGGAATTGCTTCTCAGGCGCTTGGCATTGCCCAGGGCGCGCTTGACACTGCTGTCGAATACGCCAAAGAACGTAAACAATTTGACACCCCTATTGCCAAATTCCAGGGAATTCAGTTCCAGCTCGCTGACATGGCAACTCAAATTGAAGCGTCACGAATGCTGGTCTATAGAGCTGCATATCTGGCAAGTAATGGGAAATCATATTCACAGGCCTCAGCCATGGCAAAACTGATGGCAAGTGAAACTGCAATGAAGGTGAGTACTCAGGCTGTACAGGTCTTGGGTGGGTATGGATATACCCGGGAATTTCCAGTTGAAAGAATGATGCGCGACGCCAAAATTACTGAAATCTACGAAGGTACCAGTGAAGTGCAAAGACTTGTCATTGGTTCATCTCTTACAAAATGATTTGAACTGTAGTTTTTAGCTTTGCTAACCCAAGGGTAACGACATGAAACGTGGAGACTATGAGTCCCATGAAGTTACAACCCATATTAAAAATCAGGCGTTGGTTAAAGAGCGAAGACGTCAGATCGTTGATGCAGCAGTTAAGCTTTTTATAGAACATGGCTACCATAAAACGACAACCAGGGTCCTTGCTAAAGCAACAGGTCTTTCAATAGGAGCCCTGTACGAATACGTTTCAACCAAAGATGATGTACTCTATCTGGTTTGTAACGCTATTCATTCCGAGGTTGAACAGGGAGTAACAGATGCACTTGCCAGGCCAACAGTAGGCAAAGAAGCCCTTTCAGAAGTGATCCGTGAGTTTTTTCTGGTCTGCGACCGAATGAGTGACCATGTTTTACTCATGTATCAGGTCACTCACTTTCTACCTGTCAAATGGCAGAAGAAGGTTTTAGAGGCGGAGCTCAGAATAACTAATCTGTTCATTGAGGCAATGTATGAACTTAAAAAACAAGATAAGCTGCCCCAGTTAGAGGATTCAACCATTGAACTCATTGGCCATAATATTTCCGTTATTGGCCACACATGGGCTTTTAGAAGATGGTATTTTGCCAAAAATTTTTCAATAGAGCAATACACTAAACAGCAGACTGAATTTATAATGAGCTTTCTGGAGCAATAGGATGACTCCAGTATATGCAACCTAGTACGATTTACTTGTATGCCAGGAGGAAAAATCATGCATGTTGATGTAGAAGTTTATAAACCACAAAACGTCGTTCGCGTCATAACAGCTACTTCACTCTTCGACGGCCACGATGCTTCCACAAACATCATGCGACGTATTTTGCAGGACTCAGGGGTTGAAGTAATACACCTTGCACACAACAGATCCGTTCAGGAACTTGTCGACACAGCCATTGAAGAAGACGCGCAGGGTATTGCCATGTCAAGTTACCAGGGTGGTCATGTTGAGGCCTTTAAATACATGATTGATCTGCTGAAAGAAAAAGAAGCATCCCACATTAGAGTTTTTGGAGGTGGTGGAGGTGTAATCGTCGCTGAAGAGATTAAAGAACTTGAGGAATACGGTGTTGCCAAGATCTACTCTCCAGAAGACGGCGCATCCCTTGGTTTACAGGGAATGATCAATCATATGATCAAAATTTTAGATTTTTCAACCCTCCCTTTTCATGATCTTGATACAACCTGTCTCAAGCCGGGTGCCCAGAAGGAAATAGGTGGCTTTATAACCGCACTACAACAGGGCAAGATGAAAAATAGAGGCAACTTCAGTGAGCTCATGGAGGTTCTTAATCCCTTGGCGGAGGCAAATAATACTCCGGTAATAGGTATAACCGGTACAGGGGGGGCAGGAAAATCATCTCTCACTGATGAAATTATTGTGCGATTTCTCCACGACATTAAAGATATCCGTATTGCGATCATAAGCTGTGACCCATCAAGACGTAAAACCGGTGGTGCCTTACTTGGAGATCGAATTCGTATGAATTCGATTTCAAGCTCAGACAGAGTGTATATGAGAAGCCTTGCCACCCAGAACTCAAGTACCGAGGTCTCTGAAGCACTGCCCGAGGCAATTCAGGTTGCAAAGGCAGCCGGCTTTGACTTAATTATTGCAGAAACAGCGGGAATTGGTCAGGGCGATTCAAAAATCACCGAAATTGCAGATATATCAATTTATGTCATGACCAGTGAATTTGGCGCCCCTTCACAGCTCGAAAAAATTGATATGCTCGATTATGCAGACCTTATAGTTGTTAATAAATTTGAAAAAAAAGGCAGTGAAGATGCCATTCGAGACATTCGAAAACAGGTACAAAGAAATCGTAAACAGTGGGAAAACTCCCCTGAAGATTTCCCTGTCTATGGTACCATCGCCTCAAAATTTAATGACGATGGGGTTACAGCTCTTTATCACGGAATTATCGAACAGTTAAGTGAAAAAACAGAGTTGCAGCTCGAACCAGGCCTACCAAAGCCTGCCGGGAAAATCCCATCCTCAAATGCTATAGTGATACCATCTGACAAAATTCGTTATCTCGCTGAAATAAGCTCTTCTATCCGCAACTACCATACAAAAACTATCCAGCAGGCGCAGGCTGTAAGAGAAAGCAATCATCTCAATCAGGCCGCCCTCATTTTATCCCAGAACGAAGGTGAAGAAAATGTAAAGGCTGTAAAAATTTTACAGAGTACACTTTCAGAGAAAGCGCAGGCGGTTGAAAAAGAAACTGAAGACAGCTTGTCAAGCTGGGAGACTATGAAGGATGCATATTCCGGCGATAACTATACCTACACAGTCAGGGGTAAAGAGATCTCCGTACCTCTCTACACAGAATCTCTGTCTCATTCCAAAATACCCAAGATAGGTCTGCCAAAGTTTACAGACTCAGCAGACATTTACAGCTGGATGCGTAAAGAAAATCTTCCTGGCTATTTTCCATACACCGGCGGAGTATTCCCTCTGAAACGAACCGGTGAAGATCCTACCCGTATGTTCGCCGGCGAAGGTGGTCCCGCCCAGACCAATGCTCGCTTCAAGTTACTCTCATCAAACTATGAGGCCAAGAGGCTCTCCACCGCATTTGACTCTGTGACTCTTTATGGCTGGGATCCAGATACTCGACCAGACATTTACGGCAAAATTGGTACATCAGGTGTTTCAATCTGTACCTTAGATGATGTCAAACTCCTCTATGATGGATTTGAACTTTGTTCTCCGACAACATCTGTTTCCATGACCATTAATGGTCCTGCACCAATCATTTTAGCAATGTTCATGAACACGGCTATAGATCAACAGGTTGAATATTTTAAATCAGAAAAGAATAGAGAACCCAGCGCCACTGAGCACAATGAACTAAAAGAGATGGTTCTCAGTAATGTACGGGGAACAGTTCAAGCGGATATTTTAAAAGAAGACCAGGGCCAGAACACCTGTATTTTTTCCATTGAATTCGCCCTGAAAATGATGGGTGACATCCAGGAATATTTTATTGCCAACAAGGTGAAAAATTTTTACTCAGTTTCGGTTTCCGGGTACCATATTGCCGAAGCTGGAGCAAATCCTATTACCCAGCTTGCTCTCACCCTCTCAAATGGTTTCACCTATGTAGAGTATTATCTATCAAGAGGGATGGATATAAACCAAATAGCCCCTAATTTATCTTTCTTTTTCTCAAATGGTATGGACCCTGAGTATACCGTGATAGGACGTGTAGCCAGACGTATCTGGTCTGTTGCCATGAAAGAAAAATACGGTGCATCCGGTTCTTCGCAACGACTCAAGTACCATATCCAAACATCAGGCAGGTCATTGCATTGTCAGGAAATTCAATTTAATGATATACGTACCACACTCCAGGCATTATGTGCGATTTACGATAATTGTAACAGTCTCCACACTAATGCCTATGATGAGGCAATTACCACACCAAGCTCTGAATCAGTGCGAAGAGCCCTTGCCGTTCAACTTATTATTAACCGTGAATGGGGTTTGACCAAGTCAGAAAACCCAAATCAGGGTAGCTTCATTGTCGAAGAACTCACCGACCTTGTTGAAGAAGCGGTCCTTACTGAATTTGACAAAATCACTGATCGTGGTGGAGTGTTGGGTGCCATGGAAACCGGCTATCAACGCAGTAAAATCCAGGAAGAATCCATGTACTATGAACGACTCAAGCATTCCGGAGAATATCCCATTATAGGAGTGAATACCTTTAGAAACCCTGATGTCAATTCTGATGAACAGAATGCAGCTCTGGAATTGGCCCGTGCCACAGATGATGAAAAAGATGCGCAGATTGAAAGACTTCAGAAATTTCAATCAAGTCATCAAAATGAATCAGAAGCAGCTCTGGCCAGCCTTAAAGAGGTTGCCCTCAGTGGTGAGAATATCTTCGAAGAGCTACTTACCACTGTTAAGTCCTGTAGCCTAGGCCAGATCTCCAACGCTCTTTATGCGGTTGGAGGACAGTACCGGAGAAATATGTAAGCAGCCATACCCCCCAGGGTGTCCTAATAACCCTGGGGGTAAAAAAGTCTTGCAGGTTTTATTGCCTTACTCAATAAAGCCTGCAATTAAAACAAGAAATCTTGAGATATGTTCAACTCCAGGCAAAATATGGTTGATCAAAATGACCGACCCTCGTATCACGACCACTCAAGGCAGTTTCTTTAAATTGATACATAATTGCCGCCGTTGGAGAGGCTATATACGTCGTGCCAACGGGCATACAGAGAACCGGTCTCCCCTCTTCCACTCCTCTTTCTAATATCGGCACTTCAGGGCGAAACAGTTCTGAACAGGGAATTCTATGGATTGAAGCAACCTCTTCTCCATTTCTATTGAGTTCTGCAACCTCTCCTCCCCAGAGGACCACAGGTGTAATATGAAACCCTGATCTGGTCACATAATCGTCGAGATAGCCCAGAACAGATTTCTTTGTAAGACTAAGGCCCACTTCTTCTTCGAGCTCTCGAAGTGCTGTCTCAGCAGGATTCTCTCCCTTGTCTATACTTCCTCCGGGCAACGCCCACTGCCCAGCATGTTTGTTCAGGTTTCCGGCACGCCTGGTCAGGATAAGAGCTGCTCCATTAAATGCACAAGAGTGTTGCAGTCCTGACAAATTACCCTTATCTCGAAAATCTACCACAGTAAGGCAGACAGCAGCAGGTCTGTAGGATTTCTTCTCCAGACACACTCTGCTGAAACTTTTTAAATTGGATACTATCCTCTGTTGACATTCCTGGTTACAAAGCAGTTTATCCATTGATAATTTTCCGGACATTTTCCATGTGAATAACAGAAACAGTTTTCCTGGTCTTCCCTTCCTCTGAGCCATGGGTATATCCAACAACATCAAACTGTTCAGAGATTTTCTCTACCAACTCGCGGTATCCAGGGTATTTGGCACGCATACAAGTTGAGACATGGATAACCTCAACACCGGCCTCTTTCATCTTAGCCAGTTTATATTCTAGATCTCCACCACTATGGAAAAAACCAACCAGCTCGACCTCCATTCCTTTATAGCGCTGAAAACTTTCTGTTTTTCCATTGAAACTTTTCAAACAACCTTTTCCAGTACACTTAGCTGTTGTTTCTTCCCTCACTAAGATTGCTATCTTAACCATTGGCACTCCAGTATTTCTTCTATCATAATTCAATTTGCTACGGCTAATACAACCTAATTCATCGGAAAATATTTACCACAACGAGGTCATCAAAACTATGATTTATGCTTATTGTCTTGAAGCAATGCGGAGTATATGTTCTTCTATTCATTTTCATTTATCCATAGAGCAATAAATAAGAAAACCCCATTACAAGACCATCAAAAACATGACTATCACCGCCGATCCTTATTTGCAAGCAACCTTTTTTATAGATTCTGATCACGATCAAATAGTAGAGTTTGCCGAAACCACCTGTAACAATGACAGAACTCCAGTGGAAAAAGCTGTTTCTCTGTACTACGCAGTTCGAGATGGGTTCAGGTATGATCCCTTTGACCTGCAATATGAAGCGACTACCTTAAAAGCAAGTTCTGTTTTAATCAAAGGATCAGGATATTGTGTGGCAAAAGCGATTCTTCTTGCCGCACTTGGCCGTCAACAGGGCATTCCCTGCAGACTCGGTTTTGCTGATGTTACCAACCATCTCTCCACCCCTAAACTACGAGCATGGATGGGCACAAACCTCTTTATCTATCACGGCTATACAGAGATGTACCTGCGCAACAAGTGGGTGAAAGCTACACCTGCGTTCAATCTTTCACTTTGCACTCGGTTTAAGGTGAAGCCTCTGGAATTTGACGGCACAATGGATTCAATTTTTCATGAGTATGATACAAACGGCGACCAACATATGGAATATGTACGAGAACATGGCCATTTTGAAGACCTGCCCTTCGAACGAATTTTTTCAGCATATATGAAAACATATCCTAATCTTTTCAAACTGATAGCAGAAAGCAAAGTACCCGCCTTTGAAGCAACAATCTCTCAACATCAAGATCACTAGAGGCCTTACTACTTTGTCAGAATGTATAACTTTGTTGGTTTTTCTAGCAACATCCACCTACATATAATTTTTATTGGGTTTGTTCGGCTCTTTACATTATAATAGGCAATCAGTTACAAATCCTAACTATATATATTCCTGGACCAAGAGATAAATTCAAACTATTACCACATCATGCTTACATCTCTAACACCTCAAGTCAAATCACTATCTACAAAGGCACTTCTTCCCCTCTTATCCGGGCTGATACTACAGGGAGCACTTTTAGTCCCAACTGCCGTACAGGCCGAAAAACTCTTTGTTAAACCTAGTTCAGAGGTTGTCGTCAGGACTGGTCAAGGAACTGATTATAAAATCATTGCCATGGTAAAAGACGGGGCTTCAGTTGAATTTTTAGAGGAAGAAAACTCATACACAAAGGTGCGCCTCAAGAATGGTGTCGAAGGGTGGATGCTTAAAAGGTTTCTCAGTTCAGAACCACCGTTGACTGAAATAGTTGAAACATTACGCGGCGAAAACCAAGCCGTTAAAGAAATGGAACTACAGGCTACTCAAAAGTTAGATGAGGTGTCATCCAGTCTTGAAGAGACCAAGAGCCAACTTGAAACACTTTTGGCCGAACGAGATAAACTTAACAACACTTACCAGACACTTTTAAGCGACACTGCTGATGTTGTAAAAATTAAGCAACAACAACAAACCACCTCTGAAGAAAATAAAAACCTCATCGACAAACTGACTCTCGCTGAAGAGGAAAACGAAACCCTTAAAAAAGATAAAACCATGCACTGGTTTCTCGCAGGTGCGGGTGTATTATTACTTGGAATCTTACTGGGCAAAATGCCCGGACCATCCCGTAGAAGGAAATCATCCCTGATGTAACTGATCTCACTTAATTAAACGTCTGAGAGCACCGTGGCTTATATATTATCCCAACGATACTCTCAGTCAGACGTTATTTTCCTGAAAATTCCGGCTCATAGCCAATAGAAAATCCATGCTGCACATTATTTCTGATGGCTAGAAAATGTGCGTTCTTTTTATCAAATGGACATTTTGGCTGGGAACACAACTGAAAGCCAAATTTTTCATAATACCTGGGAGCACCCAGAACGTAGACGCTCTTGGTTTTTATCTCCTCCTGACGTAGGGCAAAACGTAGCAACTCTCCCCCAACTCCCATATTTTGATGCTCAGGTTTTATAGCCAGTGGCGCTAGATGTAAACCGCACACCTCATTGCCGTTGTACGCATTTGAAAAGGCAATATATCCAATTACTTTATTAGTATGAATACATATCCATTCGTGGAGTTTCCTCTCTTTTTTGTGGAGATTATAAATTAACCTCGTTTCATAACTACTGCCCGGAAAAGCACGCTTTAACAAGGCCTGCACCTTGTCACGGTTTTCTACTGTTAATTTACGTATTTTCATTGTGTCAGTTATTCTTGATTACAGATTTCTTTAACTCGCCCCACCTGACCAGTGATCAGTCGAACTTTAATGCCATGGGGATGAAAAGATGATTTTGTCAATATATCTTTGACAACTCCATCTGTTAAGGTCCCGCGTTTTTGATCCTGCTTGAGGACAATCTTGACCTGCAACCCTGCTTTAATATCTGTTCTGCTTTGACCTGCCATGGATAAACCTTCTTATATTCTGAGTATAATTATGAATATATGGATAATTCTCTCTGTTCTCGCTTTATATTCGAGTCTTTACTTACAGTAATTTTTACAATTAATTCTATATAACAGGCAGGAAGCATAGCAGCACGGGCTCCAGTCAAGACATGTTCTTTATACCAACTGAAGGGTAATAAAGAGTCATCAACATCTGTAGCATAATAAAGAAATGGTTTTTGTACATTTCCATAATTGTCGACCACCACGACCTCCTTTTCATCGTATCCTCGACCAAGTCCCTCTGCCAAATCCAATCTGTATTTTTCTGCCTCCTGTATATCGAAAACCACTCCATACAGATGATCACTGGCCCTGCCTGTGAAATATGCGTCACATTTTGCTGAGCCATCCATACCATACTTATGGAATCGCAGTTGATGGCTACCAAGCATATATGTACCTATAACGGCAGCACTTGGTACCCTTTCCTGCAAACGTGCAAGAGCCATATTGGATCCGTAAGCAAAATATCGCATAAGTTTAATCTCTATTGTGGTGTTACACTACACAACATTCTTTCGAATAAAAGACTCTATCTCCGTTGAGGTGTAGCCCATTTCTGCCAAGATTTCCTTTGTATTCTCACCAAACCGACCAGGAGTTGTACGAATAGACCCTGGAGTTTCACTGAGCTTTACAGGGATACCAAAGCCGTGCTTCTCATTACCATCTTCGTCGGTATAGCAATGTACCATCTCCCTCTCAAGAAACAGCGGATGTTCAAACACCTCGTTCATTGTTTTAACCGGCGCAAAACAGGCTTCAAGATCAGCTAATTCCTTAGTCCATTCATCTAGATTCTTCTCTAAAAATGTTTTACGAAGAATCGAAATAATCTTATCCTTTACCCCATCATCGTATTGCAGAGCCACATATTCATCAAGATTGAGTTTGGAGCAGAGATTTTTCCAGAACCTTTGTTCGACGGCACCTATGGCCAGGTATCTTCCATCTTTTGTTTCATAGGTGTTGTAGCAACCATACCGGTGGGAGAGCAGTGCATTTGATCTTTCAGGGGATGTATCACCCTTTTGAGAAAAATAATATGGCAGGGCAAGAAAACCTAAAACACCATCGGTCATGGAAATATCTATATATTGCCCTTTGCCGCTCTTTTCTCTTGCGTACAATGCCAGAAGAACACCAACAGCTGCATTCATACTGCCCCCGGCAATATCAGCAATCTGGATGCCTGGAATGGAGGGAGCATTCCGTTTTTCCCCTATAAGATCGAGTAACCCGGCTTCGCTGATATAATTCACATCATGTCCCGGACTATTAACAAGCGGGCCAGTCTGGCCGTAACCGGTAATAGAACAATATACAATACCACTGTTAATTTTTTTTATTGACTCATAGTCAACTCCTAATCGTTTCACCACCCCGGGCCGAAAGCCTTCAAGGATAACATCCGCTTCAGCAGCCAATCTATAAAAAATTGAAAGACCGAGTTCCGATTTAAGATTAAGCGACATATGCCGTTTATTACGATTCAGATCATTGAAAAACAGATCATCCTGCTGAAAACGCTTATCTTCAATTGCGATCACTTCAGCACCATGGTCCGCCAGAATCATGGAGGCGTAGGGGCCGGGAAGCATTCTCGAAAGATCAAGAACTTTTATCCCTTTTAATGCGCCTTTTTCAATCATAGTATCTCCCTGGTCTATCATTAAAATTCTATCCCTTTCTGAGCCTTAATACCCTGTTCATAGGCATGTTTAAGTGGTTCAATCACAGAAACGGTATCAGCAAGTTCTACAATTTTTTTATCCGCCTCCCTTCCTGTGACTATTATTGACAGCCGCTCCGGTTTATTCTTTATCAACTCCACAATGTGCTCTACTTCCAAAAAATCATACAGGGGTAAATATGTAATTTCATCGAGGATAACAAGGTCATAGAGATCACTTTCAACTTTCTCTTTTGCCAGTTTAAACCCTTCTCTTGCTACTTCCCGGTCTTCCTCTATATTTTCTTTTACAAAGACAAATCCTTTTCCACAAATATACCAGTCGAGGTTCTCAAGTTTTTCAGCCATTACCCGTTCGCCGTATTTCCCCTGGCCTTTCAGGAATTGGACTACGCACACTTTTTTATTATGTCCAAGTGCTCTAAATGCTGTGCCTAGAGCTGCTGTTGTTTTTCCCTTACCATTTCCTGTATTTACTATCACCCTACCCTTGGTTTTCATATCTTTCCTTTGAATACGCTCTATTCGTAAATTAAAAAACTCATTTTCAGATTTTTCTTCTTTGTAAATTCAGCTGAAGGCAACACAGTTATCATCTCGTTATAATAGTCAAATTACCTCTATTCAAGCTAAAGGGGAATTACAATTATCATTTCTTTACATTTCAAGTTTCTACTTCAAAATATCTTATGTTTCAGGTTTACTGAAAGCATTTCTCCTCCACCAAAAACTATGCGGTTGTGAACTTTGATAAATCGCGTTATTGATAGCCTCTGTTATTTGCGTTAAGGAAAAGAAACTTACAGGTTTGATCATCACAAGAGGCTTAAAGCAGGATGGGATTTAAAGTTGCTATCAATGGATATGGTCGAATAGGTCAGTCGGTTTTACGGGCGCTATATTCCAGCCCATATCGCTCAGAATTTTCAATCGTTGCGATCAATGAACTTGCCGATACTGAAACTCTCACCTATTTAACACGCTATGACACCACACACGGCCGCTTTCCCTACCCGTTACGATTTGAAGGCGACCAGCTTTTTATAGATAAAGATTCAATTCGAATCCTACATGAGCCGGACCCCTCAAAGTTGCCCTGGAAGGAGTTCGATCTTGATCTTGTATTCGAGTGTTCGGGAACCTTTGAAGATAGGCAAACAGCTGATCAACATATCGCCAATGGGGCACGGCGTATATTGTTGTCCCATCCTGCAACCGCAGAAGTGGATGCCACCATAATTTATGGTTATAATGACCATTACTTAGATCCATCCCATAGTGTGGTGTCAAATGCATCGTGTACGACAAACTGTATAGTTCCGATTCTGAACGTCCTTGATCGCGAACTTGGTATTAAAAATGGAGTATCAACAACCATTCATTCCGCGATGAATGATCAACCGGTAATTGACAGTTACCACCAGACAAATTTAAGACTTACCAGAAGTGCTCTGCATTCTATCATTCCCGTGGACACCGGACTTTCCAAAGGAATCGATAGATTAATGCCCCATCTGGCCGGACGTTTTGAATGCCTCCATGTACGGGTGCCTACAATTAACGTCTCTGCTATGGACTTATCACTTAATGTCAAAACCCCCACAACTGCCTCTGAGATCAATTCCCTCATCATGGAAGAAGTTCGTACTAAACTTCAGGGTCTTGTAGGATACACCAAAGAACCCCACGCATCCGTTGATTTCAATACCGACCCCCGATCTTCAATTTTTGACGGCACACAGACCAAGGTATGTGGTGGTACCCTGATCAAAATTCTCTGTTGGTTTGACAATGAGTGGGGATACGCAAACCGAATGCTTGATGTTGCACATAAATGGTTGAGATTATAGACATATATACCATATAACTTCCCATGTCTGTATAATCTTTTCACGGGTAGTTCTCCCGACTTATTTCCCGTTTATCGGGTTAGGAGGTCAAATATGAATATTTACCAACGAGGAACAAAAATGAACTGGAACCTTGAAAACATTCGTTTTCTCCACCCTCCCGATGATTTCATGGGTAGCTTCACTAATAAAAAAATGCAGGCTCGGCACATAGCATTACAAGAAGAAAAAATTGATGAGATAAACTCTGCCCTTGAGAAAGAGGAGAATCCGATCAAAGCAATGTACGTGCTTAATCGGCTAGAGTATATTCAGTTTGTAACCAATAATCTTGAAATATTTAAGAGTCACAACTGCCTGGAAAAGGCGGTGTTAGGTCTTTATTATCATAAAAACACACCCTTTGCTCCAGCAGGGAATTATGATACCTGGAAATTTTTCTTTGAAAATTGCGACAAAGATCTGCTCTTTCAACAGGGTTCAGAACTACCACATGAAAAAATAGTCGCCTACCGAGGGTCCGTCACAGGAATTATCAAGGGATTCAGCTGGACCATTGACAAAGACAAAGTTGCCTGGTTCCTGAATCGATGGGCTGATAAATCGTTAGGTGGCGGGACAATTTACTCCCAGGAAGTCAACAGAGAGGATGTCCTGGTGTTCATTAAGGACGAGGAAAAGCAGGAAGTCATACTGAAACCTTCGCTGGCAGAAGGAACAAAGGCTATTGAGGTTACAAGTTTGTAAGAAAATCACTCGATCCTCAAAGAACCTAACACGCCCCTCATCCTGCTATAATACGACCTTCACATATTATCATAGCAGGATGAACACTCCGCTACCCCTTAGTGCCTACTGAGTCACGTCTTACCTCCCTTTTACAGGGTTAGCCATCAAGGAACCCTTCATACATTTACTTTGCAGCTCTGTTGAAGTACTCGAGTTCCAAGATAAGCGTTTTTTTATTCTTTTAACCACAGTAGAAAAAAACAAAACAACCTCATCATCGTGTAAACGATGACATTTTCTAATAGTTCTCTCCATATTCTCAGAATTGTTTTTCAAATTTCGACTACTACTCTTCGCTTTACCTGTTTTCATTCCACCCTCCATGTATCGATTATCGATAATCATTATTCGACAAATTGTGCTTAGATCGCTACTACATGCAGCACAAATGTTCTGTATGACTATCGTTCTTATGTCAATAACGATTATCGATAATATACGATAACAACTTTCTTACGTCAAGAATTTAATCGCTGTAAAATCAATCAAACCTGTTTATAAGCGATCAAGACCCCCTCGCGCTGCATTTCGTCAGCTAAAGTGAAGGTGGCAAGGGTTATAGTGTGTGCTTTTTCAGCAGGGTCATCCGTCAATACGTTGCTCCAGTCCAGCCTAAGAGAAACCAGCCGCATACTCAAAATATCTTCAGGTTTGGAAAGAAAATCCTCCACAATTTTAAGCCAATCTTCAGGGGTTTCGCTCCTACTGCAGGCATCAGCAATTTCGGTTTCAGTCTCCACCAGCATTTGTGCAAGTTTGGTTTTCTTTTTTTCTCTTTCAGGATCATACGGCACAAAGACACAACCCATTCCCCCGCTATTATCCCCAAACATCTTTTGCATAGCGCGCAGGCGCTCTTTGCGCTGACGCAGATCGACAAGCTTTGTTCTTATCTCCGATAATTCTCGCGCAGTGGCTTCAGCGATAATTTCTAGACAAAAGTTTTCCAACTCTTCTTTCGAATCAATAAGCGTTCCGGCAAGTCCTACAATATTATGATCGTAAAAGGTGATAGCTCGCATAGCAGCGTCAGCTACAATCATATTCCCTTTCTTTTTTCTGCCAAAAATCGTTTTTTCCCTACTCGTCATTGTGACTAGTGCCACACGCCTATTTCCCGTTAATGCGAGTTTCGGCGTATTCGCATCGACCTTTTGCAGGAGACTCGTTATACCCTCTGATCCGGAAAATATTGCCTTTATAACTGGATTATCACTATTCCCGGAGCCTTGTAGATAAATAGGACCAGGTATTTCTTCCACCATCGATCGACAATGACCACGGCACCTTTTGAGTGGCTCCTGCAATCTCTTTTTATAATTTTTTACCCTTTTCAGTTTAGGTTCAACAGTAGTAATGACATAATCGATCAGTTCAGTTTCAGGCTTATCATCACCAAACCATCGCATAAAACGACTATATACGGAACGAAAAAGGCCCGTATGTTCCATCACAGAAATCATATGCTCCTCACCCACTGCTCTCAATAGTTCAGAGCATAAATGGTGTTTTCATCTCAATTCCTACGAAATCTTTATCGATAGAATTAAAGATTTCAAGAATCCGGTCTTTGGTCACCAAGGTATTTCCTACAGTTTCTTGCGCGTCAAGGGCACGAAGCTTAATAACCGCCTCCTCTATTGCTGAGTTGAGTACCTCAATTTTGGCACTACGCTGTATTTTACTATCAGCACTTGCTTTTTCAGCTTGTCCTTCCAGGTTTTTGATGTTGCTCTGCCATTCTGATATCTTTTCATCTATAATATCTTTGTAGGTTAATGATTGCATAGGATTCCCCCCTTATGTTTATTCTATCGCCGCCCCTCTAAGCGACATTACATACCCTACTTTCTTTATTATAAATCCTCTAGAGGTGGCGGGTCAAAACATTTGTTTTAAGGTAAGAGAAAAGACACTTAAAATGATTGTAAAATACTGAGGATATTATGGATGTTTCAAAATGTATGAAAACCAGGTTGCTTCTAGCCACCCCCGACACAGACTATAAGAGTCTTCTTTGTAAGATGGCAGAACCTGTCCCAAGACAGATCTACGTTGTTGAACAGAACTACAAGTTGTTGGGAATCATCTCAGCCTTTGACCTTCTAAAGGAGATTTTACCGTCATACATGACTTCCGATCTGGCTAAATCAATCACTGATGGCACGGATTTCATGCAAAAACAGGTCGAAAAAGTAACAGACAAATTTGCAAAGGATCTCATGGTCACGGATTTTATCTATTTACATCCACACAGCCAACTCCTTCAGGCCGATGCCCTTATTGTGGAAAAAGGCTGCAATGCTCTACCGGTGATTGATGAACGAGGTAAGCTCCTCGGAGAAATCACCCGGTTTGATATCCTGGCATCCTTTGTTACCTGTTACATTTCCTCGGGTGACGCTGAAACAGATTTGGTCGATCTCTCCAAAGTCTGATGCCAAGCTATACCCGGTCTCCGATCCTCATACTAAACAAATTACAGCCTTGTAAATATGATAAAGGTATGACATCGTCTGTTCACCCAACCCCGAAAAAAGGGATAAGTGCCTTGTGGGTTATTAAAAATACTTAATTTCATAACACTCACCTGTTTTCTTGTTTTTATGAAAATTTTTCAGTAGTAAGGCACTAATTTAAAACAAAGATTGTATCTTCAATGGAGATTTCCATGTTCTGGATAGCAACCAGTATATTTTTAGTATCCTATGCAGTTATCATTTCAGAAAAAATTCATAAAACAAAAGTTGCTCTGTTCGGTGCAGCGTTAACCTTGATTAGTAAGGTATTGCTTCAACACGAAGCTTTTCATGACATTGATCTTGGAGTTGACTGGAATGTTATTTTCCTCCTGATTTCGATGATGATCATTATAAATATCATGACAAAAACTGGAGTCTTTCAATATATCGCTATAAAATGCGCTAAGGTTGCTAAAGGCGAACCATTCAGAATAATGTCCATCTTTGCAGTTATAACTGCCATTGGATCTGCATTTCTTGATAATGTAACCACCGTGCTGCTCCTTGCCCCGGTGACACTTCTTATTGCAGAACAACTGGAAATTGACCCGATCCCCTATCTGATCACAGAAGCTCTCGCATCAAATATCGGTGGGACATCAACCCTTATCGGCGATCCCCCTAATATAATGATTGCTTCAAAGGCCGGACTGAATTTTATGGATTTTATCGTCCATCTGGCTCCAGCTATTATCGTAATCTTTATCATCTGGATGGTGGTGTGGAAAATACTGTTTGGCAATCGTCTCCATGTTCGCGACGATCTCAAAGTGCGGCTTATGTCTCTTAATGAAAATGAACAGATCAAAAATCCACTTCTGCTTACTAAATCACTGATCGTACTCGGGTGTACCATTCTCGGATTCATGCTACACGGTTTGTTCCACTATGAACCAGCAACTGTTGCCCTGATGGGTGCGGCCGCCCTACTACTTATTTCCGGCGAAGAACCCCATGAGATACTGGCCGATGTGGAATGGACAACTATCTTCTTTTTCATCGGTCTTTTTATCATTATCGGCGGCATTGTGAAGGTAGGCCTCGTTGCGGACATGTCAACGGCCATGATAGCTGTGACAAACCCGCAGCCTGAAGACATGACTGTACTGGCGATGATCATGCTCTGGTTCTCTGCCATATGTTCAGCAATCGTCGACAATATTCCCTTTGTAGCAACCATGAACCCGCTACTAATCGATATGATCCACCAAATATATAATGTAGAACCGGGAACGGCCACTCTTCAGCATATTCAAAGCCCGGCTATGATGCCGGTATGGTGGGCCCTGGCTTTAGGGGCATGCCTTGGAGGAAATGGCTCACCCATTGGGGCATCCGCGAATGTTATTGTAATAGGAATGAGTGAAAAAGCAGGACACAAAATCACATTTATCCAATTTCTTAAATACGGGCTACCGGTAATGATTCTAACCGTATTTCTGGCGATGATTTATGTGTATGGCCGTTATTATTTCTTAGGCCTTTGAGTTCCAGCGTTATATCGCTGGTCTTCTATAGTGACTTACTACCAAACTATTTTTGTTAATCTATCGTCCACCCTCGCTGAGGGTGGACGATCACTGCGTACTGCCGGGTACAGGGTGAACTTGATTAAACTGCTGCTCTTTCTTCAAGAAGGTTGTCAAGCCAGTCCGGATCCATTTCCGGTACGGATGAAAGCAGTAGTTCAGTGTAATCGTGATGAGGTGGCTTTAAAATCTCACTTTTAATTCCCTGCTCAACGATCCGGCCCTTATACATAACCACGATTTCATCTGCGATAGCCTTGACTGTCGCCAGATCATGGGTGATAAAAAGATAGGAAATGCCGAGCTCATTTTGCAAACGCTGTAGTAAATTGAGAATACCTTCAGCCACAAGTTGATCGAGCGCAGATGTGACTTCGTCGCAGATGATCAATTCCGGGTTTGCAGCAAGTGCCCGGGCAATACAGATCCTCTGCTTTTCACCTCCAGAGAGCTCGGAAGGATAACGATGCATATATTTCTCTGGAAGCTCCACCATTTTCAGTAACTCACAGATCCGCTCTGTCTTCTTTTTACCTTTCATGTCAAAATAAAAGGACAGAGGACGACCAATAATTGTCTTAATTTTCTGACGTGGATTCAGAGCTACATCCGGCATTTGATAGATCATCTGCAGACGCCGTAAACATTCTCGATCCCTGGATGCAAGATCGGGCGAAAGAATTTCCCCATCAAAACTTATTCGGCCACTGTTTGATGGAAGTAAACCTGTAACGATTCTCGCAACAGTGGTTTTTCCACTTCCTGATTCTCCAACCACCGCCACAGTTTTACGCCGCCTGACCTTGAGATTAATATCCTGTACTATATCGATGTTTTTACTGTATCCGGCAGAAACCCCCCTGATATTAAGGACCACATCGGGATCTTTTTCCTTTCGGAATTTTTCTTCCCCAAGAGATCTAACAGCAAGTAGTCTCTGGGTATAGTCCTCTTTAGGATTGTCAAGCATGGCCCGGGCTTCACCTTCTTCAACTAGCTTACCATGTCGTAGTACCATGATCCGATCTGCAAGCTGGGCAACTACAGCAAGGTCATGGGTAATATAGATAGCTGCGGTATTGAGTTCATTTATCACTTCTTTAATAGCTACCAGTACCTCTATCTGCGTTGTAACGTCAAGCGCTGTGGTAGGTTCATCAAATACAATAATATCAGGGTCTGTAGCCATTGCCATTGCCACCATTGCCCTCTGCAACTGCCCACCTGAGACCTGATGTGGATAGCGAAAACCTATCTTCTCAGGGTTAGGCAGATCAAGCCGCCTATAAAGATCAATAGCCTTAGCCACAGCCTGTTTATAGTTCATCAGACCATGCTGAACAGGCCCTTCGGCAAACTGGTCAATGAGTTTATGAGCCGGATTAAACGAAGCAGCAGCACTTTGCGCTACGTAGGCAATGCGAGACCCCCGCAGGTCAATTTTCGACTGCTCTGACTCTTCCATGAGGTCTATCCCATCAAAACAGATACTTCCCGAGGCAATCCTACATCCGGTTTGGGCATAACCCATAGAGGCGAGGCCAAGGGTGGATTTTCCTGCACCGGATTCTCCGATAAGACCAAGGACCTCACCACGCTTCAAATGTAAATCCATGTCATGAACAATGGTTTTCCACTGCTCGCCGTCAAAACCTTCAATGTTAAGATGTTTAACATCAAGAAGTGGTTGGTGCTGTTTCATATCAAAAACTTGTGCCATGGTGTTCCTTATTCTCTTTTAAAGTTTACAACAATTTACGCACGTAACAGACTGCTTCGTTTAAGCATCCAATCAACAACGAGGTTGACACCGATGGTCAAAACGCCAATGGCCAGTGCGGGATACATTGGTGAAAAAATCCCAAACGAAATCGCACCGGCATTCTCCCTAACCATTGAGCCCCAATCCGCTGTTGGAGGCTGAATACCCAGGCCAAGAAAGCTAAGTGAACTGATAAATAGAAAGACAAAACAGAATCGAAGACCAAATTCTGCAATCAATGGGGGCATGACGTTGGGTAGAATTTCACTGCGCATGACCCACAACAGTCCTTCGCCTCTCAGACGTGCAACTTCTACAAAATCCATCACCTCAACATCCATTGCCACAGCCCTTGAAACGCGAAAAACCCTGGTGGAATCAAGTATGGCAATGACAACGATCAACGTTGGTATTGATGTCCCCACAACTGATAACACCATGAGAGCAAAGATAAGTGTTGGAAAGGCCATGATTATATCGACTGCTCGACCAATCAGTTGGTCGACCCATCCCCCAAGAGTTGCTGCCAGCAGGCCGCAAATAGAGCCAACAGTAAACGAGAGAAAGACGATAGCCAGGGCAATGGAGATCGTGTTTCTTGCTCCGTAGATAACCCGGGTAAACATATCGCGTCCCAACTGGTCTGTTCCCAACAGGTGCTCAGAGCTTATCGGTGCCCATACGTCACCAATGAGTTCAGTTTCTCCATACGGTGCAATTTGAGGTGCCAGCATTACAGTGAACAGATTCAGCAGTATGATAATTAAGCCAATTTTGGCGCTTAATGGTGATTGTTTTAATAACGTGAACATTTGCTAAACCTTCTCCTTACCGGGGGTTTCTCAACTTAGGATTACTGATCATTGACAGCACATCCGCTGTCAGGTTTAAAAACACATAGGTGCCCGCAAATATCAATCCGCTCGCCTGCACTACAGGTAGATCTCTTTTGGAAACTGCATCCACTAGTAACTGACCGAGCCCAGGATAGACAAAAACAACCTCAACAACTACAACCCCCACAACCAGATAGGCCAGGTTTAAGACCACCACATTGATGATGGGAGAGAGTGCATTTGGTAAAGCATGTTTGATGATAATCCGTTTATGGCTTATCCCTTTAAGGGTTGCCATTTCAATGAAGGGGCTGGATAGTACATTGATTATAGCGGCCCTGGTCATGCGCATCATGTGCCCAATGACCACAAGCGCAAGGGTCAGGCCGGGAAGGAATATGGCATGCAGCTTTGTCAGTAAAGACATATCCTCGTTAATACTGCTTATGGAGGGGAAAATGGCAATTTGTACAGAAAAGAGCGCTATAAGGATGTATGCCACAAAGAATTCCGGAAGGGAGATTGCACTCAATGTCGTGACAGATATCAAACGGTCGAACCACGAGTCGCGATAAATTGCAGCGATTAATCCAAGAAGTATTGCAATAGGAATGGCAAACAGAGCAGTAGTCACCGCCAGAAACATGCTGTTGGCAAATCTCCATCCGATAACCTCAGCTATTGGTCGTCCATTTGCTAAAGAATTGCCAAGATCTCCATGGAAGAAATCATTTATCCATGAAAAATAACGGACATGGGCTGGCAGGTCCAGTTTCAATTCCGTACGAAAGGCCTGTATGGTCTCGGGGGTTGCATTCTGTCCGAGTATGGCTTCTGCCAGATCACCAGGTAAGGCCTCTACCCCGATAAAAATTAACAGGGAAATTGCCATTAGAGTCAAAACCCCAAACACAATACGCTTAGTAATCATTGAAGCAAGTGAATTCATAAAACACAGACCTGTCTAACTCTGAAAAAGGAAACAATCAGAAGGATTCCATTTTTCGTAATCCCCTGATATTATTTATTGGATTTGATTTAGTCGCAGTGAGATGAAAGCTGTCATTACCACTTTTGCGGAATACAAATTCCGCGGGATAGGAGCTTGTCCGAGAATAGGGATTTTGTTCAAAATCGAGGAATTTTCACAAAATAAGCACAGCCATATGTATGATATCGAAGTCTACGCTATCTGCGAGCATTATTTTTTGACAATTCCGAAGAGTTTGGGCAAAAGCGCATTCTCGGACAGCCTCCTAGGACTTGAACCACCACCTTTCAGGAGCACGAAGGCCATCCAACTCCCAGTTTGCAGACACCGGACCGTGGGCAATTTTATCTGATGTTGCTGCAAGATCCGCTGCAAACATTGGCACGACAACTCCACCTTCATCTCTTACTATACTTTGCATTTCGACATACATTGATCGTCGTTTCGTCTCATCAAGCTCGGCACGGGCCCCTATGAGTAGCTCATTAAAACGTTTATGCTGCCAGGAAGTATCGTTCCAGGCTGCATCGGCAGCGTATGCCGTGCTGAACATCATATCTTCTGTGGGCCGTCCACCCCAGAAAACTGCACACCATGGTTTTTTCATCCAGACGTTTGACCAATACCCATCATTTGGCTCTCGAACCACATTGATATTGATCCCCGCCTTGGCAGCTGTTTCTTTATAGATAACGCCTGCGTCTATTGCCCCTACAAAGGCAGCTTCTGCAGTATGAAAATCAAAGGTAGTATCTGCTAACCCTGCCTTTTTCAAATGGAACTTCGCCTTATCAGGGTCAAATTGTCTTTGTTCAAGTTCCGATGCATGGTAACGATTAGCCGTGCTGATTGGATGATCATTACCTATAGAGCCGTAACCACGGAGAACAGTCTTGAGCAGTTTTTCCCTGTCAACGCCATACTTCAGGGCCAGTCGTACGTCATTATTGTTGTAAGGTGCGGTATTACACTGCATGGCAAAGGTGTAGTGCTTAAAACCATTTTGACGGATTATTTCGATGCCTTTCATCCTTTTGAGAAGATGAACGGTCTTGAGTTCGCACCGATTCATTATGTCAATCTGGCCAGTTTTAAGAGCGTTGGTCCTGGCGTTCACATCGTTAATGCCCAAGGTCTCCACTTCATCAAAAAATGCCCGATCACTCTTGAAATAATTGGGGTTTTTAGTTGTAAAGGCACGAACACCGGGTTCATATTTTTGCAGGATATAGCCGCCGCTAAATATACCATCTTTAAAATCACTGTTCTTCGGAGCTATGATGAGATGGTAATCACTCAACAAAAATGGAAAATCCGCATTGGGGCTTTTCAAGACAAAAGAGATTGAGTATTTGTCGTCCTTTTTAATCTCTTCGATGGATTCAACAATAACTTTAGCGGCTGATTTTGTACCTTCTCCTCTATGGTGATTGAGGGAATGGATGACATCATCGGCGTCCATTGTTTTTCCATTATGAAATTCCACGCCTTTTCGTAGTTTGAAATTCCATACCTTCGCGTCAGGTGAACTGTCCCAGCTTTCGGCAAGCTCAGGGATGGGTTTATTCTCATGGTCGATTTCGACCAGACTGTTTCCCAGCTGCCCGTTAATAATGACCTGGTTCATCATGTCTGTACTGGCTGCCGGATCGATTGTATCAGTGGTAGACCCTCCGGAAATTCCAATGCGCAAACGCCCTCCGTGCTGAGGTTTTGGTGTTGCAGCAAAAGAATTTGTAGCAAAAATAGATTGAGAAAGTGCAGCGGTCGCGCCAAGCGCTGTAGCCTGAGCAATAAAATCTCTTCTTGATACTTTTCCTTCCGAAAATAATTTCCTCAACAGCTCCAAATCGATCATAAAACATCTCCGTTTTGAAAGTATGAATTTTTCATTTATATTTCGAACCCATGAGCTCTAAAAGCAGGCCTCAGAGGTTTTTGTTCTCTGTCGAATTACCAAAAGAACCGGTGAGCTCACCGGTTGATAAAATGGGTGCCACTACCTTTTCTTCATCTGTCATTAAACTCCCCAAAAGTTGCAGGGATGACAAAATCATATTCTGTTGCCAGTCATCAATGTTTTCAAATTTCTCTAGAAAGGTCTCTTGCAACGGTGATGGTGCTGCATCAAGAAGTTTTTTACCTGCATCCGTTTCTGTAATTAATACACGTCTGCGATCACCCAAATCTTTTTGTCGCTGCACTAGCCCTTTACGCTCTAATCGATTTAAAATATCAGTCACAGTAGCCTGTTTTAAGCTGACCAGCTTGGCTATCTGGCTGACAGTATGGGCTTCCTCACCTTGTATCTGTCTTAAGATAATGAGCTGCGGTGTCGTGATACCATGCTGTCTAACCAACTGGCGAGAATGTAAATCGATAGCCTGGGTGATCCGCCTGAGGCTGATTAGCACATTATCTGATACGGAAATTGGAGCCTTTGAGGTGCTGTTTGAATCTTGATTCAATTTATTCCACTTTTTACATTGGACACATTACAATATAAACATATTGCAGTTTTTGACAATTGCGGATCTGTAGATTTTCCTCTTTGTTCATCAAGTGTTTAGCTTACAGAAGAGGCTACTTATAAATAACCCGGACAAACATACTACATTGGATACGATGTTTTGTCAATTCTGTTTAACCAACAAACAGATTTCGATTAGTGCCTTACTCCAGAAAACCTGTCATAAAAAACAAGAATTCAGGAGACCGTTTTTAAATCAGATACATAAAATAACCACCAAGGCACTTATCCAGCGATTCTAAAAAGTTTTCGACTAGTCGGGTTAGGATTTGCGACCTTCTTTCTTTGCCCTATGCTACCTCACCCCTGCAGCTTGGTTACCTGTCCCTTGCAATTCAATATCATTGACTTTTTTCCCCAATCAGACCAAATAGAATCCATAGGACACAAAGCTTGAAAGCAGGGCTTGTCCAATGGCCATTTGTTTGAACACAAACGAGGGTTCAAACCCACGCAAAAGCAAATTGTTTTGAAAAAATATGATTGGAGTGACAGGTAATGAAGAGAGAACAAAAATGTCAAATTATTTGCCACAGAGGCTGTAACTATGACAATTTTAATCCAAACACCATACGAGCATTCAAAAAAGTTCTAGAAGAAGGTGCATCAGCTTTTGAGTTCGATGTACAACTCACAGCTGATAGTGAGCTGATAGTCATACACAATCTTGATCTCAGCGAAGTCTCAACGGGTGTAGGACCTGTCCAGACTACCACCTGGGATGAAATTTCAGAGATATATTCCGGTGATCCCGAACAGGGAAAAGACCGAATACCAAAACTCGAAGAAGTACTGCAACTTGTGGCATCTTTGCCAGTTGGAAGAAAAATAACCATGAACCTGGAGTTAAAAGGCATGGGAAGCGGCTCTCCCAGCGGACAACTTATTCGTAGATGGCTCGACTCCGGGCGTCTCGCCATAGATAATTTCCTCATTAGCTCTTTTGACTGGGATGAACTTCGACAATTCAAAAAGCATTGCCCTGAACTAGATCTTGCCTTAATCTGCGGCGCTATCCTCAGGGACAAACTCCTGCCAAAGCTTCCCTGCGGACCGGAAAACTTCCACAAGGTGTTTGCCTACCCTGCTGAGGCCTTCATTCTGCCAAAGAAAATTACCTTTGCCGAAAATAAGCACCTTATAGATGCTGCCTACACCAATCAGGCCGAACGTGATGTGTTCTATGACGTACTACACCGTGCACTTGAAGGTGATTTTTACAATGAGACCTTGCTTTCAACCGCTGAAGAGTTAAATGCAGTTGCGGTAAATCTCTGGGACAGATCCCTTTCTGTTGATTTCATGAAACAGGCACAGGCGCGTGGTTTTAAAGTAAATATCTTTACGGTTAACAAGGTGAGCGAGATAAAGAAATGGTCAGATGCCGGGGTGGATGGGATTTTTACTGATTTTTATATTGATGCTGTTGCTGCACTTCATTGAAAAAAATCCGACGGTAGTGAAAATGTCTATGGTTACCTGCAGGTAAAAGTTTCTCTTGCAGGCAACCATTATCGCAACTCCCCTCTCCTGCAAATTTCTATTTCAAGTTGGTCCAGCCCGTCGTCCGATTTGATTTTGGTTTAACGTCATTAATCCACTTGACTTGTACCAAGCTATTCTGTAATGCTAAAACCAAGCGCCTACTGTAATCAGCCTGCGGAATTGTCAAGAAAAACAAGCAACTCGATGAATTTCACCCACAGGGCACAGGCGCATTCCCAACCAGATTTTATTACCAGACAACAGGAGTCTCAGAATCAAATGACCAATGCCCCACGATTTCTTGACAAACTTGTCAATATGACTGCAATTCATGACCTTGAACTCATGGAATTCAGCCTGTTAAAAACACTTGAGGAGTTTATCAGGGCCCCTGAGATGTCCATCCTGAAGCTAGACAGAAATGGTCACCCCTGTTACCAGTTGAATTTTAAAAGGGAAAAATACGAAATCATATGGGAAGATTTTGTCATTTCTGAAAAAATTCTTAACGCTGTCGAAATTGTTGGAAAAACCGAGCAAACCTTCACCACCAAGTTTGACGAGTCCCATCTGCTGACGGTTTGCTATGTCCTCCGCTCTAAGTCACAGGATGTGTTTTTTGCTGCAACCACTAAAAACAGATTAAATGAACTTGATACACATATGATAAATGGCCTACTGGGGATCTATCGTAATTTTTATCAAGTGATCAGTGAATCGCAACGTGATCAGTTGACAGGACTCTCCAACAGGAAAACTTTTGACGACATAATAAACAAAATCACGCTTCTTTTTACTCCCTATCATACCTATATATCCGTATTGGTTCTTAACCCAACTTTTTGCGAATGATTCCCAAGCTCCTCAGTAATGCCGTATTTATCATTTTGAAAAATATTTAAGTACACAATATCAAAGATATAGTTTTTGAAATAATTTGGTAGTTCCAAAAAAAATATCTAACTATTAACATAGGGTTGTTTTTATGCCAATCTCGTCTCCATGTATATTCGAAGAACAGCTATCAAAAGCAGGAAGGACGGCTCTAATTATTACAGCTACCGGTTGGTCGAATCCAAGCGAACCGAGAAGGGTGTGCGACAGCAGACGTTGCTCAATCTTGGTTCCGATTTTGCCTTGCCTAGAGAACAATGGCTTGAGCTGACCAAGCGGATCGAGGGTATTCTCAGCGGGCAGCATAGCTTTGTTGATATTAATCATGATATTGGGCAGTTAGCTCAATCCTACGTAACTACTCCAAAAGTGGTGGTAAAATAACTACTGGATCCCCGATAAAAACGTTCGGGGATGACATGTACAATCAATCCCCTGTTGCCATTCCCGAGTTCTTTTATCGGGAGATAGCGTAGACTTCGATCC
>JAAELB010000128.1 GCA_024227155.1 Desulfobulbaceae bacterium
GATATTTAAGATTTTTATCAATCAAAAATAACTACAAATCATCCCAAAATATTAAAAAAACGTACACTTTTTTGGTGAAAATCAGGGGCCCTTTGATCAAACACTATCAAACCTCTGAGGAATTGCATTTACCATTGCTCCCGAGCCATCAATACAGTCAATACCGCCTGACAAATCAGCGGTGCTAGAAGCGGTCACGTGATCGTTCATATGGCGACGGCTTCCGTGTATGCTGTGTCGTATAAATTTCATTATGTCCCAGTCACATGCATTGACGGACTCTTCACGGACTGAGGGGCCAAAATCGCCCCAGTCCGTGGGGGGTCCATCGAGGGTCCGTGAAGAGTCCATGGGGGGTCCGTCGAGGTCGGGAGGAGTCCGACGAGGGTCCGTGAGGGGTCCGTCGAGTGTGCGAAAAAGTTTTCCTGTAAAACTTTTTCGATGAATCCGTAGCGAGTCCGTATGGGCTCTACGGACTCAAAATCAGTCCGTAGTGCATGTGACTGCATTTTTGGGGTCCGTGAAGGGTCCGTCAAGAGTCCGTCAAGAGTCCGTGAACTTTTTTTCCGTTTCAAGTCCGTGGCCAGTCCGTCTGAATCCATTCAAGTCCGTGAAGGGTCCGTGAAGGGTCCGTGAAGGGTCCATGAACAGTCCGTGAACAGTCCGTGGCAGGTCCGTCAGAATCATTCAGTCCGTGGGTCCCCACCGATTGCTGACGGACTCGTGACGGACTCGTGACAGACTGTTGAGGAGGCTCGACGGACCCTTCACGGACCCTTCACGGACTTGAATGGATTCAGACGGACTGGCCAC
>JAAELB010000129.1 GCA_024227155.1 Desulfobulbaceae bacterium
ACCTATTCAATGGGGCTACGCTTAACAGAGGCATTGTCACTTGAAGTAGGTGATATTGACAGTGACCGTAAACTCATTCACATACGACGTGGCAAAGGCTGTAAAGATCGTATGGTTCCCTTGCCTGATAGAACGTTACATCCTGGATTCCCGCCTCATTGTAACGAGGTTGGAGGCGTGATGCCTAATTTCGTATACAGGCTCCTCTGTCGCTGGGTTATTTCTCCGACTTGTAATATATGACCTGCTACCTCAAAGCATTCAATAATATCAAGTTCATCCAGCATTTTCTGTAGCGTATAATCTTTGAACAGGTTCCCTTCCTGCATTTTCTTTGTGATATAGGACAAAAAGATCAAGGCGATAAACTGGACAAAAATCTGGCCATCCAGGCTTTTTTCCGATGAAACGGATAGTCTGCGCATGTTCAGACGTTCTTTGAGATTACAGAAGGCTTTTTCCACCAGATCTTTGTTACGGTAGATTTCCAGGGCTGTCACCGCATCCTTGACTTCATTGCTTAAAAGAGCAAAATAACCGTAATTGCGCTTGGTCTCCGCCATCGCCTCATCATTAGCCATGACCTTCGTACCCCTGACCGGAGTCGTTTTAACTTCAAAATATTTGGTATATTGTTTTTCGTGATCCGGGTGTCGCTGGCCGCTTTCCAATTCGTTCTGTAGTTGAGCTATTCGGTTGTTGAATGCTGTTTCGTCCTCTAATGCCCTTTCTGGAGAAAAGTAAAGGTGGAGGTGGAGGTACATACGACGCTTTGCTTTTATTTTGTCACCCTTGTACGGTCGATTTTGGACATAATTCCAGGCAACAGGAACTGAATAGGTATACAGTTTATTATCCTGGCTATAATTGGTCCAGTTACGCATCTTATCTCGAACGCTATCAAGATTATTCCTTACTAGTTTCAGCGATGTTTTGGCTGCAATCAGGAATTTCATGTGGTGTTTATACAGGTCGTTGATATTAGCAGCACTGTAGAAACCTCGATCAAGGACTACCTTGAACTTTTTATGACCCAGTGTATTCATGTCGAGCAGCAGTTTTTTTAGTGTCTTAACGTCGGGAATGTTTCCAGCCAGTTTCTGATAATAAAAGGGAAGACGGGATTGTTGGCCAAACAAGAGTGATAAATTGATCTGCGGTAAATGCTCATGGTCTTTATTTCTACCATAACGGACCTGCCGGAGGCATTGGGAATAGCTGGATACAGATGTGGTGTCGTAAGCAAGGAATTCTTTTTCAACCCTCCGCTTCCCTTGAATCTGAAAGAATCGCTGTTTGTCTTCCTCAGTAATTGAAGCGAACAGGTCGCTGCTTCTTTGTGATGATATGATATCACCGTAAGGATGCCTATGGATGGCAGCCCAATGGGGGAAACGGCTGAGAGGATTTTTGTTCTCCAAGATCAAATAATAGGCGATGGACAAGATCTGTCGATAACTATTTGGGAAACAAGTTTTCAGGTCATCTTTGACACCGGTGATATCCCCAATGCGGTTGAAAAGATAAGTAGCCCCAAAAAAATTACGGTCCGAACCGGTGATGGGAATAGGACCCTGTTTGGGTTTTGCCGTAGCACTCTGTTGCTTCTTCTTGCGTGTGGGAACGATCTTTTTTGTTTCGGGGTCTAGGCGACCAATACACTTTCGTTTTGCCCTGGACTGTTTTTTCTCTTTGTCCCAGTAGGATGTTGACTCGTAAACGTAAGTAACCCCGGTCTTTTTGTTTGTCTGGTACACGATAGCTGCCATATATAACCCCTCCCTTTTCTCGTTACAACAACATATACCGTAACGAGGATTATTGCAAGGGGAAACCACAATATTTTCTATTTTTTTAGACGTTTATATTAGATACTCGTTACAATTGTCCGGGAATGCAGGTTGTATGGCAATGGTTTTTCCCAGCAAAAAAGCTCACCATCGTTGAAAAAAATAGCGAACAGAGACGCTATCATGTGCACGAGTCACTTTTGCAGAAAGCCCTCAGAACGGCTGTGAAAAAGGTAAATATACCCAAGAGAGTCACTTCACACACATTTCGCCATTCCTTTGCCAGTCACCTTCTGCAGGCAAATTATGATATTCGAACCATTCAGGAGTTGATGGGCCACTCAGATGTAAGGACAACCATGATTTACACTCATACGGTGAAAAGTACCACAAAGAAGGAAACAAAGAGCCCACTTGATTTTTAATATGTTCATCGGCAATACTACTGTGAAAGTAGTTTCACCATGTAATGATGTTTCCTGTGAACTGAACCGCTACGCGGAAAGGTGGCGCCCTCATGCTCCTTGTCTAATAATTTCCTGACAGTTGGTCTTACCATTTTTCTCATTACAAATACAGATTACACAAAGAACCTTTTTGGTCGATAAAAACTTGTAACGTCGTTCTTATCTATTTTAACCGAGGAGGTTCACATGAGTAGCGAAATTAGAAAGAAATTTAATGACCATATGGAATTTCATGGTCTGGCGCACCACACGAAGCGGGGCTACATCGCTGCGATGAAAGGATTGGCAAATTATTACAATTTGGCACCGGATAATCTGAGTGATGATCAAGTTCGAGCATATTTCCGTCATCTTTTATTAGAACGCAAACTGGCCTAGTCATCATGTAAGAATTATCTTTCCGGTATCACTTATTTCTACCGACATATCTGTGGACGTGAGGTAGATGATCGTTTTGGTTTGCCATCACGTCCCCGAGGTAGAAAACTACCTGCTGTATTGAGTATGGAAGAGGTCCGTCGCCTTTTATCCAACATCGATAATCTCAAACACAGGGTTATTCTCAAGACAATTTACAGTGCTGGGCTTCGGGTTGGAGAAGCCATTCGACTGAAACCAGAACATATTGAAAGTGACCCATCAAGGATGGTGATCAGGGTAGAACAGGGCAAAGGCCGTAAAGATCGATATACCACTCTATCCGAGAAACTTCTTGATGAGCTTAGAGAATACTGGGTGGAGTATTCACCTGAATATTGGCTTTTCCCTGGTCAAAAAGAGAAAAAACATATTTGCAGCGCATCTGTCTCACAGATTCTTTATGACGCAAAAAAAAAGCAGGCATAAGTAAACCCTGCAGCCTTCACACACTCCGCCATAGCTTTGCCACTCACCTGTTATATAACGGCTATGACCTTTACACCATCAGTCAACTCCTTGGCCATGCCTCCATAAAAACAACCACGATTTACCTGCATATCGTTCCGGCCAGATATGTAGAACTGAAAAGTCCTCTTGATTCTTTGGGTACAGGAAAGGAGGACGATGATGAGTAAAAATAAGATTCCATTGGAGTTAGCCGAAGTCTTTCGTAGGTACGGAGAGGACTTTCGGAGAAAAAACTATTTATCTCCTGAACAATCGAAGACTATGAGGCACATAGAAACATGTCGGACGGCGGAACTTGGAGGCCATATTGAGGTTTGCAATCACTGTGGTTTTCAAAAGAATGCTTACAATTCTTGCCGCGACAGGCACTGTCCGAAATGTCAAACTCTTGTAAAAGAGAAGTGGCTCAGTGCCAGAAAAGCTGAGCTGCTTCCCTGTTCTTACTTCCATAATGTATTCACACTACCGCATGAGCTCAATCCACTCATTCTTACAAATAAGAAGATCATGCTCTCTATTCTGTTTGTGGCTGTCAAAGAAACACTGCAGGTTTTTGCAACAGATCCTCAGTGGCGCCTTCAGGGGCAACTGGGGTTTGTTTCTGTCCTGCACACCTGGAATCAGAAGCTTATGGATCATTTCCATCTGCATTGCATTATTCCCGCAGGTGCCTTGTCATTTGATAAGAAACAATGGATTGCGGTTAAAAACAAATACCTTTTCAGAGTTCAGTCACTGGCTAAAGAGTTTCGGAAACGGTACCTGAAAAAACTTGAGACTGCATACAAACAAGACAAACTGAAATTTTACGGAAGATCCTCTGAGTTTGAGGTGCAAAAGGAATTCTTGCAACTCATTAAAGTAGTAAAAAACAAGTCATGGATAGCATATTCAAAGCAGCCTTTCGGCGGACCGGAGCAGGTACTTGAATATCTGGGTCGTTATACTCACCGTGTGGCAATAACAAACAATCGTCTTACAACACTGAAGGGTGGTAATGTGACATTTACTTACAGAGACCGCAGTGATGAAAATAAAAGTAAGGAATTGACGGTAACTGCAGAAGAATTAATTCGCAGATATCTCCTGCATATTCTACCAAGCGGATTCATGAAAATACGTTACTATGGCTTTCTGGCGAGTGCAAATAAGAAAGAGAGCATCCCTTTAATTCAACGACTGATAGAACCCAATTTTAAAACAGTTGAGAAACAGGAAGAAACTATCAGGGAAATAATGCTGCGCTTAACCACAATCGATATCACTTTGTGTCCAGAATGCGGTAAAGGGGAAATGATCAGTACGGATGACTTACCCGTACCTTTGATAGACTCATCCTGAGCTAGAGCCTTTTCGGAGAGATTGTTTAGCAGCATCTGTAAAAAAAAGTTCGAAACCAGAACTAACCGGGAGAGGTGCGCTCTTTTTTATCAACTATCAGTAATCAGGAGCCTTTTAAGGCATGTCACAGTAGAATTTTTTATAACGACCCTAAAACAACATCGATTTATCATGTTATACGAGTTTTCTATTTCAAAAAATACCAGAGAATCATATTACTTCTCCCCTCCAGGCATGCCATTGAATCTCCATAGCATTTACTTGTGATTTTTTAGGGTAACCCGCACTTCAGTTCTCAGGATTTATCAACAATTGCGTACCGTTTTCTTCTCTCAGAGGTGCAAAGTAGAACAGTGCTTTGATGAGTTATCGGGGGCTATTGTAGGCGCAACAGATGATAAATCCTATTCTGTAAATATCTGCTTGATCTACTCAAGAAAATCAGCCCAAAATGGAGCATTTCAAATTTCAAGATTACCAAAGACCTTTGTGAAATCTTAATTCAATTTTTAAATTTGAAATGCTCTTGGATAATCTGGAATTTCATATTGCTTTTTTCTTGTTAGGCTTTAGGGGCAACATCTTTTTAGGTGTACTGTAGTAAATCTGGGGCGTTGGTAGAATATTTCGACCTTCGATATGGCAATATTAACGACCTGTGTCAGTGGACGCAAGATTGCGTGACACAGTTAGTTTGATAAACTTAAATTTCTGAGCGGAACGGAAAAGAAAGCTAAACGACCAGCCTCTTGCGTTCCACTGTACACGATTGTGATGTGTTTTTTTAATATTATCGATTATCTACCTTTGATATTGTAATGTCTGGCTATCTTTTTGCTGGCTCCTGAAATAGTTTTTGTTTCATAAGTTGAATTATACCTACGGGGCAAAAAACGCCTTTGCTTCACTTATAAAATTTAGTAACTGCCCACCTTTATCAATAAAAAGGTACCAAATAGCAAAGGCAAAAATAAAAACACCGTAAAATACTACTTCAACAGAGTAAGTCCCAAGCCCTGGTGCTACCAAGAAATTTGGGGGAAGTTTTTTGAATCTGTATCTCCTAAATCCTTCAACTCCTTTTTTTAACAAATATATTGATACAGGGAGTCCAATAAGGATTACTGCAAAAGTAAACAGACTAAAAATCGCAAACTCGAACCAATTATTTACTTGCAAATGATCTCTCTATAGCTGCTTTAAATTCTTATTTTTAGTACATAACTTAAAAATAACCGGTCACACCCGGTTCATTTTACTTGTTGAGCTGGTTTGTCATTGGATATCATCCATTTTAAATATTCTACAATAGAACCCGTTAAATAAAATGGAAGGTTTAGCAGTAAGCATTCTTTCCCATTA
>JAAELB010000130.1 GCA_024227155.1 Desulfobulbaceae bacterium
AACCGATCTGTCTTTTTTTTGTAATCTCTCAACGTTCTTGATTACATTGCTGACAGCACCGTTTGTATCCATATCAAACATCTCCGACATATCAGCGGGTCGGGTTAAGGAACGAAACCCGACAACAGCGAATATCATTTAAAAAGAGACATGAGGAATAAAAAAGTTGTCATTCTACTGCATCATTTTATCGGGCATGCCACTTGTATGTCGTGGTGCTTAATGTTGGGTTTCGCTTCGCTCAACCGCAACCTACGAAACCCACACTACGCCTGGCACATTGACAGACATGAGGAAATTGTAAAAGAATTTTTGCGACTCGGCTTTAAAACCGGCGACAACCGCCCCACGGTTTACCGGCATTTTGCAAAGGCAAGCCAGGCTTAATTCAAGCCGGCATGCTCAAAGACACATAGGACTTCCCTGAAGATTCATTGTTAACGCCATAGACTTTCCCTTATGATATTGGGCATATACCATCTAACTGCCACCATAATTTAAATCAGATATAGTTCAAACCTTACATTGCTTTCCATTTTTCATCATAATATACTGTTCAATAGAAAAAGTGAAAATGGATAACGGAATTATAACTATCAAGAGCAGTATTTGCCGTATTTTGATTTAATACACGGACAGGCGGAAATGTTTTCCATATATAGGATCCGATATCATGGAATTTTTTCCGTCTATCAACACTGTTGTGCTGCTGCATATCTTTGGGAAAATTGGATATTCAAATGAACCCACGTAAAAGAGTACTCTTGTTAGTTGTTATAATGGCCTCTGTCGTTTTTGTTATCGAGGCTGTTACTATATACATCCTTTACAACACTGCATTTGAAGAAGAAAAAGCTCGGCTTGAAGTCGCAGCTAAAAGTCAGGCGCGTTTAATTGAAGCAATCGCTCGTTTCGACAGGGTTTACAGTAACGATTACCCTTATGGAGCAAGACGAGCAACGCTTAACCAAATAAGGAATGCTCATTCTAAATATCGCGGCTTCGGTGAAACAGGTGAGTTTACATTGTCAACAAAGGAAAATGATCAAATTGTTTTTCTATTAAGCCATCGACACCATGATCTAAACAATCCAAAGCCGGTTCAATGGAAATCTAAGTTAGCAGAGCCTATGAGACGGGCACTTTCAGGAAAATCCGGCACGATTATAGGCTATGACTACCGAGGGGTAAAAGTATTGGCTGCCCATGAGCCGGTGACTGAATTAAATTTAGGCATAGTTGCAAAAATAGATCTTTCAGAAATAAGAGCACCGTTTATTAAGGCTGCATTCATCAGTGGGTTATTTGCGATGACAATAATTGGAATAGGTGTTAGTCTTTTTTTTAAAATCACTAATCCCATTTTAAAAAAACTCAACGACACAGTGGAAAAGCTGCAGAAGACTCTTGAGGAAGTTAAAATTCTCAGAGGAATACTTCCAATATGTTCATTCTGCAAAAAAATCCGTGACGATGCCGGAAACTGGAACCAAGTCGAAGTCTATGTACAAGATAGATCTGAAGCAGACTTCAGTCACAGTATCTGCCCTGTTTGCTTGAAAAAGCATTACCCTAAAGAGCACGAGGCAATAGAGTCTAAAAAGGCAGATGGTGGCACAACAAATCAATCAAGCTGACTGGTGAGCACGAGCGTTTTTTCAGCCCGTAGGTCAGGTTGAGGAACGAAACCCGACAACAGATTATTTCATTTTAACGAGACATGATGAATAAAAAAGTTGTCATTTTAATACACCCTTTTACCGGGCATGCCCCTCGTATGTCGGGGTGCTTAATGTTGGGTTTCGCATCGCTCAACCGCAACCTACGAAACCCACGCTACGCCGCTGGAAACACCATCATTCCGCCCCTGACACAGGCCGTTCTGTGTCTCAAG
>JAAELB010000131.1 GCA_024227155.1 Desulfobulbaceae bacterium
TACCAATTCACAGTCGTACGGTTTGAATGCTTTTTTAACAATCATCCGGATCGTCTTGCTGTCGTCTACGGTCAATACTTTTAAAGGCATGATACTCCTCCTGTCTGTTTATAGATGCCTTATATCGCAATATCCTCAGATACGGGTTTTCTGTTTGTAGAAGGACAATCTGCATATTATACTTGTCGATACGCCTACTCTATCGGCAAATTGGGGCAAACCTTTAGTCTTTTTTGTTGTTTGGCCAACAGTCTGCCTTCCTGTCAGCAATCATTGCAAAACTGATACCCTTTATTAGAAACAGGTTATATTTTTTTCGTGTACAATCTTCTCCCGGCTCTTTGGCCTGAGATGCACCTGGTAAAACCTTCATGTTCCACCATAAATTTGCATGCTTCACATTTAAAGGATAACTGTGACATTTAAATATAAACTTCTGCTTCATGTTTCATTGTATGTCGATAAGCGTGAAAATCTATGGTTTTCAGTAAAATTGTGGACGATTAAAATTAGAATTAAAGTTTTCCGCAAAACTTCCAATATGCATAGTAGAACATGCGCTATGTATATGGCACAATAATTGCTGTATTTGTTAACGATTCTGTATTGATACTCACATGACAACCAAAGGGAGACCTTTAGAAAATGCCCAATTTTGTTTCAGTTCAAGGCGGGCAAGAATTTTAACCGGAGGAATACCATAGAGTATTTTGAGGATTAAAATTTGAGCCCAACGTAGAGATGGAGCAAAAGGGTGTATTTTTCAAAGGTCTCAAGGGATAAACATGGCGCTAAAACTGACCTTAAAACCAAACGAGAAAATGATTATCGGCGGAGCGGTCATCACCAACGGCAACTCCAAATCCAACCTGATCATTGAAAACAAGGTACCTATTCTACGCGAAAAGGACATTCTTAGTGAAACAGATGCCAATACGCCCGGCCGCCGTGTCTATTTTGCTATCCAACTCATGTATATTGATGATGAAAACCTGGTGGTCCACCAAAACAGCTACTGGGAACTGGTGAAAGAGTTTCTGAGTGCCGCCCCCAGTCAATTGGCGGTCATTGACCAGATGGGTGAACACATTCTACAGAGACGATACTACAAAGCCCTGAAACTGTGCCGGGACCTGATCATTCATGAA
>JAAELB010000132.1 GCA_024227155.1 Desulfobulbaceae bacterium
AGACAATATGGAATTGTGCTGTGTGTTATATGTTGTGATTGGCGAGGTGAAATGAAAGATTGGCTAACCAGATATGTTCCTGTTGCGGATGCTATTGCCCTGTTATTACAGCCCCATGTTGAGGTTGTAATCCATGATATTGAAAGCGATTCAATTGCTTATATTGCAAATCCATACTCCGGTCGAAAAATTGGAGACTCTTCTCTGCTTGGTCCCCTTGAGAAAACATCAAACCAGTTCCCTTATGGAAGTGAGGTTGAGGGTCCTTATGAAAATGCTGGAAATAGAGGGCAGCGTATTCGTTCAATTTCTGCTGCATTAAAAGACAATGAAGGGAACGTGGTAGGTATCATGTGCACCAACGCGGATTTTTCCATTATGGAAACGAGCCTTGATGTACTTGAAAACTTCCTGCGGCCGATGAATCTTGAGGCGCCCCCAAAGGTCTTATTTCAAAACGACTGGAAAGATAACATCAAGCTGGAGATTCGATCATTTCTGGTAGACAATGATATCAGTATTGACAAAATCGACTCGACCCATAGAAAAATCCTGATTGAAAAGCTGGAAGCAAAGAGGCTTTTCTATGCACGCAAGTCAGTTGAGCAGCTTGCCAGCATACTCGGTGTGTCAAGAGCAACAATATATAAAGATTTAAAACTGATACGTGAAAATGACAGTGTGGTGGTACAGGCGCTCAAATAATCATTGTAAGGGTGAGGGGTTGACCTGACCCGGTTTTGCCGTATGGCTTATACACGCCTATGATGATAATTTCACTGTCTTCTAACCCCATTTTAATAGAAAAATATGCAAGTTATAAGGAGTAGGAATTGACCTCAATATTTCATGCAGAGCAAATTAAGGAAATTGTTCACAAATTAGACATCTCCGAACAACTGGAGCAGGGATTTGTCGCTTATTCGCAAAATAATGTGGTTGTTCCTCCTGTCGGCGAACTGGTGTTTGAAAACCCACCGGGAGATGCCCATATAAAGTATGGGTATATAAAAGAGGACGACTACTTTGTAATCAAAATTGCTTCCGGGTTTTATGAAAATCACAAGCTGGATTTACCATCCAGCTCTGGATTGATGCTTCTATTTTCCCAAAAAACAGGAATGCTGGTAAGCGTCTTAATTGATGAAGGCTACCTCACCAATGTAAGAACAGCCATTGCCGGGCAGATAGTGGCAAAATATATGGCGCCAAAAGAAGTCAATGGAATTGGCGTTTTTGGTACCGGCATACAGGGGAGGTTACAGGTAGAATATCTCAAACCCGTAACTGATTGCAGGAAAGTAGTTGTCTGGGGTCAGGAGAATGATGATTTCGCCTCTTATATCTCTGAGATGGAAACAAAAGGGTATACGGTAGAAACAACAACAGATGTAGAGACCCTGACCCGACAGTGCAATCTGATCATAACTGCTACTCCCAGTCGTACTCCCCTGATCCAGGCCGAACAGCTGTTAGCCGGAACGCATATTACGGCCATGGGGTCAGACACTCCTGAAAAACAGGAGTTAGACAGTGAAATTCTAAAAAAGGCAGACATTATTGTTGCTGACAGCATAGAGCAGTGCCTTACCCGTGGCGAAATCCATAAAGCCCTTGAAGCCGGTATGATCAAAGAGGAAAGTGTGTTTGAGCTGGGTAATGTGATTTTGCAGCCGAACCTTGGGCGTACATCTGAGAATCAGCTGACAGTTGCTGATCTAACAGGTGTTGCCGTGCAGGACATCCAGATTACCAAAGCGGTATACCAGGCAATTCGGGAAGCTTCAGGAAAACAGTAACTATCACCGGAGAAAGAGAATAGTCATGCTACAATATGTGAGTACCAAAGGTGGTGTTGCGCCTGTTGATTTTGAAACAGCAGTTTTACGTGGGTTTGCTGAGGATGGTGGTATGTATGTCCCCCGGGAAATACCTCAGGTTTCAGAGGAGCACCTCCTTGAATGGTCAAACCTGTCTTTCAATGATCTGGCCTTTGAAATTCTGTCTTTATATATAGACAACTCCATAATTCCCTCAAACGAGCTTAAAGCGCTAATCAGTAAAAGCACCGGAACGTTCAGCCATCCTGAAATCGTTCCGGTAGTTCCCTTAGATAAAAAATCAGATCACTTTGTCATGGAATTGTTCCATGGGCCAACCCTCTCTTTTAAAGATGTGGCAATGGGTTTTTTGATCAATACCATGGATTACCTCTTAGCTCGTAAGGGGGAAACTGCGTCTCTTTTAATTGCGACAACAGGGGATACCGGGCCCGCTGCAGCGTATGCTTCCTGTGGAAAGAAAACCATTGACTGCTGGGTGTTGTATCCTCGGGGATTTATCTCAGAGGAGCAGGAACGACAGATGACCACCCTTGGTGAGCCCAATGTTTATGCTGTTGCTGTTGAAAATTGTTCAGATGGTGGGGATGATCTGGATGTTGTCATTGCCCAGATGTTTGAGGACCAGGAACTGGTGGAAAACCTCCGGCTGTCCAGCGTCAATTCCATAAACTGGTGCCGGGTCATGTTTCAGGCAATTCACTACTTCTATGGTTATTTCAGGACGGTGGACAAAACTGGTGACAGCATTGTTTTTTCTGTTCCAACAGGTGCATTTGGCAACTTATTCGCAGGGTATCTTGCCCGTGAGATGGGGCTTCCCGTTCAATCCTTTATTTGCGCCAATAACCGCAATGCAACTGTTCATCGAGTCCTCGAAACCAGCAGATTCTCAAGAAAAAAACTCAAACAGACTCCCTCCAATGCCATTGATATTGCTCTACCGTATAATTATTGGCGTTTCCTCTATTTTGTCTCGGGCCAGGACAGCGAGGCCATTAAGAGCTGGATGAGTGACTATCAGGATCAGGGATATGTTGCCTTTGACGAAGCAATGATGAAAGGAATAAAGCATGGTTTCTGCTCAGTTGCAGTCTCAGACGAAGATACTTTGTCGACTATAGCTGAAACATACAGGGCAGATAGCTATCTTCTAGATCCCCATGGTTCGGTCGCTGTAGCCGCCGCCAATGCGCTGATACCAAGCTTTGATCCCGGTACCAAAGTCATCAGCCTGCTTACGGCACACCCAGCAAAATTTCCAGACATTACACGTCAAGCTCTTAAGTGTGAGGGCAATCTACCGTCAACAGGTTTGCACGATTCTATTGAAAAAGTAAAAGATCAGTTTCAGCAATTAAGGCTTTGTGATTGTTCAAAATTGAAGTCTGCGTTGATACATGGAATGAGTGAGGAAAAAGCGAATAACAATTAAATTGTATGAAAAGTAGTCAAATCTAGCAATAAAACCAAAACACATTCGATACTATGGCAACCTACACAGTCCTGACATCTCAAACCATAAAAGATCTCCTGCAGAACTACGATCTCGGGGAACTACTCGATTTCCAGATAATGGATGGAGGGCAGGCCAACTCCAGCTCCATTATCGTGACGGAGCAGGGGAAGTATGTCCTGTCGGTTTGCGATGAAAAAAGTGAAGAGGAGATACAACTCCTAACGTCGATTCTTGAGCATCTAAATCATCACGGCTTTCGAACTTCCCGTCTCATAAAAACATGCGAGGGTGCAGGTAATATTGAGTATCAAGGAAAGCCCGTCTATATAAAAGAGTTTATCGCAGGACAGGTCGAGAAAGCACTTTCAGCTGAAATGTATTATCAGATCGGTCAGGAACTGGCAAAACTCCACAACGTTGCTGTTCCTCCGGCTTTCCCGAAAAGATTCTCCTACGGCATTGAAAAATTTATTGAAGTTACTGCCACTGATGGTGATTATCCCGAATGGTTATTGGAGAAAGCCAAACAGTTGCAGAGCTGTATTAACGATGACCTGCCAAGGGGACTGGTCCATGGGGATCTTTTTTATGACAATATCCTCTTTCATGAGGGAAAACTAACAGCGGTGTTGGATTTTGAAGAGGCGTGTCACTATTTTCTACTATTCGACCTGGGGATGTGTATCGCCGGCAGTTGTTCAGTTGAAGAAAAGTTGTCTATGGATTCGACTGCTTCACTTATTGAAGGGTATGAGTCCGTCAGACAACTTGAAAAACTGGAAAAGGAACTGCTGCAGCTTCATATAATCTATGGTGCAGTGGCGACATCCTTCTGGAGATATCGACAGTTCAATATCGTGCATCCTGACATCGGTAAAAACCATGTTTATAGTGAAATGATGAATCTTGCAAATTATGTGGATAGCATCTCTGAAACCTATTTTTACGAAAAAATTTTTGCCATAACATAAAGGACCACAACCACACATCTCTCCATGAGAAGTCCCCACTCTCAAACAATATCCCGGTTTTATTGGCTGCCTCGAAAGCACTAAGGATGGAGCAGTTTGATCCTTTTGCAGAGAGGATATCTACAACCATAGATAATATCGTAGTAGAGCACCTCAAAGAGATGGATAGTTCTTTTGTTCATATGAAAAAACAGAGTAGCAAAACATCTTCTATTCTCATGATTATGACTTTAGCTGCGGTAATTCTGTCAGTCATATTGGCTTTTCTGATAGCCTGGGTTGTCAAGTCTTCTTTATCAAAAGCCGTGACTTTTGCCGATGAAATGGCCCAAGGTGATTTTTCAAAACACATGGAAGTCTCTTCTGAAAATGAGATAGGAGTGTTGTTACGGGCACTAGACAATATCGGTTGCAGTTCTAGGGATATGATAAATGGCATTCTAGATAGCAGCAAAGCATTGTCAACAGCATCAGAAACTCTTTCATCGGTATCAGCACAATTGAGCACAGTGGCTGAAGAAACCCAGACGAAAGCTACGACAGTAGCGACTGCATCTGAAGAGATGAGTGTTAACATGGATTCTGTAGCCGCTGCTACCGAACAAGCTGCTACTAGCGTAAATATGGTCGCAGCTGCTTCAGAGGAAATGACTTCGACAATTGCGGAGATATCCGGCAATACAGAGAAGACCAGCGAAATGGCTGCAAAAGCAAGTGCCAAGACTACACAAGCTTCTGAAAAAGTAACAGAATTGGGGCATTCTGCTCAAGAGATAAGCAAGGTTACCGAAACAATTACAGAGATTTCTGAACAAACAAATCTGCTGGCTTTGAATGCAACCATTGAAGCTGCACGTGCTGGTGAAGCTGGTAAAGGGTTTGCTGTCGTTGCAAACGAGATCAAGGAGCTTGCAAAACAAACTGCTGACGCAACCCTCGAAATTAAAGCCAAGATAGAGGGTGTGCAGGCAGCTACGCAGAATACGGTTCAGGAAATTGGAGAAGTAAGTACGATTATCGATGATGTAAATGAAATATCAGGAACAGTGGCAACAGCAGTAGAAGAACAGGCTTCGGCAACGAGTGAAATTGCTGGAAATATTTCTCAGGCATCACAAGGGATTCAGGAAGTAACTGAAAACATCTCTCAGGTTGCTTCAGTGACACAAGGAATTACAACAGACATCATAGCTGTGAATGAGGCAACTAACGAAGTAAGTGTAAGTAGTACCGAAGTGAATAATAATGCTGGAGAGCTTCAGGTACTGTCAAATTCTTTAGAGGAATTAATAAGGAAGTATAAAGTGGCACCGAGAAATCAAACAAACTGCAAGGAAGAAAACTTGCAAAGAGTCGCGATTTTAAATGGTCTAAAAAATTAGCAGGAATTTGCAAAATAAGGTCGGTCGTCAATTGTGATATCTACGACTCCCACCAACGATTTGTCTCGTGATAATCTATGGGTACACATGTGTCATTAAAAGAGTAGAGACTATTGCTTGGCAATCTCTACTCTTGAAGACTGTCTTGATGTTGATAATTCCTGTAAATATTTATGCCTACCTGTTTAAGCATGTAGGCTTTCTATCTACCTGCCTCCCGCCAATCATCGTCATGGAGTTCACAGTTGATGTAGTTGAGCAGGAAATCTCTTTTGTCTTTTTAAAATAGAGCCAGCTCTGCTACAAATCTTTCATATCTGGCAACCTCTTCTTCAAGTTCTACAGTGGCAGTAAATTGCACCACACCATCTCCCTTTCATCGTTACTATCAATTTGAACCTAAATCATTCCGAATATGCTTCGTTAATTCCGACATTTCAAGAGATTATTGAAAGGTGGCACCCTTTACTTGACTCACCTCACCTCACCTCACCTCGGATTGGTAGAACCTTTTTGAGACCTCCACTGTAAGTGGAGTTTTTTTATGGATGAATAAAGGAAGATGAGGGGGAGAGGATTAAGATGTAGTATTAGGTTAGAAACTTGCATTTTGGTGAAAATGATCCCAATATACAGTATAAGCTACAGGAAATTATGAAAACAGCTATCAAACTTAACCTGAGCCATGAATAAATATTGCACCAAACAAAAGCTATTGCGGTCGGGAGTGCATGGGCATTGCTGACATTATACAGTAACAATATGCTATCAATAAAGGATGTCCTGTATGAACGATCGAGATCAAACCAAAGAATGGGGCAGTGACAAGTTGGTGGCTGACGAGGGGCAATCCCGGGTCGGCCCAGAATCGTTCCAGCAAGCTTTCGAGGGCCATGGCGCCGTTATGTATGTGGTTGACTTGACCTCCTTCTTGATTGTCGATGCGAACAAAGCGGCATTAAAATTCTACGGCTACGACCGTGCAACGATGCTCACCAAGAGGATTCCCGACCTAAATGTGACTCCGGAGCTGGAGATCCGTGCTGAAATTGAGAGGGCGGTTGTTGAAGGCAGATCCTATTACATCTTCAAACACCAACTAGCTAGCGGTGAGTTGCGCGATGTTGAGATTCATGCAAACCCTATCTCCATACGGGGCAAGGATTACTCGTTCTCTATTGTCCACGATATTACTGACCGCAAAAAGATGGAGACAGAAAGGGAGATTCTGCTCAATGAAATTCAACAAGCATTGGAAAATGTTAAAACATTGAAAGGCCTGCTCCCAATCTGTGCAAAATGTAAAAAAATCAGAGATGATAAAGGATATTGGAATAATCTGGAGTCATACATTGAAAATCATTCTGATGCTTCTTTTAGCCATGGTATATGTTCGGAATGTTCAGACACTTTATATGGCAGTGAAGATTGGTATATAAAAATGAAGGACAAGAAAGGAACGAAGTGAGTTTTATGTCTATTGGACAAATAATATGCCGAACAAGTAGGGAACCGATACCTTTGTGCCTGAATCCTGGAGAAACTGACAACCTGTTCAAATACGCAGTGTCATTATCAGATTGTTCGAATGCAACACATCCTGTTACTTCATCGATTGAGGCCTCCCGCTCTGCGGGAGGAGCTTCACCGATAGTATAGTTGCTTATACTCATTACATTTGAGCCAAGGGCCCAGGATCTCATATGATCGATAGCAGCAGAAGCAGCGCTTGAGGCACCGCGTGCTTTGATGATTGCAACACGTACAGGGGGTCTCATTTTGATCTCCTTGGTAAGAGTTTTTATGAACATGCAGTAAAATTATTTTTCTTATCCCTTCGTTGATTAGTGCGGTTCTGTTCAGGAGAACTGGCTGGCCTCGTCCTGAAGACATAGTTGTTGCAGGATCGGATACGGCTTCTGCTCGAGTAAATCATCGAAATTTTCCATATCGAAGATATATTTGTCAAAGTAGGCCTTAAGATTTTGTTTGTTGCCGGTTTTACAAAAATCTTCGCTGATTTCCGTAAACTCCTGGATCTCGGATATGTCAAACCAATAATGCCCATGACAGGCCCCCGGGGTTGCTCCAAAAGGCTGATCGACAACGGCGTCCACAACGTCAAATGGTATTTTGGTCAGGTTTGGATCTTTTGGGATAGGGAAGCTTTGGATAATTTGTTCGGTGGTGACAAGGGTAGTCGCAGAGGACTGGGTTAACCCATGGACGCTACTGCAGGAATCACCAAATATTTGGCTGTTTCCGTACATGTCGGAGGTTTGCACGTGGATCAACAGTAGATCTGGACGGCAAGGTGGTGCCATATCACTGCCGTCGTAGCTTGTGTAATCATTCATCTGAATCATATTGTTGTTCGCGAGGTGGCGGAGCAGAGGAGCGTTGCCAAAAAGTGTAGAACCGAGCAGAGCAAGTTCGATCTTGTTAATTGTCAGGTGGTCGGGATTGAGTATCATTGCGCCGGCCAGTAGTTCACAGCAGATCGAATTGGATTGGATCGTCAGCGTTAGATTGTGCGCGCCCTGGCGAATAAGCTCATGGATACTTGCAACTGGGATACAATTGTTGGCAAAGCCGCCGATACCGATATTGATCCCATCTTTCAGGTAACGTTCCATCGCTTCCGTTAAAGAGTTGCGTTTATCATGCATGCCTGTTTTCTTCGAAATATTTTTGGCACGTGCCTCCTGATGTGCTGTCTCTTGCATGGCCAACCTCCTCATTGAGCTTTATTGGAGCGACAATTAATCACACTTTCGTCCTTTTCCTCCAAACATTGTCTGTTGTCCCTTTTTAGTACCTTTCCCGTCTATCGGGGTTAGATAATGACAGTTTAGAGTATCCTTAAGGGATTGTAAATCGGTAGCAAACTCAATTTATTTGGGCTGGAATAGTCAGGGGATGTAGGGAATAAACCTACAGGTGTGCAGTTTGTGAAAAAAAGGAACTACGTTGGGATGATAAGAATTACTCAAGGTAGAGAGGCTACAGGTAACCCTTCTCTAACCAGCGGACTGCGGAATGTATCAGATCCGAAGCGTTTTGCAAATCCAATTTAACCTTTATGCGTTCCCGGTAAGTGCCAATGGTTTTGGCGCTGAGATCGAGGTGTATGGCGATATTTTTGGTGGTCATGCCTTGGCCGAGCAGGCGAAATACATCAAGTTCCCGGTGGGTTAGACGATCAATGGGAGAATGTGTGTCTTCCGGAGAGTGACTGAGAAATTTATTGAGGACATTGGCCATGAACTGTTTGGAGGCATATCTCTGACCTCCATGAACCATACGGATTGCTTTGACAATGGATTCCGAAGTCTCTTCCTTCATGATATAGCCACTGGCTCCAGCACGAAAGGCACGTTCGGCGTAGAGTGATTCATCATGCATGGAGAGCACTAGCAGTGGGAGGCGCGGTATGTCCCGGTGCAGTTCTTTTATAAGTTCAATACCGTTTCTTCCTTTGAGGGTTATGTCGATAATGACCAGGTCCGGTTGTTTATCCTCAATGACTTTCATCGCCTTATTGATCGTGTCAGCCTCTCCACAGACCTGCAGGTCTTTTTCCGTCTCAATCAATTCTTTCAGTCCTGCACGAAAAACCGGGTGATCTTCGACAATTACAATACGAGTCATAACTATTACCTTTCCTTTACGGCTGGTGATGGGAGATGTCTGTTTCAGACGTCATTATAATCCTCAATAGTTACATCATGGAGGGTGACAATTATCTGTGTTCCTCTGTTTTTGCCTGGCCGTACCGTCAGTTCCGCTCCGATCCGTTCCGCCCTATACCTCATGATTTTCAGGCCCATGCCGGTTGCCTCATGTTGGGGGGCTATACCAATGCCATTGTCCTCGACGACGATCCGAACCCGCTTCTCCACACTTTCCTGGCGGATAATGATGCTGTCTGCCTGGGCGTGACGTACACTATTGGAGACAGCTTCCTGGATAATCATGAAAATATGGATTGTATCTCTGCTGTCTTTAAATGACAGATGACCCCGTCCTTCAAAGAAACAGGTCAGATCATACACCTCTTCTATATTGACCGCCAGTTCTTCAATTGCTGCTTCGAGTCCCCGGTCAACCAAAAAGACAGGACAGAGCCCCCGCGCCAAACCTCTTGATTTACGAATAGCCTCCTTTATGAGGGTGCGAATTTTCTCAGCCAGCTGACCATTTTCGGACTTTTCTTCTCCCAGTTTTCTCTGTAAAATATTGGCCAGGACCTCGGTGCCGATCAGGTGTGGACAGAGATCATCATGGATATCCTGACCAATTTTTCGGCGTTCGCTTTCCTCAATGTCAAGGAGGCTTTCCTGCAGCTGTTGACGCTCGGTAACGTCTTCCATTACGACGAGGATATACTCTCCTCCCCAAAGATCGATAAGGTCGGCTGAAACCAGGGCTTGCCTCTTTTGCCGCTTGCGGGTACGAAAAGTCATCGCCCGTTCGCGGATATGTTTACTGTGGGCGAGTTCTCGCTGTAACATCATGAAATCGCCAGCTGAGGACAAAATGTTTAACCGGACGAGGGATCGCTTGAGCAGCAATGTACGATCGAAGCCGGTTGCCTTAACGAAACTGTCGTTCACGCTGACTATCTGTCCTTCTGGATAGCTCAGGATCATTATGCCAATGGGACTAAGGCTAAAGGCTTTGGAAAACATCTCCTCGGATTGTCTGAGGGCCAGCTCTGCCTGAGTTCGCACTCGAATTTCCTTATTAAGGTCATCGCTGTATCTTTCCAGTCTCGCCATGAACTGATTGAAAAAGCCTGCGAGTTTGCCGATTTCCCCACTATATTCACCGGTGATACGGGGAGTGAAATCCCCATTTGGCACCTGGGAGAAATAGCTCATTAATTCATGCAGGGGGGCTGTGATAGTGCGACTGATCATTAAGGTGAGGGGCAGGAGTAGAAGAAGTGCTGTCACCATTGCCCCGATCATAAATCTGCTGATGGTATTTAGCGGTGCGAAGAACTCTTCCAGGTAGCTGGACGAGGCAACGATCCACTGGAATTCCGGAACGTAATTAAAAATGACAAGTTTTTCTCTGAGCTCGGGGTCTCCTGGATTTTGCCATGGGTAGATGATTTTACCTTTCTTACGGCGGCACACCTCCTGGATGAAAAACCGTCCAGTGGCATCTTGCTCCTGAAAAATGTTTTGCCCTTCCAGTTGCGGGTGAATGACCAAATTTCCTTTGATGTCCATTATGAAACTGTAACCGGTTTGGCCAAAGGTTACTGATAGAATCTTGTCCCTGAAATCGTCTATTTTTACAAGTTGATGGAATTCACTGCGATAGGTCGATACCGAAATAATCCAGTCCCATGGTGGAAAGTAGGACATGTACAATGCCTTGCCGCGCTTGTGTTTTTCTCCTGGATTCTGCCAATCGTAGACAAGGTAACCATTCTTTCGGAGTTTCTGGTCACCAACAAAGGCATAGCTTGAAATATTAACGCCCACCAGAGATTCTTCCGGATGCACCTGCAGAACGCCGTTGCTGTTGATACTGTAGATATAGCCGGATTCGCCGATATGCTGCTGCAGGAAAATCTCGGCCACCTGCCGTTTTGCCTCCTCCTCGGAAAGTTCCCCGCGGCGGGCCCGCTGGTGATAGAACCTGGCTATATCCAGGTTCTTTTCTGCAGTCGCCCGGAGGTAATTTTTCAGGGAAACTTCGGTGGCTGTTTCCACTATATTGAGCAGGGCATTGGTTGATTGCTCAAGTTCACTCTCAATATTTCGCTCGATGGTCAAGCGGACAAAATAGAAAATGCACAGGCTGGAAACTATAAGAACCAGGAGGAAAACACAGGAGTAACTGACGAACAATTTGGTTCTGATGTTGAATTGAAATGATTTCATATGACAGGCTCCCGCGTGCTATCTTTTGAAAAAATACAGCAATATAGCATCTACAGGGTACTATACGACAAGTCCCCCACCTCAGCAAGTGAGGCCGGGGATTCCCAGTTATTACTGAAAACTAGAAGCCTTATCGTTTTCGAGAGTAAGCAAGGGGAGGTGACGCAGGGTTTTGAGCAGGTTCACCTTTGCTGACAATCTTGTGTATCTCACCTTTCTTTGAGCGTTTTACAAACGCCTGAGTGGGGTCGATGTCTTCACGGATCATACGAACCTCTTCTGCCGTTGGTGGCTCAAAGGTCGAAACGTTGGAGGCTACCAGTAGCTCAAAACCAGTGGCTGCCTGGATGGATTCAACGGTCTCTCCCGGGAAGGTTTGCAGGATACGCATACGATTGGTCTCTTTGTCGAAATCAAGAATCGCCTTGGTGGTAATGACACGATAGGGACCCTTGCCCTGCAGGCCAGCATTATAACGGGCATTAGGGCTGCCATCGAGATGGCCCGGGCTGGTCACATATTGTAATTTCTTGCTGAATTTACGCTTGTCGTGGGGAACAATAAGGATGGTACGTTCACAGGAAGCTGCCATATCACTGGCTCCGCCGCTTCCGGGTAGTCGAACTGCCGGATTCTGGTAATTTTCCGGGAAGTTCCCGATCATGGTGGAATTAAGGTTTCCATACATATCAACCTCCGCTCCACCGATGAAGCCGATGTCGGCATATCCGCGCTGGGTCATCTCGAAGGCTGAGTTCAAACCTTTTAGATAGGAGGAGCCTGTAAAGGTCTTGGAATCACCCACCGAGAGGGGCAGGCCGACCTTCAGTGGAGGTCCAACTGCACCAGCTTCGAAGACCGGGATTAAGCCGGGGGCGTGGGTTAGTTTGGCTAGAAGAGATGCAACCATTGGCAGGCCGGTGCCAACAAACACCACTTTCTTGTCTTCCAGTATCTTTGCTCCCGCCACGACGATGATCTCCTGGGCAGTATAGTCAGTTGAAGCTGTCATAGGATCTCCTTAAATATATTGTTTGTGTCTGCTATATTTATTTCTCTAAGAACACAAAGGATCATGCGAGCCGTTCACAGTTGGAGGACTCCGCTGCCTGGCTTGCCATTAGATTGTTAAAAGAAAACTTTGAGATAAATTGGCCGAACTCCTCCACACCGAAAATATTTTCATCATAGTAGGCCTGCAGGAGTTCAGGGGAATCGCACCTGCGCATTGCTTCGGCGGCGTTGTGAAATTGTTTGATATGTTCACCATCAAAGTAATAATGACGGCGACATGCGCCGGGATAGGATCCAAAAGGCACTTCGACAATGGCATCTACGGCCAAAAAGGGAATCACCACATCCTTTGGATTACTCACTGTCAACTCATGGGAAACGAGCTGCTCACAGGTCACGATGGTGTGGGCGGAAGCCATGGCAATTTCGGCACAAGTACAGTCGGTACCACGAATGATACAGTTTCCGTACATATCCGCCGCCTGAACATGGATGATGGCTACATCAGGATTACTGGCTGGCAGTAAGGCTATTGGGCGGCCGGTAAAAGGACAGTCGATTACCTTGGTGCGGCTTGTTCTGGTGATATCGCCTCCTAGAGGGCCACGGGATGGGATGAAGGGGAGGCCCATGGCTCCAGCCTTGAATCTCGCGGACATATTGTAGTTGCTCCAGTCTTCGATTTCCACCATTCCCCGCTCTACCAGATATCTGAACATCGGAGAAAGACCGAAGGCCTCATGCGCCCAATACGCCAGTTCGATACGTTTGATGGAAAAATGACTCTCGTCGAGCATCATAGCTCCCGCCAGGTAGTCAGGAGCCATTCCGGCAGACTGCCAGGAGAGGGTCAGGTCTTTGAAGCCATGACGTATCATCTCGTGAGTGATAGCGATTGGTTGACGAATATTGACAAAACCGCCGATACCTACATTGTCCCCATCTTTGATAAATTGAGACACCGCCTGCTTCAGCGTCATTCGCTTGTCCTTCATGGACTTGTCTTTGTTGACGAGTGCTTCTCGGGCCTTATCAGGGGATAAACCAGTCCAGTACATAGTAGAGCTTTCTTTCACTTTTACACCTCATTCTGTTGTTCACTTGTTTCGAGTTGTTCCCATGCTGCCTGGGCGAACAATTCCGTTTCTATTTTGAGTGACCAGGATGATGCAGCACTGGGTGTACTGTTCCATGCCGCATTGACATATCGTCTATGGTGTAAAGATATTCTTTTGGCAAGATGTTGTAAATCGGTGAAAAACCGATTGTTTTTGAGTAGGGAAAGACAGGCTGTGGAAGGGGAGAGCTTCAACGTTTGTAGGTAATGAACCTACAGGGGGGGCGGTGGATACTGAATCTGTTGGGAGAAGATGCCGGGTTGAAATCATTCCCCCGTCTCAGGAGGGGAGACAGGGGAACAACAGAAGGCCAGCGGACTAGTGTTTTCTGAAGAAAAGGGGAGCTAGCCTTCTGAAAGAACCGCTTTCAAGTATTCTCTGTTGAGTCGGGCGATATTGCGAATGGAAATGCTCTTTGGACAAACCGCTTCACATTCTCTTTCGTTGGTGCAGTTACCAAAGCCTTCCTTATCCATGGTCTCAATCATATCAAGTGCCCGCTGTTTCCGTTCGGTCTGCCCCTGTGGCAGGAGACAAAGCTGGGAGACTTTTGCACTTGTGAAAAGCATGGCCGCACCATTGGGACAGCTTGCTACACAGGCACCGCATCCGATGCAGGCTGCGGCATCCATTGCAAGCTCAGCTGTCTGAGCGGGGATTGGAATGGCGTTACCGTCCGGGGTTCCTCCGGTGTTGACAGAGACATAGCCACCGGATTGGATGATACGGTCGAAGGCGGACCTGTCAACGAGAAGATCTTTTTTAATGGGGAATGCACGGGACCTGAAAGGCTCAATGACCAGAGTGTCCCCACTTTTAAAGTTTCGCATATGCAATTGACAGAGAGTGATTTCTTTCTCGGGCCCATGGGCGATACCGTTGATAACGGTGCCACACATCCCACAGATACCTTCACGACAATCATGGTCAAAGGCAACGGGATCAACCCCTTCTTTGGTTAATTTTTCGTTAAGAACGTCAAGCATCTCCAGAAATGACATCTCGGTTGAAATTTTATCAAGAGAATAGGTCTCAAATGTTCCAGGAGAGTCACTTTTTTTCTGGCGCCAGATTTGTAAATTAAGGTCTATATAGCTCATTTTAGTATGTAAGTTAGAAGTTTAAGTTTGCAGTTTCATACCGTTAGAAGATTATTTATAGCTTCTCTGGCTAGGAGTAACATTTTCGAAAACAAGCTGTTCTTTATGCATTACTGGTTCTGCCCCTTCGCCTTTGTACTCCCAGACTGATACGTGGGAGTAATCCTCGTCATCACGTTTTGCTTCATTTTCTTCAGTCTGGCTTTCCTCGCGAAGATGACAGCCGCACGATTCTTCTCGAGCCAGAGCATCCCGAATCATAATCTCGGCAAAATCGAGAAAATCAGCAACGCGCCCAGCTCGCTCAAGGGACTGATTGATTTCTTTTGAGTCGCCTGGGATGTACACTTTCTTCCAGAATGTGTCTTTGATAGTGGGGAGTTTGGCAAGGGCAGTTTCGAGGCCTTCCTTATTTCGTGCCATGCCACAGTTATCCCAGAGCAGTTTGCCAACTTCTTTATGAATTTCGTCGACGGTAACTTTGCCAGTTGGGCCACCTGCGCTGTTTTTCAACAGCTTTTTGATGCGATTCTCTACTTCTTGTTGTGCGTCATTAAAGGGTTCGTCTGCAGTGGATACTCCATTGAGGTTATTGGCTCCCAGGTAATGAGCCACCGAGGTGGAAATAACAAAGTATCCGTCAGCCAATCCCTGCATCAGTGCGCTGGCGCCAAGGCGGTTAGCCCCATGGTCTGAGAAATTACATTCTCCCAGAGCAAAAAGTCCGGGAATTGTAGTCATGAGATTGTAGTCGACCCAGAGGCCACCCATGGTGTAGTGTACGGCTGGATAAATCATCATGGGTTCCTTCAGGGGGCTGCTGTCGGTGATCTTCTCGTACATCTGAAAAAGATTCCCATATTTTTTCATGATTGTTTCCTGGCCATCTCGCTTTATGGCATCGGCAAAATCCAGGTATACTGCGAGTTTTGTACTACCTACACCTTTACCAAGATCGCATTGTTCCTTGGCATTTCTGGAGGCCACATCACGGGGTACAAGGTTTCCAAAACTCGGATATTTTTTCTCAAGATAATAGTCTCTATCAGAATGTGGGATGTCGTTTGGGTGGCGTTTATCGTTGACATCTTTGGGGACCCAGACTCTCCCGTCATTTCGCAGGCTCTCACTCATGAGAGTAAGTTTGGACTGGTAATCTCCATGTACTGGAATGCAGGTCGGGTGAATCTGGACAAAGCTTGGATTTGCAAAGCCAGCGCCTTTTTTGTGGGCACGCCAGGCAGCTGTAACGTTTGAAGCCATGGCGTTGGTGGAAAGAAAGTACGCATTACCATACCCCCCGGTAGCAAGCAAAACCATATCGGCTGAATATTTTTCAATTGTCCCGGTGATGATGTTGCGTGTTATAATTCCCCTTGCTTTGCCGTCCACGAGGACAACTTCCATCATCTCCCGACGGTTGTACATGGTTACGCGGCCGGCGTGAATCTGCCGGGAAAGAGCACTGTAAGCTCCAAGTAACAGCTGCTGCCCGGTCTGCCCACGTGCATAGAAGGTGCGTGATACCTGGGCGCCACCAAAGGAGCGGTTGGCCATGGTTCCGCCATACTCGCGAGCAAAAGGAACCCCTTGGGCAACGCATTGATCTATGATGCTGTTACTTACCTGGGCGAGCCTGTACACATTGGCTTCACGAGCCCTGAAATCCCCGCCCTTGATGGTGTCATAAAAAAGACGGTGGACGGAGTCGCCATCTGTTTGATAACATTTGGCCGCATTGATACCGCCTTGTGCGGCAATGGAGTGGGCGCGGCGAGGGCTGTCCTGAATGCAGAACGTTTCAACTTGATAACCTTGTTCTGCGAGAGTTGCCGACGCTGAGGCACCCGCGAGACCGGTACCAACAACAATTATTTTATACTTTCTTCGATTAGCAGGATTCACCAGTTTACTGTTGAATTTATGATTGTCCCACTTCTCGCTAAGAGGGCCCGAGGGTATTTGTGAATTAAGTTCCATTTTCTGCACCTTTCCTAGGTCTGATGGCAGAGTTTCTGCCTAATGGTTGAAAAAAAATTTTGGGTAATCAGGCGACTCTCAATGAGTCTGTTGATTTAATAGCATTTTTGTTCAATATCGAGGCAACCAAAAATTTTACCACAGGCATATAGTTGATATTCCGAGGATAAAATTTTTGGTTTAACGAAGAGATTGGGCGAAAAGGCATTAAATCAACGGGCTCATCAATAAGATGCACCAAGGCCGGTCAAGAAATAGAGAACAATTCCGCCGAAAAAAAGGAGAAAAAAAGCCGGTACTATGAGTGTAAGTTTTGCAATGCCATTATTGTATCTTGGGTGGTTTATTCCGAGGGTCTGCAGCATGGACCAAAAGCCATGAAAAAGATGCAGAGCAAGTGCACAGAAGGAAAAAATATAAAAAATTGAATAAAAGAAATTACTGAAATAGTGTTTGACGAGTTGTGAAACCTCAACACCGGATGGTCCATTATTAAAGCCAAAAACGTGAATGAGAATAAAGATCAGGATGCAGAGTCCTGAATATGGCATGGTCTTTGAGGCAAATGAATTCTGCACCACTCTGCTATTGACAGCATATCGTCCCCCGCCGGCATTTCGGTTTTCGACAAAGAGAGTAATGCCGAATCCAATATGAAAAAGCAAAATGATGAGTAGTCCTAAGCCGAACAGAAAGACAACAATAGGCAGACTGTGAAGTGCGTCCGCATATGTCTGGAAGGCGTGACTACTGACCAGAATAGCTGCATTACCCAGTGCATGTACACAGAGGAAAAGGATGAGTGACAGTCCTGAGATTGCCATGATGATTTTTTTTCCAATCGATGTTGAAACAAATTTGATCGGCCACATTTTTTTTCCCATAGTTTGAATTATTAATGAAAAACAGCAGAACCTGGTTCCTGCAATTCCTGAGAATCGCAAATTTTAATTTGCTGCTCCTTTGTCTGTATCCGCGTCTAGAGTCAAATAACGGAAGGTGCGTTTAACATAGTTACCATTACAGTCTTGTGTTGACTGTTGAATTTTGTTCTGATTTGTATAGTGCCGTAATATAGAGGTTATTTGCAAAAGAGTATCTGGCTTGATTGAAGATAAACTCTCCGATAATAACGACGTTCTTTTTTCTGTGTATGTTATGGCACCGTAATTGTGGTAGTTAATACACTAATGGCTTTGAAGTGTCAAATGCAAAGAACAATGTTACACTATTTTTGTTGGCACACTTGAGGTTAGTGTTCTGGGGGGAGCTTTTACTATCTTCTTGCTTGCAGCAGGTGTGGTTTAAGTTGTTGTGATGATGTGGTATAGCATCTTTGTTTTGCAGTTGAGGTGTCAGTCGGTAGTTGTCTTATGGTTGTTGGTTCTGTGTTGTTCTTTGGTGAAAGCATTCTATTTATTTTACAAATGATAACAATGTTCTGTTTTCGAAATGACATGAAGGTGCTGGTGGTGTTAATCGTAGGTTTTTGTTGAGAAGTTGTTGGGATTCATTGCTTCGTCCGACATTGTGGCGTTTTTTTTGGTTTATCAAAATCATTTATGAGAAAAATATGTGCATATTATGCTAGTGGTTTCACTGGTATGCCATATGTGCTGTATTTATCGATAAAAACATCCTTGCACTCGGGGTGTCTCAATGGTACTTTCTTTGAAACTTTACCAGTAGGCACTGTTTGCACAAGAGGACTATCGTGAAAAATGTTAAAATATTTGGTTGTGGGAATGTCATCATGGGGGACGACGGTTATGGTCCCTCCGTGGTTGATATGCTGAATGACACCTATGAAGTACCAGTGAATATCGAGGCTATAGATGTTGGCACCTGTATTCGTGAATATCTGTTTGACTATCTGTTAACTGAAGAGGGACGTCCTGAAGAAATTATAATTCTGGACGCTGTCGACTTTGAGGAGAGACAGCCAGGAGAGGTTTTTGAGATACGGCCTGAACAGATTCCGGCAAAAAAAATCCATGATTTTTCTCTGCATCAGTTTCCGACTGTTAATTTATTGCAGGAGTTAGAGCAGAATACCGGAATCAAGGTCTTGATTCTTGCTGCCCAAATTAAATATATCCCTGATGAAATTGCCCCGGGACTTTCGCCTGCCATGTCAAAAGCCGTTACAGAAGCGTGTGAGAAAATATCACAAATTCTTTCTCTAAAAGTTAAGTGAGGTGACCTTTTATGTACGAATTTAAAGTCAGCCAGCTTGCAGAGGAATTTGGAGTTCATCGAAACACAATAAGGAACTGGATTAACGCCGGTACCCTTCCTGCAAAGGAAGGTCCCGGTCGAAAGTACCTGATGAAGTTTCATGATTACCAGAAACTCTGCCAGAAGTTTGGCCGCGAACCGCATGTCCACCCTTCAAATTATGTCAGCCCGGAGGCCTTGGGTTCGCTTGAGGAAACTGACATTGAGCCCTTGGAGCTGAAGGGGATCAAGAGTGTGCTTGCGATGGAACCAACCTGGGCCGATGCGTGTTTGACTTGCGGAACCTGTGCCAGCGCCTGTCCGATTTCAGGGGTGGACGGCCTTGATCCTCGCAAAATAGTTCGAATGGCTGTACTTGGCATGGACCAGGAACTTGTGGAGTCATCCTGGTCATGGAAATGTACCATGTGTGCCAAGTGTGAGGAGGCCTGTCCTGCAAATATCCAGATAATAGCACTGATGCGTAAAATCAGAGGTGCTAGAGAACGGGATAAGGTGCCTGGACCAATACACAAGGGCGTTGTTATGTGTCTGGAAAGGGGCAATAATCTTGGTATTCCAAAAGATGATTTCCTTTTTCTCTGCGAGGATCTGGGGGAAGAACTGGCCGAGGAAAGTTGTCCAGGATTTGTGACTCCAGTCGATGTTCATGGTGCCAGGGTCATGGTTACGGTGAACTCCAAAGAACCATTCGGTGAGCCGGATGATATGAAGTGGTGGTGGAAAATATTTTATGCCGCCGGAGAGTCATGGACCATTCCTTCAGAAAACTGGGAAGGTGTCAACTGGGGCCTTTTTTCCGGTGACGATGAATCGATGAAAACAGTTGTCGGGAGAATTGTCGACAACATGCGGAGGCTGAACTGCAAGGTTCTCCTCCTGCCCGAGTGAGGCCACGCATACTTTGCAACCCGGTCCGGGTTGAACAGATGGTATCCTGAAGCACTCAAAGAATTTAGAATTGCAACTGTTTTTGATCTGCTGCTCGAATATATCGAGGAAGGAAAGATTCAGCTTGATAAAGCGATCCATGACCTGCCAACGGCCTATCACGATCCATGTAACTATGGCCGAAAATCGTTAAAGGCTTTTGGTAAGGCGTATTTTGAGGAAGGGCGGGCAGTTGCAAAAGCCTGTTGTGATGACGTTCGTGAGCTTAACCCAAATCGCAACGGAGCATATTGCTGTGGCGCCGGAGGTGGTGCCTGGGCAATGCCGTATTCGGATGAGCGGGTGTTCTACGGTCGTACAAAGGCAAGGCAGATAACGGAGTCAGGGGCTGAGCTTATTGTCGCTCCCTGTCACAACTGCCGTGACCAGATCATGAAGTCACTCAATAAGGAGTACGATCTGGGCATTGAGGTGAAGTATCTTTGGGAGCTTGTTGCTGATTCCCTGATCATGCCGAACAAACAGTAGGACAGTTCAAAAGGAAGTGGCCTGCACTTTGTGCCGGGCTATTAGTGAAAAGTGATACATTCCGCTATATTACAGTGGAATTAGAACCATTCGAGAGGAGACACCCGTCATGCTGGACACAAATAAAGTTGGGTCGGTAATGATCGTGGGAGGTGGAGTCACAGGGATTCAGTCTGCCCTGGATCTTGCTGATTCCGGATATTATGTTTATCTGGTTGAAAAGTCAGGCGCAATTGGTGGTGCCATGGCTCAGTTGGATAAGACCTTCCCGACCAATGACTGCTCGATGTGAATCATCGCGCCAAAATTGGTAGAGTGCGGTCGGCACTTAAATATAAAATTGATGACACTCAGTGAGGTAACCAAAGTTGATGGTTCCGCTGGGAATTTTACTGTAACAGTTAAAGAATCTCCACGTTATGTGGATATGGAAAAGTGTATTGCCTGTGGCAAATGCACTGAGAAATGTCCTAAAAAAGTGGATAGCGAGTACGATGCAGCCACTGGAAAGCGCAAATCAATCTATGTAAAATATGCGCAGGCTGTACCTCTGAAGTATCAGATCGATCCGGATTCCTGTATTCGCCTGAAAAAACCTGGTGCATGCGGATTCTGTGAAAAGGTTTGTGATGCCGGAGCTATTAATTTCGATGATAGCGAAAAATTCCATCAGTTAAATGTTGGAGCAGTTATACTGGCACCGGGCTTTGAAGCATTTGACCCAACAGATGCCGGGGTGTGGGGATACGGTACGAACCCCAATGTTATTACCTCTCTGCAGCTTGAAAGATATCTCTCTGCTTCCGGTCCCACCGAAGGACATCTGGTTCGTCCTTCTGATAAGAAGCCTGTACGAAAGATCGCTTTCCTTCAGTGTATTGGCTCTAGAGATGAGAATCTATGCGGCAATGGCTACTGTTCTTCTGTTTGCTGCATGTATGCGATAAAAGAGGCGGTGATTGCTAAAGATCACGTTCCCGGGCTGCAGTCCTCTATCTTCTATATGGACATGCGTACCCACGGTAAAGAATTTGACCAGTATATGGAACGTGCGAAAACCGATGCCGGAGTGCGTTTTGTACGGTGTCGCGTCAACGGGGTGGAAACCGACGGTGATGGTGGGGACTGTCGACTCAGTTATGTCAACGAAGAAGGCCGGCAGCTTGAAGAGTTCTACGATATGGTGGTGCTCTCAGTTGGTCTGCAGACCCCCAAACATGTACTGGAGCTGGCTGAGGCTGCAGATATACAGATGACCGGGGACAACTTTGCGGCCACCTCAGATTTTGCACCGGTACAGACCTCCCGTGAAGGTATTTTCACCTGTGGAGCTATATCAGGGCCAAAAGATATTCCCCAGGCGGTTGTGGAAGGGTCCGCCGCAGCAGCGGCTGTCGCCGATTTACTTGCACCGTCGAGGCATGAGCTCACTTCTGAGCCACAGTTCCCTGTGGAAAAAGATATTTCTGCAGAAGATCCGCGTATAGGTGTTTTTGTCTGTCATTGTGGCTCAAATATAGCCGGAATTGTCAATGTTGAGGAGGTTGAGGAATACGCTGCAACCCTACCCGATGTTGTCTATGTGGAGCGTAATCTTTTCTCCTGTTCCCAGGATACACAGGATATGATCGCAAAGCGTATCCAGGAGCAGAACCTGAACAGGATAGTCATTGCCGCATGTACTCCTCGGACCCATGAACCACTTTTTAGGGAAACCTTGAAAGCAGCAGGACTCAATGAGTATCTTGTGGAAATGGCCAACATTAGAAACCATAACTCCTGGGTCCATTCCGCTGAGCCAAAAGCGGCTACTGCAAAGGCAAAAGACCTCGTTCGCATGGCTGCGGCCAAGGTAACCTTTGGTGACTCTTTAAAGCCGGTTTCTGTGCCAATTACCCAGACAGGGCTTGTGATTGGTGGTGGTGTTGCCGGGATGACTTCTGCCCTGAATCTTGCCGAGCAGGGGTTTGCTGTGCACCTTGTTGAGGCAACCGATATCCTCGGTGGGAACGCCCTTCACCTCAAACATACCTGGGCGGGGGAACATATTCCTACCCAGGTGGCAAAATTGATAAAGAAGGTGAATGGAAATGATAAAATCGAGCTCCACCGTGGGAGCAAAGTGACCGCAGTAGAGGGTTTTGTCGGTAATTTCCGTTCAACTATCAGCGATAAAGATGGGGGGGTGAAAACCATCGAACATGGTGCAGGGGTTGTAGCAACGGGTGGAGAGGCTCTGATTCCAACAGAATACAACTACGACACCATTACCGGGGTTGTTACCTCGGTGCAGTTTGATAAGCTTCATGAACTTAAGGAAAAGCATGTTAAAAATGCTAAACGGTTTGTCTTTATTCAGTGTGTAGGCTCCCGTGAAGGCGATAATATGTATTGCTCCAAAGTGTGTTGTACACATTCTGTGCTTTCGGCAATTGCCCTTAAGAAGGAAAAATCTGAGCGAAATGTGTATATTCTCTACAGGGATATGCGCACCTACGGTCAGCGGGAGTCCCTTTATAAACAGGCACGTAAACTGGGCGTGATTTTCATCAATTACGAACTCCATGGAAAGCCAAAAGTTACTGAAAATGGCAAGGTCATTGACGTTGAGGTGTGGGATCATGTTCTGCACAGGCCATTGAAGATAGAGACGGATCTGGTGATTCTGGCAACCGCTGTGAGGCCAAAAGATGACGCCGCTGATATAGGCAAACTCTATAAGGTTCCAGTTGATGGTGACGGATTTTTTCAGGAAGCCCATGCGAAACTTCGACCTGTTGATTTCTCGACCGACGGCATGTTTGTAGCGGGTCTTGCCCACTATCCAAAACCCGTTGAAGAAGCAGTTGCCCAGGCTCTTGCCGCTTCAGCACGGGCAGCAACCCTGTTGTCAAAGGATTCCATATCCCTTGATGCGGTGAAGGCTACTGTGGATGAAGAGTACTGTGACGGTTGTGCCCTCTGTGTGGATGTGTGTCCGTATAACGCCATAACCCTGGTTGATAAATCCGCTGGAGATGGTGGCGGGGAAGGAAAGATTATCAGGGTAAACAAGGCGCAGTGTAAAGGATGTGGTTTGTGCCAGGGCACCTGTCCAAAGAGAGGCGTTCATGTTGCAGGTTTCACCATGAAGCAGATTAGTGTACAGATTCAGGCGGCTCTTGCGGTATAGCTTCAACCAGGTGTATGGGAAAATAAGTCGGGGCTCAGTGTAGTATCCCCTAAGTTCCGAGAGTTATCATAAAGTTGAAAAGGAGTAGATCACATGAGTTTTGAGCCAAAAATCGTTGCATTCTGTTGCAACTGGTGCTCCTATGCCGCAGCTGATCTCGCGGGTACTGCCAGGATGCAGTATCCCCATAATGTGCGGATTATTCGAGTAATGTGCTCGGGCATGGTTCATCCGGAATTTATAATGGATGCGTTGTCCCAGGGCGCAGACGGAGTTATGGTACTTGGCTGACACCTCGGTGAATGTCATTACCTGGATGGTAATTATAAAGCTATGACCCGCTCAGATATGGTCGTTGAGTTGCTGGAAGATTTTGGCTACGAGGCGGAGCGTTTTAATTTGACCTGGGTCTCTTCAGCGGAGCCGGATAAGTTTGTTGAGGCAGTGACTAAAATGACTGCGCAAGTAAAGAAGCTTGGTCCTGTAAACAGTCAAGATGCCACAGTGGCATAAAGGGAGGGAGATATGGGTGTAACTACTGCTATGGAGTGGTTGGGATCCTGTTCCGGATGCGAGATTGCTATCCTGAATATCGGTGAAGATCTCGTTCCAATTATTACTGAGGCCTTGGAGATTGTCCACGCTCCGGTACTCATGGACCATAAATATTTTGGTCAGTGTGGTGAAGGGGTTACTCTTACAATTCCTGATGCTGTTGTTGGTATCGTTACAGGTGGTGTGAGTAATCATGAGCATTTAGAAGTGTTAGAGGAGATGCGGGCCAAGTGTAAGGTTCTTATTGCTCTTGGAACCTGTGCAACCCACGGGGGCATTCCCGCTCTGATGAACGGCAAAGATTTGCAGGAAGGGCTGGAGGATATTTTCAGTACAGAATCAACCGATCCCGGTGCAGCTCTGCCAAATATTGAGGTTCCACCGCTTCTTGATCGTGTCTATGCATGTGATGAAAAAGTCAAGATAGATATGCAGCTGCCAGGTTGCCCGCCAAACCCTGAGCTAATCGCAGAGGTGATTGTTTCTCTTGTTGAGGGAAGAGATCCGGTTCTACCTGGAAAGAGTGTTTGTGATACCTGCCCGACCAAAAGAGAGGGCAAGGGTGAGGTGGATGTGGTGAAACGTTTTCTCACAAATGCCAAATTTAAGCCGGGGGATCCTCTTGATGAGATGCGCTGTCTTCTGGAGCAGGGATATCTTTGTCTCGGGCCGGTAACCGCTGCGGGTTGTGCAAAGCGTGGCGCACCGAGTTGTATCAGTGCAAGGGTACCATGTCGCGGCTGCTTTGGTCCGGTTCGAAAAGATGGTAATCAACTGCTCGATATGATGAATGCTCTTGCCAGTAACGGCATCGATTACAAGTCTGTAGTGGATCGCCGCTCAATTTTGAGGTTTTCAGGAGCCCACGGAACACTTCGACCTAAAAAGAAAAGGGTCGTAGAGGAGGATTAAAATGGGAAAGGTATTAAATATTGCACCGGTTTCCCGCATTGAGGGGCATGCCAAGATTGCAATACATCTCGGTGATGACGGTAATGTTGAGGATGCGTTCCTCCATATCCAGTCTCTTCGCGGGTTTGAAAAATTTATAGAGGGGCGGCCCGCTGAGGAGGTGCCTCGCATAGTTAACAGGATCTGTGGTATCTGCCCATGGATGCACCATCTGGCATCGAACAAAGCGGTTGATGGAGCCTTTGGTGTAACCCCCACCGAGACAGGGCATAAATTGCGCGAAATGTGTCAGGTTATGGCCCATATAAACGACAAAATCCTGCATTTTTTCTTTCTTGCAGCACCGGATTTTGTTCTAGGGCCTGATGCGGACTACTCTGTCCGTAATGTTATCGGGGTGGTTAAGGCTGCTCCTGAGCTGGCTACTAAGGTTGTGAAGATGCGTCAGCTTGGACAGATGATGCTTGATAAATTTGCCGGAAAGGCAATTCACCCCATTGCGGGCGTGGTCGGCGGTTTTGCAAAGCCTATGATGGAAGATGAACGTCAGGAGCTCCTTGAAGGCACAAGGACCCTGCTTGATTTTTCTACCTATGCTCTTGATTATGCGATTGAAAATGTATTTTCAAAGTATATGGATGTTATCAGTGAACTCGGGGTTATTAATACCGGTTTTCTCGGTACTGTTGATCGGGCAGATGGCTCTCTTCGTCTCTATGACGGCCAGCAGCGTCTGATGAAAGCCGACGGCAGCTATGTCGATTTTGAGGGTGATGATTACCTGAATTATCTAGGTGAGCATGTGGAACCCTGGGGTTACTCCAAGATGCCGTACGCAAAGCAGTGGAATGAAGGTTTTGATATGTCTCTTGAAGCTCCTAAGGGGATCTACCGTTCCAATACGCTTGCCAGGATTAATGTCTGTGATAAGATCTCCACGCCAAAAGCCCAGGCGGCTCTTGAGCAGTTCAGAGAATCTTTTGGCAGGCCGGCACAGCAGACCCTGCTCTATCACTATGCTCGACTCATAGAAATGGTGTATGCGTGTGAGCGAACCATTGAGCTGCTTGAGTGGGAAGGTATTACTGATACCAAGGTGCGGGCAAAGGTAGAGCCCAGAGCTGGTCGTGGTGTCGGAGTTGTCGAGGCCCCGAGAGGAACCCTTATTCATGACTATCATACCGATGATAATGGCTGCATAACCAAGGCCAATCTTATTGTAGGTACTACCCATAACATTGCACCTATGAACATGAGTGTGAAGCAGGCAGCTACGACACTTATCAAAGATGGTGTGTATAATGAGGGCTTGCTGAACCAGGTGGAAATGGCCGTTCGCGCCTATGACCCCTGAATGTCCTGCGCAACCCACCGCCTGGATGGCGGCATACCAGTATCTGTAAGTATCAAAGACTCTCAAGGAAAAGAGCTTGAAAATATAGTCAGCTGACTGAAAGAGGTTGATGGGCTCATTTGCCTTAACAGCTTTTGTGGTGTTGTAACTATTCAGCAATACAACCGGGGCCCCGGCCTCTATTTGAAAAGTAACATGGATCCCCGATAAATACACTCGGGGATGACGGTTCTTTCACACTTGCAGGTACCGTCATTCCCGCATGCTTTTAGCGGGAATCCAGAAAGTTTGTTACTTAGAAGCAAGGGTCGGTAACTGTTTAGCAGTGCTCCAGAGGGGCACAAGCAGGCTGGGTAAGCTATACACCTGTATGCTGGACAGCCTGATCGTGAGCATATGGGGTGCTGCTGAATAGTTACGTGGTGTTTTTTAATTGATTTTGTAGTATATACGAGTAACTTGTTTGTTTTCCTTAACTGGAGATACAAAACAGTGCAGGAGGCTATTATGTCAAGAACGCGTAGAACGCAGGTGCGAGCGGAAAACCCCAGCGGGTCATGTGGTAAGCTTGATCACATGACGATTGATGAGTTGAAGGCTCGCGCTGTCGGTGATGAATTTGACGGCACATGCCCTGCTTGTGGTAAGTTTCATCTGACCCGTGCAGAAATAGAAAAAATAGAAAGCGAAAAAGTAATCGACTCAGAAAGCTATAAGGAAATGAAAAAGACAGCAGAGGCTTCTGAGTAAAAAAAATTGGAAGAGTTGTTTTCCACTGTGACAGCAAAGACCCGGGTGATATCTGTTTGTCATCCGGGTTACCAGGTTAACCGAACAGGCTTTGTGAGAACGTGACCGAAGATCTTACTCGTCAAAACGAACTGCTGGAAGAGTTACATAGGTTGGTTGATCGGCCTATGCGACTTATGGTTGCATGTGGCACCCAAAATAAGGCTATACTCAAATATGGTATCCGTGAACTTCTGCCTGAAAAGTTAGACCTCGTTGCAGGGCCCGGTTGCAGTGTCTGTGTCATGCCGGCCGGACACATAGATGCCTTTGTCAAAGTTGGCATGCAGCCCGGTGTGATTACTGCGGCCTGTGAAGACTTGCTGCGTGTGCCGGGGAGTAACGATTCACTCGGGTCGATATTAGAGAAAGGTGCCCGGGTGGAGATTATTTCCAACCCCATGGATGCCTTTGATATCGCCAAAAGAGAACCTGATTATATTGTTGTCTACCCGGCGGTTGGCTTTGAAGCGACGGCCCCCAGTGTAGCGGAAACGATTCTTGAAGCCGCCCGGTTAGGGATGGATAATTTCTGTGTCATCCCTTCTATTCGATTGTTGCCCCCCACCATTGATCTGTTAATGCTTGATCCGGATCTTAATATCCGGGGGTTACTCTGTTCTGATCATATCAACACCATCTCTGATACTGAGGCGTACACGGAACTGGCGAAAAAACATCAGCTGTCCTGTTATATTGCCGGTTTTGAAGTGATTGATATACTGGAGGGAATTCTGAGTCTGGTGAAACAGATCAGAAACGATAAAACAGAATTTGATGACACCTCCGCTTTTATTTATTCCAGTGATGATAAAAAAAAGGCACGTCGAATGGTTTCAGAGGTGTTTTTTGCAGTTGATACTGACTGGCGCGGCTTAGGTACCATCGAGCGTAGTGGTTTTGTCATTCGTGATGAGTTAGCGCTCTACGATGCCACAAAGCGGTTTAATGTTCGCTTTAAGGAAGGGGAAGAGTCCTGCATGTGTCAGTGTAATGCGATCATTAGCGGGAGGGGAGTGCCACCTGACTGTCCTGCTTTTGGTATGGTCTGTTCACCACAGACTCCAATCGGACCATGTATGATCTCCGATGAAGGGATCTGCCATTCCTACTTTAAGTATAATCTGCATGAGAGCAGGCAGCATAGTGATTGATAGGCGCCTTCTGATTATATTCTTATAATGTGGTTCTACTCTGATGCATGAATTCTCTCTAGCCCAGGGCTTACATAGCCAGCTGCTCGATCTGGTCCGTGAACATGACATGGTTCGGGTAAAAAAGGCGATTGTTCTCATTGGTGAAAACGCAGGTATCGTTGTCGACTCTTTTGTCTTTGGGGTTAATGTTCTTTTGGAGCAGTACCCAGAAACCAAAGGGATGGAACTGGTCATTGAGCATGATAATGGTCAGGATCTGATTCTTCAGAGTTTAGAATTGGAGTAGGACTCTTTCAATAGCATCAAAATATCAGTGATGAGAGGCCAACAAAAAACAACAGCAGCGCCACGATAATACACAAATTTCCCAATCCGCAGGTGTTCCTCCTTCTTATATATTCTCTTCTTTTTGTATCCCCCTGTTCTGTTTCGATAAAACTGTGCTCTTTTGGATGATTAAGGAACTCTCCTAAACCAAAAATGATCAATGCAGATGATATCAGCACCATTCCCTTCACGATTGTATACCGTGGTTCTATTATCAGCGTAGTGATCAGGCCGAGTACTCCAATTAATGTGAGAAGCCAGGCTACAACATAGAGGATGGGGGATTTTCCTGTGGATATTGTCATAATATTCTCGCTGCTGCTATAGCGTTCCTTTGCGTTCTTTTCCTTTTATTGTACCAATTTATCTCAGAAGTCCAAAATGATATTCGCTACATTTTCTATCAGATATTTCTATGGGTCTATCGCTATTCTATAGGCAATAACAATTGGACAAAAACCTGTAAATACAGCATTCTCTCGATCAACTAATGGGTATATGCCAAGATGAACAGATTGATACTGAGACGTTTCCAATGAAAAGTATAGAAACACTGCAAAAAGTTGTTTGCGGCAACTATTATAGACATTTCGATATCTTGGCACGGTACATTATTGCTGTGGTCTTCGTCATCGCTGCAGTACCAAAGCTTTTTAATGTGTCTAAATTTGCCTTGATTATTGAGGCTTATGGTATTTTACCTGACGTTCTTTTGCTGCCTATGGCGATTTTGTTACCAACTTTTGAGCTGATACTCGCTGTTGGTTTGATTCGTGGTAATAGGGTGAGTTGTATCTGTTCCATTGGTCTAGTGTTATTTTTTTATAGCAATTCTTTCCTATGCGATAGGGATAGGGCTGGATGTCGATTGTGGCTGTTTTGGACCTGAAGATCCAGAATACAACGCTTTTAGAGGTCTACGTGTAGCTCTGGTGAGAGATCTGTTGATGTTATTACCACTTATATATTCACTCTGGTACCGTAGACGCACGATACCAGGAAAAACAAATATTACAGGAGAATAAGTTCAATGAAAAAGATTGCTTTATTTGCGATTGTTGTGATGTGTATGGCATCCAGTGCCTATGGTTTTGGTTCAAAATTTAAAGATGAAGTGGAAAAATAAACCGGTGCCGTCAAGCTTGTCCGCGAGGTTATGCGGGGGGATTATGATATCATCACCACAGCGGAACTACATGATTTGATGAAATCTGATGAGAACATCGTGGTTATCGATACCATGCCATATGAGGCAAGTTTCAAAAAAGCCCATGTCCCAACGGCAAAGCAGTTCCTTTTTCCCATTCCTGAGATGACCGAGTGGGATGATAAGGAGACCGCTGGCAAGACAAAGGATGATTTTGTTAAAATGCTGGGAGATGACAAAGAGAAAAAAATCGTAGTCTATTGTGGTTTTGTTAAGTGTACCAGGAGTCATAATGGTGCACTCTGGGCCAAGAAGCTTGGTTATAAAAATGTTTTTCGCTATCCTGGTGGAATCTATGCATGGAAGGGTGCTGGCTATGAGGTTAGTAGTGTGAAGTAGGAACTGTCTTAAGGTTTGATTCACCTTGTAATTATAAAAAAGGCTGTGATGGTAAAAACCATCACAGCCTTTTTTGTCACGTGACAGGTGCAGTCAGTTTCGCGTCTATTGCTAGTACTAGTGTGGTGTAAACCTTAAAGTGACGCTTTGGACTCATCCGTCATGCCCGAGTGCTGTAATCGGGCATCCAGGAAAACTAGATACTATCTGGATCCCCGATTACTACCTCGGGGATGACTTCAGTGAGAAGGTTTAAGCTATACGGTGTATTAGCAATTATAACTGGTTAATAATATACAGTAGATCCTCCATACCAATCCTGTTATCTCCATTGGTATCCCCTGTTGTAAAAATAGTACCTGCAGGGAAAGAGCCAGCCATTATCTGCAGACCTTTGATAAGATCGCCTAGGTCAACATCCTCATCACCATCAATATCACCGAGGATGATTTCGTTAAGGCTAAAATCTATATCAGGGGTTTCAATGTTCAGACTGACATTGATTGTATCAGCAGTATCCCAGCTGAACTTATTCAGGTAATACTCGTCAATATATGGCATCGGTCCTGAACATTCTGCACAGCTTTCTACTTTGAAATTACTTCCTTCAGGGGCATCTGAAGGATCAAAAATAAGACAGTAGTAACCATTGTCGTCTGTATTGTTTCCTGTCATAAAATTCCCATTTGCACTGTCACGTGCCATCATATGGAGATTTCTGATAGGAGTGGAGCCATCTGATTGAGTCACGGTTCCTGTTATCATTCCGCCCCTTTCAAGATTAAAATCCTTTCCACCTACATTTTGATTTTCTAAAAGAACTACAGGATCGTATTGATCGCAGTCCCCTGTGGTACTTGGGATTTCATCATATGTTTGATGTATGTAGAAATTACAACCAGTCTCAGTTCGCAGGTGTATATCTCCAGCAGGTAAGCCGACAATAGTATATTCCCCGGTTGTTGGATTTATCTCTCCCCTTCCTAGATATTCATGGTGGCCGCAAGGGTCACCGGAAACCGCAGAAATGTACATGCCACTTGGTAATGAGGCTGTATCATCGGAAACGGTACCAGAGATTGATCCTCCTGTTGATAGACTGAAATTGACTGTGCTCACATTGGGTGCCGTAACAGATATTGAGTTCTTTGTTTCATTTGCAAATGGAAAAGATGGATCACTGCAGGTAGGGCAGGCTTTGATATCGTATATTCCAGTAGGTACGGCAAAAGAATAGAATCCAAGGTGGTCTGTGTTATTACTACCCATCCACTGACCAGTGACGCTGTCGACTGCATAAACGTGGAGGTTGACTATTGGTGTAGTCTCGTCACTTTCGTAAACATAACCTGAAATAATTCCACCTATTGAAAGTTCAAAATCTACATTTGGTGTATCGTTGCCATCTGTTACAACAATCTCTGCGGCATTGTCTTGGTCGGTGTTATCGAAATATTCATCTAGATACGGATGATTATTACAGCTTGAACATGTTTGCACTTTGTAGGTACCTGGAGCAATATTTATAGTAAAATCGCCGTTACTATCTGTGCTTGCACCACTAATTTGATAGCCGGTGCTTAATTCAACGGCCCTAACCCACATACCGTCGATAGGTGTAGTGCCATCACTTTCGACTACAGTACCGGAAATTGTTCCTCCACTGATAAGTTCAAAGTCTATATTAGGGGTGTCGTTACCTAAGGTTACCTCTACTTCTGCTGCGTTATCCCAGTTGCTATCGTCGTAATGTTCATCAACATAAGGGAAG
>JAAELB010000133.1 GCA_024227155.1 Desulfobulbaceae bacterium
CCTAATGATAACAAGATCGTCTTGATTAACACTTCCTTACTAATTGGGGTTATTTACACAAAACCGCGAAATTTCCCACGACCGCTTCTAAACCATTGGTGTCCGTGCGTTTAGGCGATAAAATTGATTTTGAAAACAGGCCTTGTTGGCGTAACTACTCCAAAAGTGGTGGTAAAATAACTACTGGATCCCCGATAAAAACGTTCGGGGATGACATGTACAATCAATCCCCTGTTGTCATTTCCGAGTTCTTTTATCGGGAGATAGCGTAGACTTCGATCCAAAAAGTGATTTTGTGGATGTTACCACCACTTTTGGAGTAGTTACGTATCTCGCTGTCGAGAACCTGGCGCTTCGCCAACAGCTGGTCGTGAAGAAACCAGAGCCGTCACAGACCTGGAGGACTTTCCTAAAAAATCATGCGGGCAAGTGTTCGATTGACTTTTTCACTGTTCCGACAGCCACCTTCAACATTCTGTTCGTTCTGGTGGTTCTCAGCCACAACCGTCGCAAAGTCGTACATTTCAATATAACCTCAAATCCGACGGCCGAGTGGAAGAAAGCGGCCTGAAAAACTAAAATGCTCTGCTCTTACAATCACCGGATGATCCGTGTTGATCTGTGCCCGGAATCGATCCCGATCAATGGGTTTGCCTTGAAATCTCCTGGTTCGAATTAACCAAGCTCTAGAAACTCGCATTCAATCACCGCGCTGAGGGTGATTAATTGCGAGTTATTCGGCACGAATTAATTTTTGCGAAGGACAGGAGTAACTTTGTATGGAAATATGCCTCAAAAGTTACGGGAATTATATCCGTTTTAGCTACAAAACATCAAATATCTTGAAAAGGTGACATCATTGATAGTGGATAATGATACAGCGTAAGGGGAGCCCTCGTCTTTTAGGCGGAGAGGACGTCACCCCAAACTCATATCAAGACGGTTTACATAATCCTCAAACATCGGCACAGTGAAAGCAATATCACCGTAAGATGGACTGTAAATCATTCCTTTTGCGATTATTTTTGCACGGCAAGGACCAAGTGCTTTGACATCTTCTCCTAATTGTTCCGCAACCTCTGATGATCGGTAAGGCCCTTTGCCAAGCTTTGACATAGCTCGAACGTAATCACGCTCTTTCGGGGTTAAACGGTCAAAGCGTACACGAAAAAAACTTTCATCTAATCGTTGAAGTACCGAATCAGAAGCACGCTCGATATCTTCAAGATGTATTGGTGAACTGTCTGCTACATTCCAGGCTTGATATCCCCATTCTTGCAGAAAGTAGGGATATCCTTCTGTTTGTTGAACGATTTCCTCAAGAGCCTCTTCAGATATGCTTTCTCTTTCATTTTCAATAGGCCTCTTAATTGCCTGAATCGCATCCAGCCTGCCAAGGGGACCTACAGGTGGAAAAGAAAACAGCCGCTCAGCGTATGATTTGGCATTACCGGAAAAAGCGGCGATTTGTGGTAGTCCTGCCCCAAAAAGCAGTATAGGCAATTGTTTTTGATTAGCTCTATGTATTGCTACAATAAGAGAAGCCAGTTCTGCTTCAGACAGGTATTGCATTTCATCAATACATAAAGTCCATACCTTGCCCGCAGCTTTTGAGGCATTACCAACCAAAACAAACAAATCACAGAGGTCCATTTCAAGGTTTCCACTGTCAGCAATTCCTGTCTCTGGATCAACTGCAAGGGAAACATCTCCAACTGAAATTTTGAAGGCAGCGGCAAATCCTTTTAAAGCACGCATTGCATTGTGCGCGTACCTTTTCGCATTTTCTACAACAGAAATCTTATACAGTACCTGGTAGATTTTAGGGTACAACAAACTCGGTAGATTTCCTTTTTCAGGGGCTTCGACAAAAGAAGTTATGTGACCATGAGAATCTGCATCGTTTTCGATCTTGTTTAAAAGGACTGTTTTCCCTGTTCCCCTCAATCCTAAAAGAATCTGTGACCTGCTGTTTTTTCCTGCAGAAATACGCTGGATAGCAATATCAGCATCAGATATGATATTGTCTCTGCCTGCCAATTCTGGGGGTTGAGACCCTGCACCTGGAGCAAAGGGGTTTAGTACTGGATTCATAAATCACCTGATTATAGAAAAATTACTGACTTATAAAGGCAACAAGTTAGAACTAGGGTAAACTTTCTATAAACCAAAGTCTATCTAATTCTTTATCGCTATTGCTCCTTCCTTAAGTGCCCTCCCTTTATAATGATCTCACTTTACGCTATACTAAAAGTAGAGGTATTGTAAGAAGGGATGAGTTAAGTTAGTGGTTATCTGAAATAATTTTCAATCACGTCTTTTATGGGTACTTCGGCCATGGGTAAGAAAGAAAGCCAGAAAAAGAAAGGGAAACAGGAACATACCAGCTTGATAGAAGGAGCTGCTCTCGACAACATCGGTAAAAAAGAGCATAAAGGTAAGATTCCTATTTGGGTCAAAGAAAGTCATCTGCAGTACGAACAGGAACTTGAAATCCTCCAAATCGAGTTGATGAAACTCCAGTTGGATATGAAGGACAGTGGAGGACGAATCCTTGCAATTTTTGAAGGTAGAGATGCTGCCGGTAAAGGTGGTACAATAAAGCGTTTTGTCGCTCATCTTAACCCCAGGAACACTAGAGTTGTAGCCCTTACAAAACCAAACGATACAGAATTAACGCAGTGGTATTTTCAAAGATATACCACTCATCTACCGTCGGCAGGTGAAATTGTTTTCTTTGATCGGAGTTGGTATAACAGGGCAATGGTGGAACCGGTTATGGGATTCTGTACCGATGAACAGAACAAGAGGTTTTTAAAGGACGTCCCCATGCTCGAAGAGCTTCTTGTTAAAGACGGCATCAAACTTTTTAAATTTTATTTTTCAGTCTCAAGACAAACACAACAAGAAAGATTCGAGAGTAGGAAAAAAGACCTTCTGAAGCATTACAAAATTTCACAAGTGGACAATCTTGCTCAAAAATGCTGGGATCAGTATTCAATCCGAAAATTTCAGATGCTTTCCGAAACCAACCGCACTATCGCACCATGGACAATCGTTCGTTCCGATAATAAAAAGGCTGCACGTATTAACTGTATAAAATATCTCCTATATAATATGAAATACAGGGATAAGCTTACGGATGAAAAACTATATCCGGATCCTGAAATCATAGTCTCAGGGATAGATGAACTTCGTCATATGGAAGAAAACCTCATGCAACCTGATGAACTCCATGGTTAAGAGCAGGGTAAGGCCCTTGTCAGGTCATGATTAAAGACCTGATAAGGGCCTTACTTTTCTATGTTACCGACCTGAAGATTTCGTAGAAGGTTCGTTCTCCTATGAGACTGTCGACGTTTCCCTGAAGGTTTCTTCTTTCTTTGCTTTTAAACCAGATTTGCCAGTTTTCCTCAGTTTCCCATTTGCTTATAACCAGGTAGTCATCATTATTTTCAATGCTTTGTAGGGTCTTTGTTGAGATGTATCCCTCTTGGATTTTAGCACGTTCATTCAACTCATTCAGCAGTGGGATGAGTTTTTCGGGATTACTCACTTTATACTTTCGTTTAATGACAACATGAACAGCCATTTGTCTCCCCCTTCATTGAGTGGATTTGTCTATATTATTGTGATTTTCTCAAATTCCATTGTCAGCTAACTTCGAGCGAAACAGATCAACGGACAATGATCTTTGAACACCATAAAAAACATCCTTTAATAGTAAGGAACGTACGCTAAATAATATGAACATCTAACTTGCCCTTTATTCCACCTCCTACACTTAAAAAAATCTTTGTATATCAATAATATGAAAAGTTTTTCTAAGTGCAGGAGGCGACAAAATTTCTGCGTAATATGTCCATGTTATTTAGTTCCCGTTCCTAACCTCACATGAAATTGTATGACACCAGCCCCTCTGAAGTCAAATGATCCGCACCTGAGCAGGTCAAAAAGTTGGTTCTATAACTATTTCTGCACGGATATATCCGGCTAATGAACTGGCAGCAGCTACTGGTGTAGTATCTGTGACGGTCACCAACATGTTAACTGTTTTTAAAAGGACCGAAAAGAGGATCGATTTGATTTAATATCTTTTTTGGTCGGGCGATAATTAGATCCAAGCAAATATGGCTTTACCGTGATGAATACTATCAAATACAAGGTGTTTTATGGTAAAGTTATTTCAGAATGGTAAAGGTCGAAGACAGCAGCACGCCATGCTTGAAACATATCCTGTGGGGAGGACTAATAATGAAGAATGTGACACGCAAAGACACAATTTTCACGCTTCTGGATCAGGATGGCCCTTTTGCCACAAGAGAGAACATTCCATACCGGCGCATATTTTCCTCCTCAAGCCGGAACCAGGTCGTAAACCTGAAAAACACTCACCTGCTTAACAGGTATCTTATTACCAGGGACCAGATCTTTGAGTTACTCAATGTTAGTTCCTTTCCCGAGATCAAAAAACTCATTGAAAATGAAGAGAATCGTAAGGCTGCCAGCCGCAGGGCCTATAGCCTTCTTTCCAGAATGTTTGGGATAGCGGGCAGTGAAAACGAATGTCTTGTTGCCATAAAAAACTATTCCAGGACTGCTGACGGGGTCATTCGCTACCTCAAAAGAGCTGTGTTCTCACCCTATTCTTCATATCTTAATATGGACAACAAGGTGGACGCCATCAATGACCCGGTGGAGCTTCTGCTCATCACCTTTGATGATCGATACCATAAAAAAGCCCGTTTTGAAGCAAAACGCAAGCTTGTGCTCATGCAACTTGCGGCTGCCATAGAGCAGCGTGAAAGGGAAACTGGTATTGAAAAGAAATTTGCAAGTTTTCTGGATTTTCTCAACAACCATGTTTGGAGCACGGAAGCAAAGATTGGAGAACAGGAACCTGCATTTCTATTGAGCCGTCATTCTCCAGAGGATTTTTCCTGCCGCGAAGTATCTGTGCACCCCTGGGACTGGGTTCCTGAAGAAAAGGACAAGCCCCTTGAGTATGGCCAGAAAAAAACACTGATCAAACGTCTCTGGTTTCATTCCAGGAACAAGAAGACTCCCATCTATGTCATTGTCCGAAAGAAAGAGCCTGTGGCCAAGGTCTTAAAACTATTGAGAAAGGGTGAGGAAAATCCTGACATTGCCGTAGCTGACGAACTAGGTCTCATGGGAGTTCTGGACAACATCACTGATGTGAGAATTTTTCAGAAACATTTGGTTGAAAGTGCTTTCAGGGCTGGCTCTTTTCTTACCCAGGAAGATGTATCTGACACCCTGGAAGGAGGACTCTCTTATAGTGGTAATATAGGCAGCTCAGCAAACACGCCCATGCTTAAATTTTTTGCACGTATGGGAGGCATGCGGGTTGAATTCATTATCCACACCAACAAGACTTTTCTGAACTATATCTATCAGCGGGGCGTCGCCCATCGTGAGTACGAGGTTAACCGACTTTTTAAGTCAGGCGTGGCCGAGTTACTTTTCCCAAAAGAAATTTATTTTCTTGATCTTTCCTCAATAAAAGATGAACTTCTACACCGATTTCGGAAGCAAATTGAAACTGAGAAATAAGCATCTGTCACCCCACCTCCACTTCTTGCTGTGCGGAGCCTGACAATGTACCGATTGCTGGATCTACACAACTGTCAAAATGATATTAGCATAAGTCCAGAACAGCCATTAGCTGTTTTGGATTCAGCAAGTTTTTCCATCTCGGCAATCACCGGTGATGGCAAATTGATCTATTGCAATCGAGCATTCCTGCAGGAACACCAATTTGATTATAAATACGGCTTCCATGCTTCTATCCGTGATTCATTGCCTGATTTATGGAAACGATTCAAGAAGCCGGGTCGGCGTGAGAGCAACGCCTTTAAGGTTATCAATTTGCGATCGAAGGGCTGCAACAGACCATTGGGGCATCTGCTTGTCTCGTTTAAAAAGGATATTCCAGAAGTAAGCAAGCGAGATTTATACTCATTAGTCTCCATGGATGATCATCCGGATTTTATCAATTCATATGCTGGTCTGTATGTTGCCAACCCTCAGGCTGACACTATTAAAGTGAATCCATCCTATGAGAAAATTGCCTTTTTGTCTGAAAATGATTTGGTTGGAAGAAATCTTGCGGAGCTTGTTGACAAGGGCTTTTTCTCAAAAAGTGTCACTTTGTCAGTTTTAAACGGTTTTAAAAATCAAGATTTCTCGCAACAAACGTTATTCCAGACACTTCTTTGCGGTAAGGATGTTCTTGTCACCGGTAAGCCCATATTCTCAGAACAGAATAAACTGGCCTACGTTTTGACATA
>JAAELB010000134.1 GCA_024227155.1 Desulfobulbaceae bacterium
CAATGGCATTTACTTTAAAGGGGGAAATATTCGCGCCCTTTCAAGCTATGTAGCATTATGATTAATTGAGTCTTTTTTCCAAACGACTGCCCAATTAAAAAAAACTTGACTCTCAAACGTTTTTTCCGCAAGATATTGGTGTGTACTTATATCCGGAAGAAACATGAACAAGCCCCATATAGATGAGCTAAAATCAACAACCTTCAGCGGTAGGCGATTCACCCGCAAGCAAATCACAAGCGTTCAACAGACGGTTAAAGCCTTCCCGGCTCTGAGTCGGCGAGAGCTGGCTCATACTGTGTGTGAGCACCTACAATGGCATACACCCAATGGAAAAAACAAAATACAGTCTTGCCTTGGCATGCTGGAGGATCTGGAAGCATTGGGTATCCTATCCTTACCGCAGAAAAAAACATCGATGCAAAGATGTTCACAAAAGCAAATTGCCCGAACAAATCAAGCTAAAGAGCAAGCAAGTATTGATGACAAACTGAGCGAATTAACACCGATTAGCTTGCAAGTCGCCACCGGAAAAAACGATATCGCCCTGTGGAATGAGTACATCGACCGCTACCACTACTTAGGTTATAAACGCCCCATCGGCCCCCATATACGTTACTTTATCCTCGACAACCAGAACAGAAAACTAGGCTGCCTGATGTTTTCTTATGCAAGCAAGATGCTAGCCTGCCGCGATGAATGGATAGGCTGGCAGAATAATGTTTATAAAAAACATCTGGACTTAGTCGTTAATAACAACCGCTTTTTGGTGTTTCCCTGGGTGAAGGTGAAATGCCTGTCCTCCAAAACCTTGTCAATTGCAGTCAGGCAGCTTGCTGATGATTGGCACACACGTCACGGCTACAGGCCTGTTTTACTGGAAACTTTTGTTGACTTAAAGAAGTTCAATGCCACTTGTTACCGAGCGGCAAACTGGCATTACCTGGGGAAGACCAAGGCACGTGCTGCCACTAAAAACCGTGACGAAAAAACTGCAAAAGGTGTTTATGTTTACCCCTTGCTCAAAAACGCAAAATCCATACTCATCAACGGTCATGAAGGTCCAATAAAAAAACGCACGGCCAGCATCCCGAAAACGTTACACTCAAACGATCCATTTATTCAGCTATGGCAAAACATCATTGGCACGGTGACAGCTGTAGTCAGTGATTTTGATGCGCAGTGGCAAAAACGCCAGCGAATCCTGAATACCTTATTGGTCGTGCTTTTTATTTTTCGGCTGGTATTCTCAAAAAACAACCAGGGCTACGGCATTACCATCGCCGAACTTTGGGATCAATGCCGCACCATGGGCATACCCTTACCCCAATCATCACCGGTTGCCGCATCTGCATTTTGTGCGGCCCGAAGCAAGATGGATGAAAAAGTATTTAAGATCCTGCACAGGGAGATCCTCAAACATTACAACACTCCGAACACGGATTACACTTGGAAAGGGCATGAGATTTTTGCCGTTGATGGCTCAAAGATGAACCTGCCGCGCCAATTAGTCAAACAGGGCTATCGCATCCCGTCAGACAATGCACACTACCCGCAAGGATTACTGAGCTGTTTATACCAGCTGAAATCAAAAATCCCGGTAGACTTTGAGCTTGTCGCGCACGGCGATGAAAGAAAATTGGCGCAGGGTCACCTGACTTCGGTATCAGAAAATGACGTCGTGGTTTATGACCGAGGTTATTTTTCCTACGCTATGTTGGATGAGCAGGTAAAGCGCGGCATCCACCCAGTATTCAGGATAAAAAATAAAGCCAACAAAATCATTGATGCATTTATTGCCAGTAACGAAAGGGATAAAGTGGTCAAAATTCCCAATCCAGAAGCACAAAAAAAAGGCTCAGAATCCTGTGATAAAGCGATTAGCTTGCGTCTGGTGAAATACACGGTAGCAGGCACGAACTACATTTTAGGAACGACATTACTGGATCAACAAAAGTACAGTATTGAAGACCTGTCCGATGTTTACCATTCACGCTGGGGCGTAGAGGAACTTTATAAGGTCTCCAAGCAGTTGATGACCATAGAGGAATTTCATGGGCAAAGTGAGCGGGGTGTCAAACAGGAACTTTTTGCCCATTTTATTCTGATTACGCTGACAAGAATTTTTTCAAACCACAGCGAAGATCATTTCAACTCACAAAACCGTTCAGGAGAAGGTGAAAAAACAAAAGCAAACTTCAAAAATGCCTTAGTTACGGTGGCTAGAAATATTGAAGGATTACTTCTACAGCAAGCGGCCTTGGTTAATCAGACCATTAGCCATATTATCGCCAGCATTTCCACCTGCCGGCAGAAACTGCGACCCAATCGTTCCTACAATCGGCGATCAAGAAAACCAATAGGTAAATGGATACCTCCCAAACTCGCAAAGCCTGTCAGTAAGAAACTACCCGTCGTCTCTTAATCACTGGGCAGGAGATTAGATCGCCACCAAATGCCAAATCCTTAAGTGAATGGGGGATTTTGTTAAATGAATGCCATTGCCCTTTGCCCATAAGGTGGGGTTCTGGCTGGTTAACTATCAGATGGCGGTCAATCTTCACGACACCGAACCACCACTGATTCAGGATCTCTACGATACGGCACTGGAAC
>JAAELB010000135.1 GCA_024227155.1 Desulfobulbaceae bacterium
AATCATGGTGTGCCAGGGTTTACCATCTGCAAAGGAACCTTGAAAAATGTTTGTCTGGGCAGGGGTTCCTCCGGAACCTGCAATGATATTATCTGGAGCAGCTTTTGCCAAAGCATTGAAAACCATCTCAGTCATAAAATGGCCAACAACCATTCTTGCAGCAACTGCTGCCGGAAATGTACAATTGACAATGGTTCCTTCAGGAGCTGTCATTGTTATTGGACGAATAGCACCCTCATTAATTGGTATTCCCGGATCAAAAGCTGATTTAATAGCCATGAACACATATGCATAGGTAAAATTGTAAACTACATTCACTCCCCAGTTTACCTGTTTTGATGTACCATCAAAATCAACATGGATATTAGAGCCTTCTACCTTTACTGTAAGCTTGATTGGAATATCAGGTTTATCTCCTGCACCCTCAATAATACCTTCATGTGCATAGGTTCCATCAGTAATTTTCTCAATGGCTTTTCTCATGCTTATTTCTGTGCGATCAATAATTTCGTCAGCCAGATCATCAAGAGTATCAAGTCCCTCATCTTCCATCATTTCTATAATTTTTTGAGAACAAATATGGTTTGCTGCTACCTGGGATCTGATATCTCCATCAAACTCTGTAGCAGTTCTCACATTCCAGCGAATCATATTAACTATGCTCTCATTGAGTTTGCCTGACTCATAAAGCTTTGTTAAAGGAATATAACGCCCTTCTGCATATACTTTACGGTTTACAGAAGCTGCCCATACCTCCACACCTGCGCGACGCAACGCTCTTGCGATC
>JAAELB010000136.1 GCA_024227155.1 Desulfobulbaceae bacterium
GTTCGCCAAGGCATAAAACGTTCTTTATTCGCTGTCAGTGAACCAACCCGCGCGGTTAGTCCATCACTAACAATCAAGGCCTCATTAAAAACAAAAAGATCTGATATTTCGTCCTTGTATGTCTGCAGTTGATTGAAAGCATCCCAAACATCAGCGTTTTCATCAACAGGATTTTTCAGTTCAATTACTGCAATGGGTAAACCATTTATAAAGACAACCACATCAGGCCTGCGGTTCATCTTTGTGCCTTGGATGGTAAACTGGTTCACCACCAGAAATTGGTTATTATGAGAATTGAAGAAATCAATTAACTGCACATGATCATGCCGACTCTCATCGCCATCCATGTACTCAACCTGTACCCCTTCCAGCAGGAATTTATGAAAGGTACGGTTATTCTGAATCAATACCGGAAATTCAGGCTTAGTAAGTCCGAGCGCCACCTCTTCTAGAGCATCAAACGGTATATGAGGATTAATCTTCTGCAAGGACGAAATCAAGCGGCCAACCAAGACTACTTGCCGATAATCTTCTCGCTCGGTTACTTCCCCATCAGGGGATATATCAGGACCATAAACATACTGATAACCACCTTCACGAAACCAATCCAGACAGAGCTGTTCAAGTTGATCTTCATTAATCATTGCTAGATTCCTGCACTGTTGTGTATGCCTGTTGGGGGTGAGTTGGTGCTGTTGGGAACGCTAGCATGAGCCGACCTTCATCTACTAGGCGTTTCAAATATCGCTGTCGTAAAGCGTCAGGAGTTCGATTCACCAACTGCGCTAATACCTGTAAAGTTATGAAATAATCGGCACACAGATTAAGAATTACAGCATCTAATTCCTTTTTAGGCATTTTTTTCCTTTTCTGCGCTTCAATTGCTTCAACTATCAGATCTTGCCTGATGTCCTGAGAAAGAGCATAAGGATCATCAATAAGCGGCTTTGATAGCCCATGTACCAGAAAAAAACCTTCCTTAGTCCGTTTCGAACCTTCAGCACCCTCCTGCAAATGCTCGGAGCTCTCGTTCAAATGCTCGGAGCTCTCTTCCAAATGTTCGGAGTCCGATATCAGATGTACGGAGCTAGTTACAGCAGTAGGCAGAGCCTCACCAAAAACCTGTTCTGGTGTTGGTAAACCTCCCCCTGGACGATGATAAACGGTGCCCCGGCCATGGCCACTTGATTTAAGCCAGCCCGCCTTAACAAGACGCTGAAAAGCCTGCGTCAAGTCATGGGAATGGTCGACGGAGATTTCCATTATCCGGTTATGTGTTGTAACCTGTTCCGTTGCTACAGTAGCTAAAATCAAACGTTCCAGCTCAGACAACCCATCATAGGCACTCCCAAGATATGCTCGGAGCTTGCTCACAACTTCAGGAGGAAAAAGATCCAACATGCGTAGCTCAAGAAGCGTTTGCTCAGGTTCATCCTTTTCATAGAGAGCTGGGGGACGCCAATCACAACTCTTCCAACCGCTAAAAATCTTGGGAACCCCAGAGCCTGCACGCTCACCCAACCCGATCATAAGAAACATTTGATGGATTATTCGATTCCGACAATCACTCTCACCACCTTGTACCGCCTGCTCAACAGATATACGCATATTGCCAGGGTTGCGGAAACCAAACAGATCAGGCCGCTTTACAACCAAGACAGACAGCCTACCGGTATAATCTGCATGGACAAGGGTGTTAACCAAAGCCTCACGAATAGCTTCATGAACCGGAGTGTCCTCCTGTCGCTGACCATCTTTTAAGGTGAAAGGTACCTTTATATCAGTGGTAAGTTTTCTATATACCCGTCGATAGAAATCGAAAAGATTACCCGACCAGGTACCATCCGGTACAAGGCGATCAATCCAGCGCATCTCGGTCTTACACCTAAATCTGTGTCAACAAATTCGTTGGGAAATAGTGCGGCAGTGGCTGTAAGTCGTACAAACTGGTGCGAAGTGAGTTGGCCGATTTCGTCGTTGGTCTTACCACTGATGGCGCATATGGCAGCACGTTCCGGGTCTTGGCCGTTCTCTTTGGCCTTGATTTTTGCCTTCACCGGCTCGAAATCGACAAACCAAGATTTGAAAATGGCCTGGACCATCTCCTCTAGGGTCCGGTTGATACCTCTACCATTTGCAGCCATCTGTTCAAAAGGCACTATTTGTCGAACAACAAAATCTTGATAATTAAGAGGAGGTATTATAATCGGTAACTTTTTTATAGTGTTAAGATTTAGTCTTTCAGCAACGGTACCATCTCGAAATCCCATCAAATACTTTTGAAATGGAGGGGAATTAATCCATATTCTTAGGAAACTACTTGCTACAATCTCATTATGTGGACGCAGTAGAACCATTCGCTGGCCCAGACAAACTAAGGTTCTTCTAGGGACTTCTGCGGCATCCCCAAAATATGTACCTTCCCTGCTGAATAAAAGGTCTCCATGCCTTGGTTCAGCCCTTTTTATACGAGCATGATACGTTTCTGGAGAAACATGAACTGCATCTTCCGCCTTAAAATACCCGTCTCTAATATCCTGGGTGCGAGCCATTAACGGCCCTTCATTGCTTAATTTCGGTGTTGAATGTGGGCAATCAAAAATCCCTTCACAAACTTCTTCCAACGCAAGTACTTGCCACCCTTCAGGTAGATCGTTACATCCAAATGAGAAATCAGAACTCATAGCCCAACCCCGCCAAGTTCTTTTTAATCTGCTTTTCTAAACGAGCATTCTCAGTAAACTGCTCTGACAGACCAGCTGTCAGTCTGGCCATTTTCTCAGCAAAAGGTTCTCCGTCATCCTCTTCTTCCACTGCACCAACATATCGTCCAGGTGTCAACACATGGTCATACTTTGCAATTTCTCCGAGAATTGCCGATTTACAAAACCCAGCCTTATCCTCATAGCCCTCACCATTACGCCAAATATGAAAAGTTCCTGCAATCCGCTCAATATCTTCCCTTTTGAAATCCCGCAGCACCCGATCCTTCATATATCCCAAGTTACGGGTATCAATAAACAGCACCTCACCAGAGCGGTTACGAAACCCCTCCCTCTCCTTCTTGTTTCTAGTCAAAAACCAAATACAAGCGTGGATTTGGGTATTGGTAAATAGCTGGCCGGTTCTTTGCCGAAATTGAAATCCAGGCCACGGATTACCATATTCATGGCTGCCAACTGCCAGGTTGTATGGTTATACTCCTGGCCATATATGGAAACATTACCGAGTTTTCCGCCATGTTCCTTGATAAAGTTCTCACTCTGCACAAAGAAACCACCTGAGCCCATGGCAGGATCATAGACTCGCCCTTGAAATGGCTGCAGCATCTCGACAATCAGACTCACAATAGATTTCGGGGTATAAAACTGCCCCCCCCCTTCTTCCCTTCTGCCAAGGCAAACTGACCAAGAAAATATTCATATACATGGCCAAGAATATCTTTTGCCTGCAAGGACTCATGGCTAAAAGGGATCTCTGAGAGCAGGTTAATAAGTTCTATCAGCTTTGCCTGGTCAATCTGCAGCCGGGTATACTGCTTATTGAGTATCCCTTTAAGCTTCGGATTGTCCTTTTCTATCGCATCCAGCGCATCATCAATCAGCCTTCCTACACTACGGATAGTATAGGCGTGGGTCTTACCATTTTTTATTTCAATCTCAGTACCGGGAGGGAGGGCCGCATTATCACGTAGAGTCTGCCAACGCGCGAGTTGTGGTACCCAAAAGACATTTTTTTCGGTGTAGTAGTCGCGGATCTCCAGCTCATCTTCTACTTCAGCTAAATACTCTTCTGGATCTTCAAAATCATCTGGATCAAGATAGTACTCATGTTCCTTATCTTCAAACTGTTCAACCAACTCCTTTCGTCTGAGACCGAAGGCATCCGAGACATATTTCACAAACAGCAACCCGAGTACTGCGTGCTTATACTGGGCTGCATCTAATGTGGAGCGTAGCTTATCAGCTGCAGTCCAAAGCTTTTTATCAAGTGCATCTAAAAATTGTTGTTCTTTCTGAGACATCTGGATTTATCCTATTTCAGACCTCGTAAATGTTGCATGTTACCCTCTTCTCACAACACGTAACATCAGTGATTTAGAGAAAAACTGGGCATTTCGATTCGTCATTCCGGCAGGCTTTTAGCCGGAATCCAAGTAATGGTGATGTTTCTGGATCCCGGCTAAAAGCCTGCCGGGATGACGTGGTATAAAAGAGTCCATTTTTTGAGGCAAAATTAAAGCTCATTTACGATGTCTGTATTTATTGTAAAACTGTTTGTTTCTCTATGGCTGCGTCGAGCCCAAAGATAGCCATTTCACCAACCTTGCTTAAATTCAAAACTTCGTTGAATTCTGTTACAAATGCTACCACCAAGCTAGAGATATACCACTAGATAATGGAATATCAACACTTTCCAAGTTAAAGGAAACATTCATTTCTGGGAAAAAAATTAACAGAATGGAACCTCAGTCTTTACATAAGTCATTTTTCATTGGTCATCAGAACACTTTTTGTAAAAAGTGCTCGGGTGATTAAACTGCTTAACTGAAATTGCTAAATCAAAATGGAAATTTCATGAGATATAAATGTACAGAGAATGTATCGCCTGCCTAAAGGATTTTCTGCCAAAAGTAAATATTTTCTACAACTCTGTTGATTTTTGGGACTCACGAGACCCGGTAATGTTTGAAAAAGAGCTGATTGCCCTGTATGAGAAACGTGGCTGGATAATTTCAAGGAGATCTGTCTTTGGTGCAAAAGGGTCAGATATCATCGGACAAAAAGGAGACAACCAAGCCTCATTTAAACTCAAAAAACAAGACAAGCCATTGTTGCTGTCAATTGCACGTGAATTATTGGTACTGTTGTCCAATACAAATCTGACTTCGACATCTTGATCTGCACTGGAGGATTCAGCCCAAGTGTACATAACCTTGCTACAAATAATCAAATCACTTTAATTGATAAAGATTCACTGGCCCAAATGCACATAAATAATTCTTAACTTGAACAGTTTAGTAACAAAGGTCATCTTGTTATATTTTTAAAATTCAATCGATGGAGAAGGTATCCTGGGAGTATTGACACCACATAGCCGTTGTTACACTATTTCCCGATTAAGAATAAAATTTTCTACCGCCATAAATACCGGCAATACTTTCAGCTTCACCTATAAAAGTCCTCTACCAGCAAGACATCAAACGCAAAAAGCCCCAACCAAGATAAATCTTGATTGGGGCTTTTGTTATATAAAATCGGCGACGACCTACTCTCCCACACAGTCACCCGTGCAGTACCATCGGCGCTGAAGAGCTTAACTTCCGTGTTCGGAATGGGAACGGGTGGGGCCTCTTCGCTATGGTCACCGAAAA
>JAAELB010000137.1 GCA_024227155.1 Desulfobulbaceae bacterium
GTCTGGATTGCGGACAGATATAATGATCGGGTTGTGCGTCTGGGCAGTAATACTCCTGATAATTATGATGTGAATGCAAGCAAAGTTATCGTCGCTAAAGATCGTAGCCCAAATGATTACCATGGTCTTCTTGTAAATGAATCGTTGCTGGTAGGCGATGGTAAACTTAATGATGGGGTACAGTTTGATGGTGATGGCGATTATATCAGGGTAGCCCACAGCGCTGGATACAGGCCAACAGACGTACTCAGTGTAGAAGCATGGGTTTACTCACGAGACTGGCAAATTGGCAACAGGTCGATTATCTCGACAACAGAGAATGGAGGTTGGAATTTTTCAACTGACGGTTCGTTACTTAAGTTCTTAATCGAAATTGATGATCTCTATTACGAAGCGGGAGTAGAGTCGTCCACCGTTTCAACGAACCAGTGGCATCACCTCGCGGGGGTGTACGACGGGTCTGCGGTGAAGCTGTACGTTGACGGTGTACTGCAGACGTCAACACCAGCCACTGGGGCTATTACCTATCACCCTAGTAACGCAATGATTATTGGTGGTGAAGCCTCCTCAGGTACTGGCGTAGCTAGTAGCGCAAGTTTTTTTGGCAAACTCGACGAGGTTCGACTTTGGGACAAGGCTCTCACTATTTCTGAAATCACCAGTCGTATGAACGCCGAGCTTGTCGGCAATGAAACCAACCTCCTGGCGTATTATGATTTCAACGATGGAATTGGTCCTTTTCATAAAATAGTTCCGGGCTTTAATGATCCAATTTTTCTTGATCTGAACAGTTCCGATGGTACCGTCTGGGTATCTGACTATCTAAAACGCCAAATTGTTCAAATCTCCGGCGATGGGGAAAATGAATTGACCAGAGTAGGAGGGTATAATAACCCACATATGTTGTCGATTAATGACCTTGATGGAACTGTCTGGATACCTGATTATTCCAACAACCAGGTTGTGAAACTTTCGCCAAACGGCACTGAACTGGTTAGAAACGGGGGATATTATAGGCCGAGCGGGGTATCCATTGACCAGGGAGTTAGAAATCTCTCCCAGCCTCCTATTGCCACGGCATCAGCTACACCTCTTTCAGGTGCTGCTCCACTCACGGTTACCTTTACCGGCAGCGGAACCGATAATGGCAGCGTTGTCATGTACGAGTGGGATTTTGAGGGAGATGGTATATTTGATTACAGCTCCGCTGTAAACGGAAATACCAGCCACACCTACAGTGAAGCCGGAATCTATCGGCCTGTTTTCCGTGTAACTGATAATGGTAACCTGGTGGATTTTGCTTACCTGACAGTTCGGGTTGGTGATTTTACTATAACTGCTGCGGCTACACCCAATAAGGGTGCAGCTCCAATAAACATTAATTTTAGTGGATCCGCTACTTCTGTTAATGGCGTAATAACTCTTTATGAGTGGGATTTTAATGGGGATGGAGTTTTTGACTGGAGTTCACCCTCTACTGCCAATATTAATTCTCGGAATTTTGCGATGAGTGGACTGTATATAGCCAGGTTAAGGGTGACCGATTCCAGCGGTGCTACAGCCGAAGAGATTGTGCCGTTGTCAATTATAAGTCAACGGCCTGAAGCGAAGGCTTCTGTATCTCCAGCAACAGGGTCATATCCGCTTACTGTGAGTCTCAATAATGATTCCAGTTCAGATGCTGACGGTAGTATTGTGAGATATGAGTGGGACTATGATGGAGACGGGGTCTTTGATTTTAGTTCGGCGACTCAGGGCTCAACCAGCTTCAGGTATGAACTGCCCGGAGAATACTTCCCAACGCTACGCGTTACTGACAACGATCAATTTATTGACGAAAAACGAATGCAGGTGACTGTCATAGGTTCAGCTCCTGTGGCAACAGCGAGTGGTACCCCGATAACAGGCGATGTACCGCTACAGGTGAATTTCAGTGGCATCGGCAGTGACCTTGATGGAAGCATCGCAATGTATGAATGGAGCTTTGGGGATTATAGCTTTATAAATGATGACGTGGAAGGGGGGAATGTTGGCTGGGTTGCTGATTATCCCTGGGCAATTGATTCAAGTTCTTTTCATAGTAGCAGCCACAGTTGGACAGACAGCCCAAGTGGCTTTTATGACAATAATGTAAATACTTCACTCACCTCATCAGCTCTTGATTTCACCTACGCTGCTACGCCAACGCTTGTGTTCTATCACCGCTATGATCTCGAAGACGGCTTTGATTATGGTTTTGTCGAGGTTTTGAGCGGGGGTGTCACTTGGGAAGAAGTAGCAAGCTTTACTGGTACAGGCGAGAGTTGGGAAAAAGTCACGGTGGACCTCAGTAGTTATATCGGCTCCGCAAATGTGAAAATACGTTTTCGTATGATCAGCGATGATTTTTACACCAGAGATGGATGGTATGTTGACGATATTCGTATCCTTGACAAGGGATTTTATACCTGGAACTCTGCTGTAAACGGAACCGCTAGCCACACATACCCGAGCGTTGGGGTGTATAGTGCGACACTCAGAGTGACTGACGATTCAGGGCTAAGTGCTACAGACTCGTTGAAGATTACGGTGATGCCGGTTGGCTCACCAATTGCCGATATTCAGGCGTCGCCGACTACAGGAGGGAATCCCCTCTTCGTCTCTTTTGACCCCAGTGGAAGTAGTGATTCTGGAACTGGAACTATTGTCAAATATGAGTGGGACTACGGTGATCAGATAAAAGTCGAATCTGGGGGCGCGAATGATTCTAACCTTGTGGCCTTCTATGTTGATGATAACCAGGTGGGCACGAATGGTAATGGTCACAATATTGTGGTTCTCGACCAAAATGATCTGACTGTCCTTGGTACGCAATCCTTTGACACCTGGGGAAGCACCACTGTGGCTGATCAAATGGCTGAATATATACGAAACATTCCTGATGGTCGTGTGGTGCTTGTTGCTATCAAGTATGGTCAGCGCTATATGAACAATAATGCACATTCCGCATTGGAGAGTCTGGGGAGCCAGATGACCCGTGATGTAGGCACCTATGATTCCTGGGCATTTATCGGAATCAAAGGTGAAACGGACCGGTCCCTATGGGAGAACCTTACACCTAGGTATGGTGGTGCATCTACCGTTCGTGGTGGTATTCTTAGCCAGACAGAAATATCAGATGATTCGGTTAATCACACCTATCATAAGACCGGAAAATTCATAGCCCGGTTACGTGTAACAGACAATAGCGGTTTGATCGATGAAGATACAGTTGAAATAAACATTGGTAACCCAGTGTCCTTGCCTGCTGCCTACCCTCCAACGGGTCAGGCTCCTCTACTTGTTAAGTTTATCTGTAACGGTGAAGATATTGACGGAACACTCGAATACTTCAAATGGGATTTTGATGGGAATGGTACAGTTGATGCCACCCAGAGACGTTCCGACACGGTAAATCATACCTTTAATCTGCCGGGTGTATATCACTCGAGACTGCAGGTTATAGACAACGATGGACTGTCTGATGAGAAGAGTATCACCATAGTGGTAACGGACAGCTCAACCGATGGAACGCCGGTTTCTGAGGCTTATGCGGTTCCAAGTGATGGAGATGCGCCGCTCATGGTAAGTTTCAGCGGTTACGGAACAGACATTGACGGAACACTCGCTCTGTTTGAATGGGATTTTGATGGTGATGGCGTCTATGACTGGAACTCAGCCCAGGCAGGTGTTACTTCACACAATTATTCTTCATCTGGCCTGTATGTGGCACGGTTCCGTGTGACTGATAATGAAGGTAAGAAAGGCACCGATACTGTGCTTGTCAATGTTCATGCGACAGTTGGCCCGGTAATTACAGCTGCTGCTAATCCGGTGAACGGCAATGTTCCTTTTATCGTTGATTTTACAGGCAGTGCTCAGAGCGATGATTTGATCACCCTCTATGAGTGGGATTTTGATGGTGATGGTACCTATGACTGGAGTTCACCGACAACCGGTGATGTAACTCACCAGTATGGTGTTACAGGGGTTTTTAACGCAATATTGCGTGTAACCGACGACCAGGGTGCAACGAATACAGCTTCTGTTGCCGTAACAGTCTCGGCTGGAGACGACTTGGTCGCAGTACGCAGCACTGAATCGTTTGATCCCAGTCGTGGACAGAGTGTTACTATTTCAACGGCGTTGAGTTTTGATGTGGATTCCTTTTCTCTGCGTGTCAATGATGCCACCGGCACCACAGTGATGTTGCTGGTTGATGGGGTGGCGCGAAATTCAGGTCTGTATACAGATGTCTGGGACGGTACCGATCAAGGTGGCAGTGTGGTGGATTCCGGAGTGTATTTCTTTGTTATTGATTATGAGAAAGACGGACTCGTCCACCATTACGATTTGACCGGGGAATCAGGCACACAACAGATTATTACTCCGGCGTATTCCAGCGAATTTATTCCCATAGAAGATAAGTTCCTGACGGCGACATTTAGTATGAATACTCCTGCTGAAATAACCACCTATGTCTCTCCATTCACCAGTGGCGCAGGTGCCAGGGTGCGAACCATACATTTAAGAACGCCTAGAAAGAGCGGACTCCATGTGATTGAGTGGGATGGTGTGATGGATGATGGTACGCTGGCGCCGCTTAATCAGAACTATGTCATGGCTGTATTTGCATATTCACTCTCAGACAATGCTCTGATTGTTGCAACAACACCTATAGTCTCTGATGTCAGTACTGATCCTGATTATTTAAATCCAGGAAATCCATATAATCCTGGAGGAAATGTTGAAATTAAATTCAGCATGTTTAAGGATGCGGATGTCACTGTCTCCGTTTACGATGAAAACATGTACCTTATTCAACGCTGGACAGAACAAAACATGACATCTGGACAGAATACGGTTGAGTGGGATGGCCTGAATACGAACGGTGAACTGGTGGCCCCCGGGTATTATAGGGTTGGAGTTAAGGCCACGGATAGTTCTGGCAACAGTTCAAAAGAGGCCAACGGTTTACTTGAAATTTTTTATTAAACGAGAAGGTTAAGGAACTCCCCTTGTAGCGTCAACTGCAAGGGTCCTTTCCTGTTGCTCAATGGTTGTCTTATAGCTGCTATCAGGGACACGCTGGAAACTGCAGATATTGTGGGGTGTAGCTTGGCGTGTTCCTCTCATTACTTTTCCGGTGGGAGAGAAAGCTCCATGAAAGGGATTATAGAATCGTTACCGGTACCTGGAACCATTCGATCAACGAAGTGTGGAATGACACAGGTAGCCAGATTTGTTCGATGTGCAGTTCTAGCCTCTATTATTGTATACCCTTTAGGGGCATCAGCATACGATGCTCCCTGGGATGGTGGGCATCAGACCACATCTCCCGGAGGTGGCTCCGGGGGGGGGCCGCCAGGTGGTGGTGGCCAGGGTGGTGGGGGTGATCCTGTAAACTTAAAGGCGGGAAATTTTGGATGGGGAGAAGTTGATGTTCATATTCCTGGTCTGGGTCATCCGCTCTTTGTTATCCGTACCTACAACTCACAGGACAGATATATAGGACCGTTTGGCTATGGCTGGCATTTCATGCCTATGATGCAGTGCATTGAGGTGGTTGCCGGAAGCGGCAAGCAAGTTGTGGTCAAACGTGGGGATGGCGTTCGCAAAATATATGATGAAAACAATGACGCCTCTTATACTGCTGAAGATGGAAGCAGTAGACATACACTGACAAAAGATCAAAGTGGTTTTCACCTGACAGATTATGATCTTGTCACCTATAATTTTGATCTTGATGGCATTCTGCAAAATATTTCTGATACTAATGGCAATACTGTTCTCTTTGCCTATGACGCTCAGAAGAGAGTCAGCTCCATAACAGACGCATCCGGACGCCAACTTACCATGACGTATGGCACCAATGACAGGATTATATCAATTGTAGATTTTTCCGGCCGGACCATGGCCTATGGGTATGATGAAGAGAATAATCTCATCTCCTTTACAGATGCGCTAGGTCAGCAAACACTCTATACATATGACACAGATCATCTCCTGTTGAGTGTAACTGACCCGGGAGGAACTGCATTAATCGCCAATAACTATGATGCAAGAAACCGTGTGACCTCGCAGTCCTTTCTTGGTGAAAACGTTACTTTCACTTATAACACTACCTACACCAGGGTAAATAACAGGAGTAACTTTAATTTCGACATATACCTCAATGAAACAGGTAACCCAACAGAAGTGCGGGATCCCTCATCCAGTAATTACCAGATGGCATTTACAGCAGCGGGTGAGGCAGCCTCTCTCACTGACAGTCAAGGGGTGACCCAGGTGGCGTATGACAGTCTGGGGCGAATACGATCTCTAGTTGAACCGGATAATTCTGCATCATTATATGGTTATTTGGGTGATACCAAATTGGTCGCTTCGATGACTGACCCTTTGGACAGGACTACGACCTACAGCTACGATAGCAATCAGAACCTGATCGGTAAGACGAATGCACTGTCAGAAACCACCCTTTATCAATACTATCCGAACGGTAAGTTGAAAAAAGTTACCTATCCAGATGGTGCTGTGACTGATTTCTCCTATTCTGCCACTGGTTATCTTACCCTGGTAAAAGATACAATTGGAGTAGATCTGTTTACAGCAAGCTATGCCTACGATACGGTTGGAAATGTCACTTCGATCACTATGGCTGACAGCAGCTCAGTAGTGTATGAATATGATAGCTTGAACCAACTGAAACGTGTAACTGACAGTCAATTCACGCCTTCCAGAGTTGTGGAATATGAGTATGATGGAGGCGGCAACAGAACTGTAATTCGCCAGGATGGTCAAGCAACGAATCTTCAGTATATCAATAACATGATCAGGAGCCTCACCTATCCGAGTGCTGCTCAAACAACTTATACGCTCAATGGTAACGATCAGGTTTCCCAGGTTACCTATAGTCAGGGAAATATTGTATATGCCCATAACAATATTGAACGTGTCACTAAGGCGACGCATCCGGACAGTAGTGAATTTGATTTTACCTGGGCTAATGATAACCTAACGCAAGTAGCAGGCCCGGGAACAGATCTTACCCTCCAATATGACTCTAATCGCAGACTCATTGGTATACAGGACAATACGACTTCTAAGAGTACCTATTTCAGCTATGCCTGGAAACAGCGCACTCAGATGGCGAGTAGCAGTGGGTATTACAGGAACTATACCTATGACGGTGCCGGACGTCTTACAGGATATACTGAAAGTGGTGGTGGTTCTGATACTTTTAGCCCGCCGCTCTTGAAAAAACAGGCACCCACCCTGGGTGATCTCGCTACCGCAGCAAACAATAATAAGAATAACTGGTTGATACAGCTTATCGAATCCAGAGGTCCCGGGGGGGCGGTGAGTAAAAATGGAGTGCGGTATCCTGATGCAAAATTCTGGCACAATAATTTTGCAGCGAATAAACGATGGTATTTATCGTTGATGCCTGGCCTTGGCAGCAACCGGTTGAATGTAAATGTACGGACTCCAATGGATATAATGAGGTAGAGAACAATGAAACAACCACGCATCTACGCATGGCGTATAATCTGGTTTTTGGCGGCTGCTGTTCTCTTGAGTTCGGCGCCACTGTATGCCTTGGAATACAAACATACCGCAGGGTTGACTCTGAATTATCAGCTTTCAGTAGAAACTCCTACTCCGCAAAACAGCCAGACAGTCAATTTTGACCTTGCTCGATTTACCGATAATGTGAACGGCTCCGGGGTAATGGAAATCCATTCTATCATTAGTAATGGTACTATGACGCTTGATGGAATCACAACTCCCCTCACTATATCTGGTGATGTCATGACCACGATGATGCAGCCGAACGGACTTGTTGATTCCACAACCGCAACTGGTAGCCTGGGAACAATCTTCGGCCAGGCTGGAGTTGGTACCGCATCTTCAAGCCCTGATATCATGCGATCCTTGGGAATTCTTGAATTTCCACCTGCCGCCGTTACAGTTGGGGCTACTTGGAGTGTTGATAAAAACCATACCTTTGCCAACGGTGATTCTTTACAGATTAGCTATAATTATACGTTTGATAGTGTTGTGAGTTATGCAGGATACCAGTGTGCCAAGATTCTCATCAGTGCCCAGCCTACGTTTTCCTTTTTCCAGGATTTTCCCGATTTGCTTTATGGAATGCAGGTAAATGGTGAGCTCTTGGTGAGCGGTGAACTGCTATTTGCAGAAACAGAGGGAAGGGTGGTAAAGCTTGATGAAACAATTACAGCAAACCAGATAGGTATTACAGTGGGTTATGATGGCATGGCCCAGGTCATCCCCAGTTATCGGCAAACGACCATTAGCCTTGAAATTCAGTGAGTTATTTAGCTATTCAAAATTTTGCTTTTCACAAAAGGATTACGGATGTTCGTAGATTTTCTGAATACCTGTTGCCCTACTGGGATAAGCAACTTGTATTGTTTATCTGTATGGGGTTTTCTGTGCTGTTCAGCCTGGTACAGCCATTTTTTGCCAGGTTGGTAATTGACTACGCCCTGTTGGGCGGTGATCTACACATTTTTAACACACTCCTTTTTGTCGGTATTCTCAGTTACCTTTTTTCCATTCCAATCGAGTGTATGCAAAAAGCCGCAGGGTTTTATCTTACAACCAGGGTTTCTCTGGGGTTACGTTCCAGTTTTTACCGAAAATTACAATTACTCTCCTTACGCTTTTCTCAGTCACGATCAGTAGGGGAGCATCTCTATCGTCTTGGTACTGATCTTGACAGTGTTTTGCAGCTTATTGTCAGCACCATCCCCTCAGCGATTATTCTTTTTGTACGGCTTAGTCTTTTATTGGTGGTCTGTTTCTGGATTGATTTCAGGTTGACCTTGGTACTACTCCTGATAAGCCCTGTAATTTATTGGCATACAGTATATTTTACCCGGTTGCAAAAAAGTATAAGCACGCTCATGATAACCCATACCCAGGGTATATCCAGCCGGCTCCAGCAGGCCTTAGCACAGATGCTGCTTATTAAGATTTTTGGCAGGGAAAAGAGGGAGTATGTTCGCTTTATTGGGGATACAATTTCCCTTATCCGGCTCAACATAAGAAATCTTCGGCTGGCAATAGTACGAGGAGAGAGTGGTCGCCTGTTGAATGCTTCAATTACTGGTGGTATCACCTATTTTTTAGGCTATCAGGTCATTAAAGCACAATTGACTCTGGGCCAGCTCACTGCAATATCAATGTATCTCTTTCAGCTCAATGATACTATCCGCTCAGTAGGTGGGTTGTATAATGATTTTGTTATTAAATTTATAGCTCTGGATAGAGTTGTCGAGACGCTTGATGCGTCCATTGAAGTGCAGGAAATTGAGCGACCTCTGCGGAACTGGCAACAAAACGGAGAGCTTCAGTTGAGCAATGTCTCTTTTGCCTACCGAGAGGGCAACTCTGTACTCAATGCCGTTAGTCTGCACCTGTCCCGTGGGGAAAAAGTTCTGTTAACGGGTGATGTTGGTTCAGGTAAATCTACCCTTTGCCACCTGTTGATGCGGCTGTATGATCCTACAGCTGGGGCGATCCTTCTCGACGGGCATGATATCAGGCAGTTAAAGCTTGATACGCTTCGCGGTGCAATCGGCTTTGCAGGGAGTGAGCCTATGCTGTTTCAGGACACCGTTAAGAATAACATATGCTTTGGTTCCTCTGTGACGGAGTTGGAGGAAATTATCAAAGTTGCTGAAGTTGTAGGCATACACAGACGTATACTGGAATTACCGCTTGGATACGACACTTTTTTGGAAACTGGTGAAGATCGTTTGTCGCTAGGAGAAAAGCAAAGCATATGTCTCGCAAGAGCACTAATCAAGCGACCGGAGATTTTGGTGCTTGATGAGGCATTTTCCAGTCTGGACAAAAACCGTGTTGAAGCGATCGCGTCTAATATCTCAAAGTTGTATAAAGATATGACGTCGCTGATAATTACTCATCATTACATCAATCCGGATTGGCTTGATAGGACAGTTACTTTAAAAGATGGCATAATTGAGGAAGCAGGTCCAGTTTCTTATATGCAGAGAAGTTAGAGGGGAATGGTAAACATTGAACATTGGGTTGTGGGGAGCAAACTTGGGAACACGCTTCCTGCGGAGTAAATTCCTGGTTCTTGGATCTGTGCTGCTGCTCTTTTTTTTGTGGGGGAGCAGCCTCTATTTGATTTTGTCCCAGGCAAAAATTGGAGAAACGATTCAGGTTGAGGGACGTTTCTCGAAGTGTACGGGATGCGGTTCATTTGAGAGTCAAGCACTGGAATCTTTCTGTTTCGATGGTTTTGTCACTGGAGGTGATGTTACTGTCTCTCCTTCCGAAACATTTTTGCTTGAGATCAAGGCGGAGGATAATAGAAAACAGGACGATATCTCCATACCGGTGACTGTTGGGGACTGGCTGGTCGGGCCTACAACTATTTCGCTATGTCTGGGGACGACGCCTGTCGAATCCTTTCAGATGCTTTTGGGTGAGAAGACAGCTCATTACAGAATGACGTTACGGCGTGAATCGTTAATAAAGGTACTTTGGTTAAAGAAATAATGACTTCGACCCTGCTGAGACTATGTTTCTCATCATGCAGGGGAGTGGCAACATGAAACAGATATAGTTTCTGAAATGAGTTTCATCCTGAGAGAATTATGACTGACGTTGTATTGGTAATACCCCCATATCATTATAAGACTAAGGTACTTACAAGTAGTGTAAAAGAGTACGCAGGTATGGGCTTTTTAGCTGCAGTTTTACGACAACATGGACATGGTGTAGAAATACTGGATTGCGATCTTGCAGGTTTCGATATTGATGAGACAGTAGAGGCTATAATCGATCGTAATGCGCCGCTGATTGGACTGACAATGCTGCAGGTGGCAGCATATCCCACGCTTGAAATCGTCAGGAGATTACGACAACGTGGAGTGACAGCGCACATTACCCTTGGAGGTCATTTCCCCTCTTTTACGGTTGACGAACTTCTGGACCGGGAGGATGGGGTAGATTCAATTGTCATCGGGGAAGGAGAATATACCCTGTTGGAGTTGACCAGGGCCATTCTGGCCGGTGATGAGTGGAGGGAAATTTCGGGGATTGCTTATTGGCGTGATGGGGAAAGTCTTACCACTGAGCCGAGGCCACTGGTGAAGGATTTAGACAGTCTGCCATTTCAAGAACGCGATACCCTTCGGGAAGTGCTTGAACGAGGTGGCCAGGCTGCCATTATTACCAGCAGAGGGTGTTACGGAAATTGTGCATTCTGCAGTGTGAACGCCTTTTATAAAAAATCTCCTGGTATGAAATGGCGAGCTCGTAGTCCTGAAAATGTGGGAGAAGAGCTGGAACATCTGGTCAATGCTTGGGGAGCATCAATTTTTGTTTTTAATGACGATAATTTTATAGGGCCTGGAAAGGGGGGGAAAGACCGAGCTGCGAGGGTGGCCGAAGAGATTCTTCACCGAGGCTTGAACATCCAGTTCGCAATTCCGGCTGCTGTAAATGATGTCGAGCCTGAACTCTTTGATTTGTTGAAAAAAGCTGGGTTACGGTCGGTCTTTCTTGGTGTTGAGTCGATGAATCAGGAGGATCTTAAATATCTGAACAAACACACAACAATAGAGCAGAACGAGACAGCAATTGGTATTCTTGAAGAACTGGGGATTTTTTACCAGATAGGATTCATAATGTTCTATCCAAATTCGACTATAGAACAGGTTGAATATAATATTCGATATGTAAAAGATCATATCGTTAACAACAATTATTGTGGAACACAGGTATTTACTGGAGAGTTGCGGATTCTTCATGGGACTAGCCTTCATGATCGACTTGCCGGTGAACCGTTTGTTCATGAAGACCTGTTTCACTATACATATTCGATGGAGGACTCAAGGGTAGAAGAGTTGCGTTACCTGATGGATCACCTTATTCTAAAAAAGACTTTCCCTTTAATGGTGGACTGTAAAGAGGAGTTCATGGGGGCGAGTCCGAAACGTATAATCCGGGCCATGATCTGTGATCTTCAGCTGGGTATGGCTCTCCGGGCAGTATCCTATTTGAAAAAAGAAGGGACTGTAACTCCCAAAGCAATCAAAACTATAATTCGTGAAATGAACCAAGGGGCGGAGAGGATTCAGCGTGAAGGGCAGCGGCAGGGATGGGTTGAGGCAGAGATCCAATAAAATTTACCAGCGCTATAAAGCTCTACGTAGCGTGATCTGTGGGGGGAGCATAGTAGTGGTATTGTTGCTCGTCGCTGCTGGCTATTGTAAGGGAGTAACAGGTAGTCTTTTAAAAGGAGAATTGCTGTTTCAGCAGGGACATCTTGAGCAGGCTCTGGAGAGTTTGCTCAAGGCTCAAGAGGAAACACCAGGTGATGCACGGGTGTTGAGTGGGCTTGGGCGAACCCGGTTTCACCTGCAGCAGTATCAAGAGGCCAGGGAAAATCTTCTACGGTCTCTTGCTATAGCTGATCGAGCTGATTGGGTAACCTGCTGGAGTAATGTGTATCTTGGTAAGATTGATATCTTACAGGGAGAGGCGGCTGAAGCGCTGAATAGACTATCTATGGTGTTGCAGCGGCCACAACCAACTGGCTGTGCACTCGAAGCAAAAAAAAATAAAGCATTTGCCGGAGTGATACAGTATTCCAGGCAGGTTCTTAATTTGCAACATGTCAGTAATTGCTGCACCTTGCACTATGCAACTACTGCGGAGACTACAGATGGTGTTGATGTAAGTTCCTTGGCTATCCAGGTTCAGTCATATTCTGAGCAGATTATTCGAATACTTGACTTGGATGAGAGGAGAATACCTCAGGTTGATATCTTCCTGCACCCTGATATCCAGGCAAGGGAGGTTTGGCAGAGCCAGGAGATTATAGCCAGGTACCGGCCTAATGAGTTCCATGTGACCTACAACAACATTGGCTATGTTTTGCATGAACTGGTTCATTTTTATACTGCCGATAAGGTTGCAGTGCATAAAGCTTCACCCGCTTTAATAGAAGGGTTGGCAGAATATGTTGTGGGTCAGCCGTGGGGAGTTCCACTGCATACTTGGGTGATGGTTTTTGGAAGAAGAGGAGATCGTGCTCCGTTATCTGAGCTTCTAGACAGTCGAAGTTTTCGTCGGATGAACCCGATAATTGCTTATGCAGAAGCTGGATCTTTTGTTGAATTTATTATTTCAGCTTATGGGCTGGAATCCATTTTTAAGAGCCTTGGGGAGGAATGTTCGATTTCTGAAGTGACCGGCAAATCAATAGCAGAACTTGAGGAGCAGTGGCTGAAAGTTGTTACCAGACAGGAGGTGTCGACAGCGGAAGCCGAGCTTGTTGGAATTCGTTTGCAGCTTGGAACTGGCTCAGATGCAACCATCGCTGGAGAGGGTTGGGGTGGTCGGCGTTAGGAGACAGGGTTGGGAATTGACGAAGATGATGTTGTGGTAATACAAGTGGTGAAAACTATGAAATGTAACGTCAGTATGGAAGAAAATATCACCGCTATGGTGATGGAAAAGATGAATTTTACCCACCCTGATGAAGTATCAAGTGGTAAGCCGTTGGCTGACCTTGGGCTTTCTGAAATCGATATTTATGACCTTATCGTCCATCTGGAAGATATGTATGATATCACTCTGGACAACAGTGCCGGAGAAGTGGGAGGTTATTCTGTTGATGCTCTCAGCCAGAACGTAAAGGGTAAGCTGATTCGAAAGCCCCAGGAGGTACCAAACTGGAAAGACTCGTTTGAAGGTCTGGTATTTAACGGGATAACGAAAAAACTACGGACACCGATGAGTGTGCATCTGGATCTTACTTTCAGGTGCAATATGAAATGTGTTTTTTGTTACGATTCAGCGGGGCCTGATAGAAGTAAGCATGAAATGAGCATCGAAAAGGTTTATGAGATCATAGATGAGTGCAAAAAGCTAGATGTTATAGATGTAACTTTCGGAGGCGGTGAGCCTTTTATACGCAAAGACCTAATAGATGTCATTACCTATACAAAACGAAAGAATATCAGGTATTTTATCATCACAAATGGAACCTTGATAACAGAGGAAATTGCTTTTAAGCTGGCTCGGGTCTTTGATCACAGATATGATAAAATTCAGGTGAGTCTGGATGGCCCAACGGCAGAGGTTCATGACCGTCAGCGGGGTGTGATAGGCGGGTTTGATTTAACCATGAAAGGTATCGACAACCTGCAGAAGGCTGGAATCTCTCCGACCATTAACGCTGTACTGACTTCGAACAATTATCCTCACATAAAGGACATGATACCGTTTTTGATGGATCGTGGAATTTCAAATTTCAGGGTATTAAGGTTGCACCCTCTGGGGCGGGGTAAAGATCCTGAATTTTACAAAAAATGGAATGTTACTCCGGAGCAGAGTGAGGAACTATTTGAATATTTAATGGGAAAACAGCAGGAGCTTATAGATCGGTTTGCAATTTCCAATGATTTTGCTTCCATTTTTCCATGGAGTGCAGCAAAATTTCGGAATGATCTACAATCGTTGCCGGGTGTGGAGCCGGTCAGCTATGCCTGTGGAGCTGGTACTACAAAGATAGCGATTGGGCCGGAGGGTGATGTGTATCCCTGCTCGTATATGTATGATTTTCCGGAGCTGAAAATCGGCTCAATACAGAACGGAACTATTCAAGAGCTGTGGGAGAGGGAAAAGTTATGGGATATGTATCGTGAGCCGCTGACCCCTAGTGGCAAGTGTGGGAAATGCGATTATCTCTACTGTTGCAAAACCGGGTGCAGGATCGTATCTTATGCGCTGTTTGGCGATATGGCCGGTCCTGATGCCGGTTGTACATATGAACCAGGTCTGAAGGAGTAACCGCAATCAAATGGAGAGTGAACATGGGTCGATATAAAATATCAGATATAGAATCCGTAAGTTTTGGAGGCGGTTGCCCCACAGATCTTGGGTGTGGTTTTCCCGCTTGCGGTACCGACGCGTGCGGCCTGCCCATAGGTTGTGGGGCTGCGGCATGTGGGGCGGCACGTTGTGGATCAGCAGCGTGTGTAGGAGCTGCTTGCGGTGGGGCAGCCTGTGGCGGTGATGCCTGTGCTCTCGCAGGATGTGCGGCAGCTGGTTGTGGTGGAAATGCCTGTGCGGCTGCTGGCTGCGGCGGTGCCGCGTGTGGAGCCAATGCCTGTGCGGCGGCAGCGTGTTATGCCGATGCGTGTCCAATAAATGCCTGCCCGGTTGATGTTTGTTCGCCTGATGCATGTATTGTGGATGTAACTCCGTTACCGGGAATTATTCCTCCAGGGTCGTCGAACCCTCCAATGGGCTTTCATGGCAAGGATGATGATGAGTATATACTGTTGACAGGAACAGACTTGGATGACACTTTTGATCTCATCGACAATGAAATTATAGGCAGTGAAAAGCATGAAGGCGGTGATAAGGATGAGTAGCGGAAGTCAAGCTGCCTTCGATAAGGTAAAGAATCTTTGCTATATACGACGCCAGGAACCGGAGACGATTACTCGCGAGGAAGAAATCAATGGTGAAAAATGTTTCATTGTCTTCGATGATGTTGACAAAGGATTCTATCAGTTGCATGGCAATGCATGGCAGATATGGGAAATGCTGGATGGTAAAACATCGCTTGAAGCTATAGTGGACACCTTATGTGTGGAGAATGAGGCGGAACGCGATGAAATTCAGGTAGATGTTTGTAAGTTCATATCGAAAATTGGCAAAAAAGGACTGATTAAAGCGGCTGTGAAGGAGCGTTGATGCATACAATACGCGCCACTGCGCTCTGTTTGGAAATTGTATTTTCATGAATATTGCACTCATCGTGCCGCCGTATGCGGATAACGATCTTGAGATGGCCTGCAAGGAATCTATAGGTATCTGTTATCTCGCGGCAGTCTTACGAGACAATGATTTTGAAGTTACGCTCATAGATGCTGATCTTCTTGGACTGACATTTCATGCGACTGCAGAGAGGATTCTGCATGGCAAATATGATCTCGTCGGATTTTCGGTACTCGAAGGAACAATTGAATCGGTAGAAGCAATTTTGCAGCTCCTCGTTGATGGTGGTCTTGAATCGCATGTGCTTCTTGGCGGGTACTTTCCCACTATGTTGGTAGAAGAAGTCTTAAAGAAGCTGCCAAGAGTAGATTCTGTTGTCCTCGGCGAGGCTGAGTATTCTTTACTGAGCCTTGTAATTGCACTCCGGGATGGTCGTGATTGGCGTCATCTGCCGGGGGTTGCCAGCAGAATAGCAGATGGTGTTACTATTAACCCATGCGATACTCCGTGTGCTGTTGATGATCTACCTTTTCCTGAGAGGGACCTGCTTCCGGAAGTGCTGAGGCGTGGTGGTGTTACTGGTGTTGTCGGAAGCCGCGGATGTTTCGAAGGATGTTCGTTCTGTTGTATGAATCGATTCAGTCAGTTGTCCGGAGTGGTCGGCTGGCGTGGCAGATCTCCGGTCAGTATCGGAGATGAGTTAGAGCAGTTGGTTGAGCAGTGGGGGGTGCGGGCGGTATCATTTTATGATGGCAATTTCATCGGGCCAGGTGAGCAAGGTGTGGAGCGGGCACATGCCATTGCAGATGAAATCATCAAGAGAAATCTTGATTTACATTTTGCCATCTCAACCAGGGCTGATCAGGTGGAGAGAGAGTTGTTTCTCCATTTGAAAAACGCTGGTCTCTCCGAGGTTTTTATCGGTTTGGAATCCATGACACAGCGGATTTTGGATCTGTACAACAAACACACTCGAGTGGAAGACAATATCAAGGCCGTAGAGACACTTGAGGAATGTAAAATCTATTTCAGGGCCGGGTTTATTTTGTACGAACCGCATATAACCCTTTCTGAGATTAGAGAAAATATCGAATTCCTGGCAAAAATGGTAGATATGCACTATTGCAATAAATTCTTCTTTTTTAAGGCCTTGCGGGTGTATAGAGGGTCGCTCATGGAAGGAAAACTTGCCAGGCAAGGAATACTTATCGAAAATAACTGGCACGTTGCTTACAACTGGAAACATGCAGAGGTGGGGGAATACATTAGGGTTACAGGACAGATCTGCTCACAGATTATAAATATCGTGCAACAGATTCAACCTTTTGAGGCAGATATCAAACGATACTTCGAAACGCTTCTGGGCAAATGGAATATACAGGTACATTCTGCGGTTCTACTGATGATTGAACATGGTGCAATATCCCAAAACTCGTATATGGATCTCTCTGTGAAGGCTGCCGATGAATTGAAAACAATACGGAAAAAACTTCAGAGATATACTTCCATCCAGAGTAGGGATGTCAATTGATTGTGGTATATATCTATCCCTGGCACCCCGCAAGTGGGATTGAACTGAATTATAGGCTTTCAGGCCAGGCGTAGGGGCTAGATTTTAATACATTTAAAAAGGAGACATCAATGCGATATGTGGGAAAAGACTGGAATCTGCAGGGATCTTTTTTTAGGAATGTCTCATTTATACTCATTATTTTACTATTTTGCCCCGGGCTGGTTCGCAGTAGCTCTGTCACTCTAGAACAAATAAAACTCAACCAGTTTCCTGAAGAGTGGATCATCACCAGTGAGTTTATAGTTACCGAGGATAAGGTTGCTCAATTTGAAAGACGGTTTGCTGCGTCTATTGACACAATTTTCAACCAATTGATAGCTGTTAAGGACGATGCACAAAGCAGGGTGCAGATAAACTATGTTGTCTGCCATACAGAGATGGATGCGATATTTACTTTGAAGCAGATGGTGGAAATGGTCGGTCAGCGAAATACTATACTCCGACGAGAGAACGCCGTAATAGAGGTAATTGCGACGAACAGTGAGCTTAAACAAGGGGTAGTGAACATGATAGATGTTTCAGTCTTGCAGAAAAGAAAAATCACCAATACCACGTTGCCTGAAAGCTGGAAATTCGTCAGGGAAATTGCCATGAATAATGACGAATTACAGGCCTTCAGCCAGAATATGATGGTGACTGTGGATGAGGTTGTTAACCAGTTCTTCTTGATTGACCGTGAACGGGCACAAATTAATTATATCGGCTGCAATTCAGAAGGTGATGCTGATAAGGTCTACAACCGCCTCAACGAGCTTACCGGTAAGGTAAATACTATCCTAAAGAAAGAGACAATTGTAGTGGAAATTATTTTGACAACACCTAGGAGCCTTGATGAGGTGTTGAAACGGTTTGAAAACTTTTAACGTGATGTCGATTGAGTAGAATGTGGAGTACCTTTTTTCAAAGAATTACTGCTGGTAGCAGGTAGAGAATCGCAACCGGTGTTCAACTTGGGTTTGGGCAGAGACATGGACAGGCAGGGAATAAGAAAAATATTTACCGAAAACTTTTTTGCCGACCATTCAGTTTGCGATCAATTCTTATACTTTCTTGCCTCAAGAGAACTGCACGACAAAGGTGCGTATCACAAAATTCTTTGTCTGCATGGTGTTCCCGGTGTCGGGAAGCGAACAATGCTCCATGAATTGTGTCGGGCACTTGGTTGGGAATTGGTCACGGTTAAGCTTGGTGAGGTTACCAGCGGGGACGGGCAGGTTGTAGGCTCTTTCAGGACTGATTTGAATGCTATTGCGGCAAGAGTTGTCCATGCCCTGGATGGGCTGGCGGGTGAAAATGTTGCACTCCTGCTTGAAGATCTTGATAAAATCAATCCCCCTGGCCTGCATAACGCGAGCATAAATTTTTTTAGTGTCGTTGAACAGATGCAGCAGTATGCAGTACAGAATAATTATAAACAGGATCAAATCGATCTTGGGGCTGTAACCTTTATGGCTACAGCGAAGAACTTGGCTACCGTGCCTTCTGGGCTGCGTGAACAGCTGCAGGTTGTGACTCTTCCAGCCTACAGTGAAAGTGATAAACTCAAGATAGTCAAAAAGTATATTCTTCCACAACTTTCAGATACGTATAGGTTGGAGGGGCGCTGTCAGTTCTCCGAAAATGCTATTAAGAAGTTGATTCGGGAGTATAGTCGTGAAGGTGGCGTAAGGCAGGTGAAAGCTGATCTGGAGACGATCTGTAAAAAAATTGTTCTGCGCTTGAGTGATAAGAATGATGAACGTTCAGAGAGGGTTTTTACCAATCACATCTCTAAGTTGATGGGACCGGCTCGCTATCCATTGCGCAAGGATCAGGCGAAAGATACAATTGGGGTTATATCTCTTTTGGGTAAGAGTGATAAAGGTGGTTGCACTTTGCTCATGGAGTCTCTGGCACTTTTGGGTGTTGGTAAGGTTCTTATCACCGGTAATACTGATAGGTTGTTTGAAGAATCTGCAAAAGTTGCTGTCAGTTATTTAAGGTCCAACGCAAAAGTTATAGGTATTCAAGAAGACTTTTTCAGGAGAGTTGACATGCATCTGCACATGCAGTACGGACAGGTACCCAAATATGGAGTCTCCGCCGGCACTGGCATTGTCACCGCTCTTGTTTCGGCCCTTTCAGGTAAACCTGTGAGAGGCAATATCGGTGTGACTGGAGAAGTCAGTCTGCATGGAAGGATTCTTGGAGTCAATGATATTCGTGATAAAGTATTGGGCGCATGTCAGGCTGGCTTGACGGATATTTTTTTGCCTCTGGAGAACGCGCGGGAGGTTCGGAATCTGTCCGTAGATATACTACGCAGTATTACCATTATTATGGTTGATGATGTTCAGGGCCTTCTGAGGAAGGCAATCGTATGGTAAACTATATTTAGATTGTCCGAGAGAAGAATGTGGTGGAAAGGAGGACTGAATGTTTCACCTAAAAAAGGCATATTATTACGGCACAACTAAGGGACACTCCTGGTGGCGCCGGTATTCCGGTGATGGCTGGTTGATGCGAGGAGCCGGCGAAATGTGGCTTGATGAAACCGGTATTCATTTCACCCGTTACATGACCAAGAAAATTTTAACTATACCGCTTGCTGATCTAAAAGCCCTGGAAACTGGGCGATGGCATGCTGGCAAATGGACCGGTGTAGAAATAGTAAAAGTAGTTTGGCAACATGATGGGATGGTACTCGTATCCGGTTTTTCTTTAGCCAAACATAAGGATGAATCGCAAAAATATCTGCAGATTCTTCGTGAACAAATTCCAGAAAAATGAATATTAACATAGAACATTCATCATCCTTATATATAAAAGCCGAAAGGAAAATGATAAGACACTGTTTGTGGGTTCTGTTGCTGCTCTTTCTGTTGCCATTGTTCATCCTTGAAAGTGTTGTGGCGGCAGGGCTCAACTCGTACGATCTGGCGTATGTTGCAGAAGATGGCGGTATGTGGCAGCTCTATCTGTCGGACTCCAGAGATGGACGGAAGCAGCAAGTCACAAAGTCATCGGTTGATCTACGTAATCCTACCTGGGCACCCCATGGCAATAGTATAGTTTATGCAACTCGCAAGGGGTCTCTGTATCTTGACGCTCTTGATGGTAAGAGTGTTGAAATACCTGTACCTACAATCCAAAATAGTGAACCAACCTGGTCCACGGATGGCAGTTTTATTGCTTACATCAGTTATACCAATCCCAGGGGTTATGAGAGCGAACTGTGGAAGGTTGGAATTACCGAAAAAAATGCATTTGGCCGAGCGGATAAAATAAACATCCCCTCGGGGTTGGTTACCTATCCCAGCTGCTGGCGTAACACAATCACGTATTCACGCCTTGAAAAGGTCGATTACTCAGGTGTCATCGAGAATATATGTCGCATAGACTTTGACACAGGTGTAGAAAAGATTCTCATCGCCGACGGATTTGACAATATTCACCCGGCATGGTCACCCGATGGAAAAGTTTTAGCTTATGCAAGTAATCGACAGGGAAACTTTGATATTTGGTTATGGAATGAAGAGGAAAATATCTATACGCAACTGACCTCCGATCCATCAATGGATCAGTATCCAACGTGGTCACCCGATGGCAGTACGATTGCTTTTAGTTCTTCTCGTTCGGGTAGCTCGCAGGTATGGCGTATAGAGGTGGCAACAGGAGAGGCTCGGCAGATTGGCTTTGGTGAGCATGGGAGCAGGGACCCTGACTGGCGTTGGGCCGGGAAGTGACAGGTTTATCTACGGTTGATCAAATAGAACTCCCAAGTTATTTAAAAATATTAATTGTTTAGTTATTGGTTCGGGGTTGTCGTTTCTTTTACCTTACGGAAGTATGTTTAATGTATGTTCGATGTTGGCATAACCAGTTGAACACTACTAGATAGAGGATGCTATGAAATCAAAAACGAGATTCATCTTTTTGCTGGCTGTTATTTTTGTTTTTCAATTTTTTCAAGTAGCATACTCCCAGGGAGGATTAATCACAGTTGCAAAGGTTGAGCAAAGGGATTTCTCTCCTATTCAGGGTGAGCAGGCTAAAATTCTTTTTTCGCTCAGTAGGGATGCGAAAGTATCCTTGAAAATATTTGACCCAGATAACAATATGGTTGCGGTTCCCATGGATGACAGGGAATGTAGTAAGGGGCTTAATTCAGTGTTTTGGGATGGCCGAAACCTTGATGGTGATATTGTTGCCGATGTTTCCTATTACTTCACACTAGAGGCGATTGATTCCGCGAACGTGAAGGAAACATACAACCCGGTAACGTTTTCCGGAGGTGCAGTGGTTCAGGTCAGCTCACTTGATGCCGAGGGAGGAATAGCCTATGTGTTACCCGAGGATGCTATGGTACGCATCAGGATCGGTGTCAGTAAAGGCCCATTGTTAAAGACTCTTGTTGATTGGTCCCCACGCAGGGCTGGTGAGCATTTTGAACCTTGGGATGGAAAGGATGACAGTGGGGTGATTCAGGTCAGTTCGAGTGAGCATACAGTTGACATCCAGGCATATTCTCTTCATGAAAACAGTTTACTAACTTCCGGCAGTGGTAAAGGTCTGAGTCAAACGATCGTGACCAGTTCCACTGATAGCGCTTCGCCAGGTGGTGAGAATGCACGGATGGGCATTCAACAGAGAAAAAGGCTGCTGGTTAAGAAGGTTGTTGCTGGAGAGAGCAGTAAACCTGAGGTTCACAGTCATTATACCCAGACGAAGGCGACAAACAGGGCACCTCGTTTTGCCATCAGGGTAGAATCAGGAAGCGGTGAAAAAACGAAAAAAGTTATGCAGGTGATGGAAGCTGCTCCTCCACTTAAACAGGCGGCTGCAGAAGTTATTGCTGCAGCACCAGATACTGTAAGTGGAACGGTGTCCTTGACCATGGATCTCGAGGAGTTGAGTGGATTGATCCTCTCCAATACACGGTATGAGGTGATTACCTACGTTGACAATGAATTCTATATGGAAGATGAGCAGGGTTATCATCCATACACGTTTGAGCTCGATACTTCTGAACTCGCTGACGGTAATCACACAGTGACTTTTAATATCGCCACCTTGACCGACCAGGTTGGAAGCGGAAGTATCAATATCACTGTAAAGAACAATTGAGCACCACTGACTGAGGTGATGTATATTTATGCCAAAATTTCCTGGTATCTCAGCAATGATGCTTTCCTAAAATTTCCGATTCAATTCATAGATGAATCTGTAGATAAGCGCAGACTTCGCAAAAAGTTCGATATACGAGACGTGGTGTTTTAAGCGGCGATTTGGCTGTGCATATGGTACGGCGAGCCGCCGCTTAAAACCAACAACGGGGTAGATCGGACGATTTTCAAATCCATCAATTATGCTATATTCGCGCCAGTTCCTTACTCCATAGAAGCTGTAATAAAAAACAAGTAATTATGAGATTACTTTGAAATAAAGAACATAGAGCTACCAGCAAGGCACTTATCCCGACTTATTTCCCGTTTGTCGGGGTTAGTACCTTATAAATTATTTTCTGTGTTTTTGTGGCAGAGATAAGCGCAGACTTCGAAATAATTTGGTGAAGGTACTTATCCAAGCATTGTAAAAAATACCGATTCATTCGGGTTAGGTAATACACGTAATTGCCTTTTTCACCACATAATAGCTGGCATTCAGTATCAACCACAGCTCAAACGACTGCTTGACTATATAGTTCTTCTTCGATCCATAAACCACACTCTGTGGCTATGGCATATTGATGGTTGAGTCTTGTGCATCCTCAATAGATTTCAATATTGTTGATGGTGTAACCGCTTGTTATGTTACTTCTTCATATCATCCAATTCACTTTCGAATACATTGTACTGCCTTTTTTCTGGTGAAAATTTACACAGAGATGAGGATAGAGCAGGTTCATGTGTGAATATTGGTCAGAAATATAGATTTATCAATTCAACCAAAGTACTTCACCGTTTGTGTCAGGATAAGCATTATTACATGCAAAATAGCAAATGAGTTGTCATAATGGCTGAATTTTCATTCTGATAAATACCTTCATTGTTAGTGTTGAAGTGGATAGGTAATTAGGTGTCACATTGTAGGGATTTGTGCAAATGCTTGCCATTTGCGCGTTTTTGAGAAGAGGTGCATTTCTCTCTTCTGTTATGAATATGTTGCTAAAACAGATCATTGTGTGAAGTAGGCGAGTTGTTTTCCTAAAAATAGATATGTATAACAATATTTCTCCAGTAAGCTGATATTTGTTGATAAAGAAGTAGAATTGAGATAACTTAGGCGTGGTTTGGCTACTCTACATGGCTCGTGGAAACCTTCCCTAAAAAGGAAAGTGAGCCTGAAGAATAAATGGTATCACCGTTCGCCGGCTTATCTATCACCTGAATACTGTTGAAAGGAAATGATTATGGCTGATGTGGCAATAAAAGTGGAAGGAGGGGTGAAGCATAAAATTCTTGACGATGTCAAGAAGCTTTTGCCCGAAGGAAATCTCAGTCTTTGCCTCACCTGTGGACTCTGCTCCTCAGGCTGTCCCGCAACAGGGCTTGATGGAATGGATCCCAGAAAGTTCCTACGCATGTTGGTTCTCGGCATGGACAAGGAAGTGCTCGAATCAGACTGGCCCTGGATGTGTACAATGTGTCAGCGCTGTGTCTATGTCTGTCCGATGAAAATCGATATTCCCCAGATGATTTTTAATATCCGAGCGGCAAGGCCCCGTGATGAGAGACCTAAAGGTATTCGTGACTCCTGTGACGTAGCGGTAAATAGCGAATCTGCTAGTGCCATGGGTACACCAGTTGAGGATTTTAAATTTGTTGTTGAGGATGTGTTGGAAGAGTACCGGGAGGCACAGCCCGAATTTGCAGACATGGAAGCTCCTATTGACAAGGTTGGAGCGGAGTTCTTTCTCAATCAGAATTCCAGGGAGCCGATGACAGAGCCGGATGAAATGGTTCCCCTCTGGAAAATTCTTCACTTGGCTGGAGTCGACTGGACCTACGGCAGCAAGGCTTGGGCTGCAGAAAACTACTGTCTGTTCCTCGCCGACAATGAAAACTGGGAGAGGCTGGTGACGGCGAAGGCCAACATGGCCGATGAGCTAAAGTGCAAGACGTATCTCAATACGGAGTGAGGCCACGTAACATTTGCAGTCCGGGCCGGACTGAAAAAATTCAACGTAGCTCACAACTTCGAAACAAAAAACATCTACGAATACTATGCTAAATGGATTCGTGAGGGTAAGCTGAAGCCAAATTCTGACTGGAACAAAGATCTGAAGGTTAAGTTCACCATTCAGGATCCCTGTCAAATTGTACGAAAAAGCTTCGGGGATAAAATTGCTGACGATTTCAGGTTTGCCATTGCCCAGGCGGTAGGTGAGGAAAACATTGCAGAAATGTATCCGAACAAATCGAACAATTATTGTTGCGGTGGTGGAGGTGGTTTTCTCCAGTCTGGCTTTAAAGACCAGAGGCTTGCCTACGGAAAGATCAAAGATGATCAGATCCAGGAGAGTGGTGCGACGTATTGCATTGCCGGTTGTCATAACTGTCATGCCCAGATACATGAACTCTCCCACCACTACGGAGGCAATTATCAGGTTGTCCATTTTTGGACGATTCTGGCGCTGTCCCTTGGGATATTAGGACCTAATGAGCGCACGTATCTTGGAGATGATTTGAAAGATGTAAATGTTTTCCATCCTGAATCAGCGCTCTATTAGACTGTTTCAGAGAGAAAAACGACCCATTAACCATTAGTAGGCATAGGCTATGCAACTGACAAAACAGCAAATCGATTACTGCATGGAGTGCGGGGTGTGCACTGGTAGTTGCCCCATAAGTCACGAACTCCCCACGTTTTCTCCACGGCAGATGATCAAACGCACTCTGGTGGATGTAGAGAAAGATGTTCTCCAGTCCAGGGATATCTGGGCCTGTCTGAGTTGTTCCAGATGTAGTGACAGATGCCCGGTTGGTATAGACTTTCCAGAGTTTATTCGCTCCTATAGGCAGAAGGCTATAGAGGTTGGTAACCTGCCGAGTGAGAGCCATCAGGGTGTTTTTCAGACGGTTTCAAACATTCAGGCTGGCGGTTTGCAACAAGATAAGACCGGCTGGGCGAAGGATGCAGGGAAAATCTCTGAGAAGGGAGATTACTTCTTTTTTGTAGGCTGTGCGCCCTATCATAACATTGTATTTCAATACCTCGATCTGAATATGATCGACTCTGCAAAAGATGTCCTGGTTCTCCTTAATAAATTAGGTGTTGAACCGGTGGTAAGTAACGAGGAACGGTGTTGTGGTCATGATGCCTTCTGGAGTGGCAAGGAGGAGTTGTTTGCCACTCTTGCTAAAAAGAATGTTGAAGTTATAAAAGCCTCCGGTGCAAAAACAGTTATTTTCTTGTGTCCAGAGGGTTATTCGACGTTCAAGGAACACTATCCGCAAGTTGTAGGTGAGCTGGGATTTGATATTGTTCATATAACAGAGTTTTTGGCAGACAAACTAGGTGATCAGCAATTTACAGGAAGTGGCGAACCAGTGACCTTCCATGATCCCTGCAGGTTGGGCAGGCGCTGTGGCATGTATGAGCAGCCCCGCGATCTGATTAATTTAGTTCCCGGAACCGAGCTGAAAGAGATGGCTAATAACCGGGAAAATGCTGTCTGTTGCGGTACAACTGCGTGGATGGAGTGTTCCTCGTGCTCTAAAACGATGCAGATACAGCGACTTCAAGAAGCTAAAGAGGCAGGGGCGAAGACGCTTCTCACTGCCTGTCCTAAGTGTCAGGTACATCTGACTTGCGCTAAATCGAATACTGACATCGATGTTGAGGTGAAAGATCTATACGCCTACCTGGTAGAGAATCTTTAAACCAACAACGTATTTGATGCAGCGAATATTATTTTTGAGTATCGGAGAAATTTGATGAGTTCAAAAAATCTTACGAACGTACAGGGATCGGTCATGGTGGTCGGCTCCGGTATTGCCGGCATGCAGACAGCACTTGATCTAGCGGATTCTGGTTTTTATGTCTATCTGGTTGAAAAGTCTCCGTCGATTGGGGGCGTCATGGCCCAGCTGGACAAGACCTTTCCCACTAACGACTGTGCGATGTGAGTAATCTCACCTAAACTGGTCGAGGTCGGCCGGCACCTGAATATAGAGCTCAAAACACTTTGTGAAGTACAATCGGTAAACGGAGAAGCGGGTAACTTTGAAGTGGAGTTGCTGCAACATCCCCGTTATGTCGATATGGATAAATGTATAGCATGCGGAGAATGCGCTGTTAAATGCCCAAAAAAAGTAACTGACGATTTTAATGCCGGGCTTGAGAAGAGAAAGGCAATTTACGTTGATTACGCCCAGGCTGTACCCCTTAAATACGCTATAGATTACGATAACTGTATTTATTTCCAGAAAGATGGGAAATGTGGTTTCTGTAAAAAAGTCTGTCCCGCTGATGCAGTCGATTTTGATCAAAAGGAAGAAAAAGTAAAAGTAAGCGTGGGATCAGTGGTTGTGGCTCCTGGTTTTGCAGCCTACGATCCTAAAGATTTCGATACGTATCAGTATACCCAGTATGACAATGTCATTACATCTGTTGAGATGGAGCGGATTCTAAGTGCTACCGGACCATTTCAAGGGCATCTCGTCAGACCTTCAGATAAGAAGGAACCTAAGAAGATTGCCTGGCTGCAGTGTATCGGTTCTAGAGATAACAACCGTTGTGACAACGGGTACTGCTCCTCCGTATGCTGTATGTATGCTGTAAAAGAAGCCGTTATGGCCAAAGATCATGCCGCAGGCGATCTTGACACCGCAATATTCTATATGGATATGCGTACCTACGGTAAGGAATTTGAGGGGTATTACGATCGGGCAAGAGATGAAAAAGGTGTTAGATTTCTTCGCACCCGAGTCCACTCCATCACTGAAGACCGGGAAACCAAAGAACTGCATATGCGTTATGTAGATGAGGCTGGCAATCCTTTGGAAGAGACCTTTGACATGGTTGTGCTCTCAGTAGGTATGGAAACTCCAAAGGAGCTTGTCGATCTGGCTGGAATTATTGATATTGAACTCAATGAAGATAATTTTGCTAAAACCTCATCATTTACCCCGGTTAAAACAAGTCGTGAAGGCATTTATGTCTGTGGTGCGTTTCAGGAACCAAAGGACATTCCGTACTCGGTTATGGAAGCAAGTGCGGCTGCATGTTGGGCGCAGGCTGATCTTGCCACGTCTAGAGGGGAATTAACACAGGAAAAGAGTTATCCAGAGCAAAAGGATATAACCGAGGAAGAAGTTAAAGTTGGTGTATTTGTTTGTAACTGCGGTACCAATATAGGAGCTTATGTCGATGTGCCAGGTGTTGCCGAGATGGCAAAGACATTACCCGGCGTAACCTATGTTGAAGAGAATCTTTTCACCTGCAGCCAGGATAGTCAGGATAAGATCAAAGAGACCATAAAGAAAGAAGGGCTCAATCGTATAGTTGTTGCTGCCTGTACCCCAAGGACCCATGAGGAGTTGTTTCAGGAAACCTTACAGGATGCTGGCCTCAATAAGTATCTTTTCGAGATGGCAAATATCCGCAACCAGTGTTCCTGGGTACACTCAGATGATAAGGAGCAAGCAACTAAGAAGGCGATGGATCTTGTCCGCATGTCTGTAGCAAGAAGCAGGCTTATTAAATCTCTTGATCAGCCAACTATTTCAGTTGATCATAGTGCTCTTGTCGTGGGTGGCGGTGTAGCTGGCATGACTGCGGCTCTAGGTCTTGCAGACCAGGGTTTTCCCGTTCATCTCCTGGAGCAGCAGGAAGAGCTTGGCGGTAATGCCAAGGGTCTGCTGGCTACCTGGCAGGGGGATTCAATCCCTGAAAACCTTGAGATGATGATAGATAAGGTTACAGGTCATGAACTTATAAATGTCCATACAGAAACGACTATTAAGGACAGTGCAGGCTTTATCGGGAACTTCAAAACCACAGTAACATCAAACGGGAAGGATCAACAGCTTGATCATGGTGCAGTCATTATGGCTACAGGTGCCACAGAGTATTCTCCAACAGAATATCTCTACGGGACTGATGATCGGGTGATGACGCACCTCGGTCTGGACAGGGCTGTTGGTGAAAACGACCCGCGTGTCGTCGATGCCAATTCAGTTGTTTTTATCCAGTGTGTTGGATCAAGAGAAGAGGACAGACCATACTGTTCAAAAGTCTGCTGTACTCACTCGGTGAAGGCCGCAATAGGCTTTAAGGAGCGCAATCCTGAGACGAATGTATTTATCCTCTATCGTGATATTCGTACCTATGGTCAGCGGGAAAGGTTGTACAAAAAAGCCCGTGAGCTTGGAGTGATATTTGTTCGCTACGATAAAGAGCAGAAGCCAGCCGTCCGGATTGAAGATGGTGATATCTGGATCACAGTCAAAGATCATATTATGCTCGCGGATATTGATATCCATGCAGATCTTGTGGTTCTCGCCTCTGCAATTGTTCCTCGTGAAAATGAAACTCTTGCACAAATGTTTAAACTCTCATGCAGCAGCGACAATTTTTTCAATGAGGCTCACGCAAAACTTAGACCCGTTGAGTTTGCAACTGCCGGTGTTTTTCTTGCCGGGATGGCCCATTATCCTAAGCCTATTGAAGAGTCAATCGCCCAGGCGGCGGCGGCTGCTTCAAGGGCGGCAGTGACTCTTTCTCAAGATAAGATTACAGCTGAAGGGGTTGTTTCCAACGTAAATGAGTTTATGTGCAGGGGGTGCGGAGAGTGTGAAAAGGCCTGTCCATTCAATGCCATAGCTGTAGGGGAGAACGAACAAAAAATGATTACCGCCATAGTTCAGGAGGCCTTATGTAAAGGTTGTGGTATGTGTGCGGTGGCCTGTCCTACTGGTTCGGTTTCAGTGCATCACTTTGATGATGAGGTTGTGCTGTCCATGGTGGAAGAGGCTTTTGAAGGGTAAACGGAATTTTATAAGTAGATTCTTGAAACTACAGACAAGGAAAAAAGAATGTCCGGGGAATTTAATCCAAAGATCATAACATTTGCCTGTAACTGGTGCGCCTACTCAGCCGCAGATCTGGCTGGCGTCAGCAGGTATCAGTATCCCCCGAATATGCGCATCATTCGTGTGATGTGTACAGGGAGGATAAACCCCAATTTTATTCTCAGCGGTTTTGAAAAAGGGGCAGATGGTGTCCTTGTCGCCGGATGACACATCGGTGACTGCCATTACCTGGATGGTAATGTAAAAGCGGAAAAGATGTTCGGATCGGCAAAGGAACTGGCGGTTATGCTGGGGATTGAGCCTGAGCGGGTTCGTTTGGAGTGGATTTCCTCTGCTGAGGGAACAAAATTTGCCGAAGTGGCTCAGGAATTTACTGAACAAATTCAGTCTCTGGGGCCTTTGAAGATTAAAGAGGCTGCCTGATAGCATCATTTTTAACGCCCCTGATGGGAGGTAGATTGTGAATAAGGACATGCTTGTTATAGGTGGAGGAATAGCGGGAATCCAGTCGTCCCTGGATCTTGCTGAAATGGGATTTAAGGTGCATCTGGTCGAGCGATTGCCGAGTATTGGTGGCAAGATGGCTCAGCTCGATAAGACATTCCCCACGAATGACTGCGCCATTTGAATACTTTCGCCTAAGATGCTGGATGTCGGTCGACATCCCAATATAGAGTTGCTGGCGTATAGTGAAGTTGAAGAAGTTACCGGAAGTGCAGGATGTTTTACTGCTAAAGTCCGGAAAAAAGCCCGGTACGTGGATGCTGCCAAATGTACAGGCTGTGGTGCATGCGCTGAAGTGTGTCCGACTCCCGTAACTGATCTGTATAATGAAGGGCACTCTAATAGGAAAGCAGTATATAGCTGGTTTGCTCAAGGTATTCCTTCTACCCATGCAATAGATGCAGATCATTGTCGTGTTTTTAACGGTAAAAAATGTGGGATATGTGCCAAAAAATGTGAAGCTGGCGCTATTGATTTTGATCAGAAGGATGAGGTTGTAAAACTTGAGGTTGGAGCTGTCATTGCTGCCAACGGTTATACCATCTTTGATCCTGTAAAGATTCCTGAATATAGATACAGGGATCTGCCAAATGTCGTCACTGCCATGGAGTTTGAACGATTCTTAAGTGCAAGCGGTCCAACCCATGGTCATCTTGACAGACCTTCTGATACTGCCGTAAACAAGGAGATTGCAGATCTCGAGAAATTGGAAAAACGCGGTGCAAGAGCAATTGCAAGAATTGAGGATAAAAACGGCGAAAAATCTGAAGTGGTTGCCGCAAAATATAATGGTGGTGAAGTAGCTGAAGAGCACAAAGACTGGATGACGAAGTATGCAGATTATAGGACCCTTACTGCAAAACTCAGTGCTCTGAAAGAAAAAGCAGAAAGATTTACAACCGCCAAAAATCTCGCTTTTATTCAGTGCGTTGGTTCGCGTGATCTGCGGTTTTTCCCTTTTTGCTCAGGTTATTGTTGCATGCACTCTATCAAAGAGGCAATTATTGCCCACGAGCACGATAATGATACCACCTCAAAGATCTTTGGTATGGATATTCGTGCTGTCGGAAAGGGTTTTGATGAGTATAAGGTCCGCGGCGGGAATAATTCAAATATCTCTTATAAAAGAAGCAGGGTTGCTGAAATTCTCGGCGGACCAAATGGAAATCCTGTCCTTGTCTATGAAGACACCCAAGAGCAAAAGGTGGTCCGTGAAGAGTTCGATCTGGTCATTCTTGCCACTGCTTGTGGTCCTTCCGAAGGGGTTAAGGAATTAAGTGAAATACTTGATATCGAAATAAATCAGTTCGGATTTTTCAAAACTACACCGGAAAATCCGGTGGATACTACTCGGGAGGGGATTTTTGTCTGCGGCTGCGGACATAGTCCAATGGATATTCCTGAGTCAGTTGCCCAGGCGAGCAGTGCGGCTGCACGTGCAGTACAGACGGTGACTCACGAAAATCTTCTCCAGGTATCTTAAAAGGATTTTTGCGAAATGAAAAAAAAGAGCGAGAAAAAGAACGAAGAGCTAAGGGTAGGCGTCTTTATCTGTGACTGTGGCTCAAACATTGCCGGACATCTTGACTGCCCTGATGTAACCGAATATGCCGCAACACTGCCGGGAGTTGTTTACACCAAAGAGAATCTCTATACTTGTTCGGAATCGGGCATTGTGGAGATTCAGGATGCCATAAAAAAGAATAACCTCAACAGGGTGGTTGTTGCATCGTGTTCACCACGGACCCATCACCCGTTGTTTTCAAGTTCCTGCGAACAGGCCGGGATGAATCCTTATCTCTTTGAGATGGTCAATATCCGTGATCAGTGTTCCTGGGTTCATATGGGACAGAAAGATATCGCTACCTCAAAGGCCAAGGATCTTGTCCGCATGGGTGTTGCAAAATCTATTTCCCTTGAACCTGAAGATGACATTGAATCTTCAGTTGTTCGCCAAGTATTAGTTATTGGTGGTGGAATAGCTGGACTCTCAGTTGCCGAGTCGCTAGCTGGTATGGGCCTTGAAGTCACTCTCGTGGAAAAATCAGGTAAGCTTGGCGGTCTGATGAATAATCTCCACATACTAGATAGTGGTAGACCAGCTGAAGAGCAGGTCGGTGAGATAGCCGAAAAGGTACTAAATTCTGAAAACATCACCACTTATGTTGGGGCCGAGGTCAAGGAGATAACAGGATACATTGGAAATTTCTGTGCAACCATACAAGCCGGTGAAGAAACAGTCCAAAAGATTATAGGTTCAATAGTTGTCGCAGTTGGTGCTGTGCCCTTGGTTGAAAAGGGCTTATTTGGTCATAATGGTAAAAATATCATTACCCAGATGGAGCTTGAAAAACAGCTGAAAAATGGTGATTTTAAAGCACAAAAAGTTGTTATGATTCAGTGTGCTGGGGCCAGGAACGAAGAGAGAGAATATTGCTCAAGGGTTTGCTGCCTTACTGCTGTCAAAAATGCGATGTACATTAAGAAACATAATCCCTTGGCGGATGTTAAGGTACTTTATCGCGATATGCAGATGTACGGTGATGAGAAGGAAAAGATGCTTTGGGATGCAAGGGGAATGGGCATTAGTTTTGAAGTGTATGACCAGACAAAGGCCCCAAAAGTTTCTGATAATGGCAAGGTTAGTTTTCACCATGTAACAATGGGTGAAGACAAAGAGCTTGATGCCGATTTAGTCGTTCTTTCAACACCACTGGTCGCAAGGGAAGGTTCTGCAAAAGTAGCCGGGCTGATGCGTGTACCGACAGACAAGAATGGATTTTTTCTTGAAGCACATGCCAAACTGAGACCACTTGATTTTGCAGCGGATGGTATATTTGTCTGTGGTAGTGGCAGATATCCCGTTACCTCTGTAGAGGCACGTACCCAGGGTATTGGGGTTGCTGCGAGAGTTGCTTCAATTCTCTTTAAAGACAAATTGATCAAAAGCGCTATTGTTGCTGAAATAGACGAAGAAACCTGTGTTGGTTGTATGGGTTGTATGAATGTTTGCCCATATGAAGCAATAATTTTCAACAAGGAAAAAGAAGTGTGTGAAGTCCAGGATATCCTCTGTAAGGGTTGTGGTAACTGTGCTTCAACCTGTCCTTCACATAGCGCATTGTTGAGAGGTTATAAGCCTGAACAACTATTAGCACAAATACGTGCTATTTAGTGCCTTAGAAATTCATTTCTTGTTTTTTTAATGAATTTCGTGAAGGCACTTATGCTCCCTTGTGGGGGTTGATTCTGAATGTTTTTCTTTTCATACGATGTAACTTTGAAAGATAAACAGGAAATATCTTAAACATAAACCAAGGATGAAAGAATGAGTAACGACAATTTTGAGCCCAAGATAGTCTGCTTTTTGTGCACATGGTGAGCATACGCCGCTGCTGACCTGGCTGGGGTCAGTCGTTTACAATATCCGGCAAATGTTCGTACTGTCCGGGTAATGTGTAGTGGTTCCGTATCACCGCATCATATTCTTCTCGCTTTTCAAAAGGGGGTAGATGGCGTTTTTGTGGGTGGCTGACACCTCAGTGAATGCAATTACCTGTATGGTAATTATTCTACCAAGAAGCGTGTGACCGTTCTCAAGGAAATGCTCAAGTTTACTGGTGTTGAGGAAGAAAGGCTTAAAGCCAGTTGGGTTTCCTCTGCTGAGGCTCCAGAGCTTGTTCACGAGTTTAATACCTTTATTGAGGAATTACGTGAACTCGGTCCATCACCATTGAAAAAAGATTACAGGAAAGAACTGGCATAAGCCTGTTAGTGCTGGGAGTAACTATGATTGATGCAATAAAGGATAAGGTAACAGAACTTCTGGAGTCAGGAGAGGTCAAAGGATTTCTTGGTTTGGCCATGCAGAATGGTCATATTGCTCCACACTTGTATCAGAAGGGAGATGATCTTGCTGACATGATGCTTGGGGATGCTGAAAAGCCAGGAGATGCCCGTTATCCACTAAATAAATTTCTAATGAATATCACAAGCGCTTATCCAGAAGATAAGTTTGGAGTGCTTGTTAGAGGCTGTGATGAGCGTGGTCTCAATACGCTCTATACCTGGAATCAACTCAAGAAAAACAATGTTGTTCCTGTGGGTATCGGTTGTCCTCAAGAATTAGCTGATGCCTGTGAATGCAAAGAGCCATACCCTGAAAGTATGGTTGCTGGAGATAAGGCTGAGGGTAGAAAATCGGCTTCGGTGGCAGATATAGATTCCTTGATGATTACCGATAAGTTTAGTTACTGGATGGATGAATTTGTTAAATGCATTAAGTGCTATGGCTGCAGTAACGTCTGCCCCATGTGTTTTTGCAATGACTGTAGTCTGAAGTGTGACGAACTGGTAAAAAGGGGTGAGATTCCCCCGGAAATCCCTGTGTTTCACCACACCAGAGCGATGCATATGGTTGGACGCTGTATTGACTGCGGTTTGTGTCAGGAGGCATGCCCTTCTAACATTCCACTCCGGACGCTTTACAAAAAATTCAACTCCGTCATGGAAGATAAATTTGATTTCCATACAGGGGCAAGTCCTGGAGTGAGATCACCTTTAAATATGTTAGATGTAGAGAATAACGAAGGGTAAGGAGCTACTATGGATTACAGGACAGTATTGACAACCTGCACGTATTGTGGCTGTGGCTGCAACGTTTTTCTTGAAGTACTCGATGGGGAACCCATCGGAACAATTCCATGTAAGACCAGTCCGGTCAATGAAGGGAAACTGTGCATTAAGGGATGGAATGTGCATGAATTCATCCGTGATGATGGAAGACTGACTGCACCGCTTGTTCGTAAAGACGGTAAGCTTGAAGAAGTAAGTTGGGACGAGGCTCTTGACTATACCGCATCAAAACTGAAAGCGATTAAAGAAAAACACGGGTCTGATTCCATCGGGTTTCTTACTTCAGCAAGGGTTACTAACGAGGAAAACTACCTTCTGCAGAAATTCGCTCGAGCCGGAGTTGGAACCAATAACGTCGACCACTGCGCCAGGCTCTGACACTCTTCTACTGTGGCAGGTCTTGCCGCATCTTTTGGAAGTGGAGCGATGACTAATTCAATCGCGGAGTTTGAGGATGCTGATTGTATTTTTATAATCGGCTCCAACACCTCTGTTTCCCATCCGTTGATTGCTACCCGTATTTTTAAGGCAAAGAAGAAAGGCGCGAAGATTATCGTAGCCGATCCACGTAGGATTCATATCTCAGCGATTGCTGATGTTTATGTCAGTCAGAAAAATGGTTCAGACGTTGCCTTACTTAATGGTATCATGAATGTCATTTTGGAAAATGGTTGGCATGATCAGGCCTTCATTGAAGAGAATACGGAGGAATTCGAATCCTTTAAAAAAATTGTGGAACAGTATCCACCTGAAAAGGCGTCAGAGATGTGCGGTGTCTCAGCTGATGACATTCGCAAAATTGCTGAGGCCTATGGAACCGCGGATAAGGCGTCCATAGCATACTGTATGGGGATAACCCAGCATACCAGTGGTGTTGATAATGTGAGATCTATCGCCAACCTGGCAATGCTTACCGGAAATCTCGGCAAGGAAAGTGCCGGTGTTAATCCGTTACGTGGCCAGAATAATGTTCAGGGTGCTTGTGATATGGGGGGACTTCCCAATGTCTTTACAGCGTATCAACCTGTGACCTCAGAAGCTGCTGCTGATAAATTCGCCAAGGCATGGGGGGTGGAATCACTTTCTACTGAAGTAGGTTTGACTATTCCGTATATGCTGGAAGGTATTGAAAAGGACAGCGTTAAGGGGCTGTATATCGTTGGCGAGAATCCGGTGGTGAGTGACCCTGATGTTAATCATGTGAGAAAGGCGCTGGAGAAAGTTGAACTCTTAGTCGTTCAGGATATTTTTCTGACAGAAACAGCACAGCTTGCTGATGTTGTATTACCGAGTGTCTGCTTTGCTGAAAAAGATGGTACCTTTAGTAATACCGAGCGGCGTGTTTCAAGAGTACGTAAAGCTGTTGAGCCCCTTGGAGATGTAAAACAGGATTGGGAAATCATTCAGGAAGTCTCTACACGCTTTGGTTATGAAATGAAGTATGAGGGGCCCGAACAGATTTTTAATGAACTGACAACTGTGACTCCATCCTACGGTGGCATCAGTTATGACAGATTGGAAGGTCAGGGGATTCAATGGCCTTGCCCAACAGAAGATCATCCTGGAACCAAGGTCCTTCATGTAGGCAATATTGCTCGTGGTAAAGGGTTATTTCACTCGGCTGACCTTCAGCCCCCTGCAGAGGTTGTCGACCCTGAGTATCCATTGTGGTTGTCAACAGGTCGTGTTTTCGCCCATTATCATACGGGAACGATGACACGTGTTTCACCAACTCTTGATAATGAGATTCCAGAGGGTTTTCTTGAGCTCAATGAAGAGGATGCTGTGGAGCTATCCATCAAGCAAGGTGATCTTGTTAAAATTGCCTCCAGAAGAGGGGAAATTGAGACCAAGGTCCACGTCACCAAACGAGTGGCAAAAGGGTCAGTTTTTATGCCGTTTCACTTCGTTGAGAGTTGCGCTAATATTCTCACCAATACAGCCCACGATCCAATCTGTAAAATTCCTGAACTAAAAGTTTGCGCCGTCAGCGTAGCAAAGGCAGCGTAAATTTCATTCCTAACATTATCTTCCGGTACCTTGTGCCGGAAGATAATTGTCTTCAGTATAGTACCAGGTTTAAAGTTGACTAATCTTTTGTATTGGTTGGTAGCTCATTGTAGGCTGAAAATTATAAACCCCTTGTAGGTTAGATAATCTACAAGGGGTTTATAAAACGCGCAGAACAGCCAAATCAGCCGCCCCAAGGCATTTGGGTGTATTCTTCAAAAACCTTATCATGGAGTTCCTTGAAATATGCTTCATGACCTCTTTCCCACCTAGCGAGTTGCTCGAACGCTTTTTTCGCTGTGCCGGATGATTTAGATGCAGCATTCTCATAAAATTCTGAAAGATCACTTTCGATGAGGTAAGCCGTTCTTAATACAGCCACATCTGGAATCATGGATTCGATAAGGCTCTGATCGAGATGTTCTGACTCCGCCTTGTCTTCAAACCATCTTTCACCCTCCAGCATAGCTTCTGATTGGGCTTGTTCATCGCCCTCAGCTTTCATAAGTTTATTAATAAACTCAATGTGCTTTAACTCTTCGTCTGCAAGCTTTTGGAAAACCTGAGCGGCGGCCGCATGGCCAGCTTTATCGGCATTGGCTTTGAAAAACTGATATCCTTCTTTTTCCCTTTGCAGGGCATACTCAAAAATTTTTTGTAGATTCATGAATATCCTCTCGTTGGCAATATGTAATGTAGTGTGAAAAACAATAGATTTGAAGTAACCGTTCACCAGCACCCCATTTTCGTCCGATCAGGCCTCCTGGCATAGCCAACTATAGCCAGGAGACCAGCTTGAACGAACCTGGAGCACTGGACAAACGGTTACGGACTCTGGTTATGCAGTCTTTTAAAGGGGGCGGTGAACGGTTACGATTTGAAGATTGTACACTATAGCATTTTACCACATATTTCTATGGTTTTTTATAGAGACCTAACCCTCAATACTATTTCTTGGAAACCAGCATTTTGGATTTTTAGAGATATTTTTCCACAACAGCCAGACGATCTGGAAACGTTGAGTGAAATAGAAATGCTACGATGTGGTATAATTATGATGACATCATAACCCTAGACGGCTATTCTATTCGTGGAGAAAAATGAAAAAGCCTTTTCTGTCACCAATTCTCAGTCGTTTAGCTTGTTCGTTGTTGTGGGCTGGGTGACGGTCAGGGCGATACAAAACATCTGCATTAAGGGGTACATTTTCATGGAGAAAGCGCAGGAAGAAGTATTGGAAAAAATCTTCCAGGGATCCTTGAAGAATAGTGACAATATTATCACTATTCTTCAGCGGATACAGAATGAATTTGGCTATGTCTCTGAGGAGAATGTTCACTGGTTTGCTAAAAGAACTGCCACCCCTGCCTCGAAATACTACGGAGTCATCACCTTTTATTCACAGTTTCATCTTGCTCCGCGAGGGAAAAATATAGTCACGGTTTGTGCGGGAACTGTATGCCATGTGAAAGGTGCTCCCAGAATTATTTCTAAAATCAAGGAAGACCTCAAATTAAAAGAAGACCAGGATACAACCAGGGACAAACAATTCACTTTGGAATGTGTCAATTGTGTGGGAGCCTGCAGTATTGCGCCGGTTGTGCTGGTAAATGAAAAAGTGCTTGGCAAGGTGACCCCTACCAGCATGGTGAAGAGTCTTAAAGAATATAAGGAATAGACCATGAACAGTGAAGTAATCGTCAATGTATGCATGGGTACAGGGGGCATCGCTGCTGGAGGTGACCTGGTCATGGAGGCATTTATCGGGGAATTTGCAGCAGCCGGAGTGGAAAATGCTACGGTAAAGGAAAAATGCAGGCTGCATAAGGTAGGTTGCCGGGGCTTTTGCGCAAAAGATGTACTTGTTGATATATCCGTCGATGGAAATGTATCGACCTATCAGTATATTCAGGCCGATATGGTGCCAAGGCTTGTTAGGGATCACGTTCTGGGTGGGCGTCCGGTAGACGAGTGGCTTGTAGGGGAGGACTATCATGTATTCCATGAAAATCAGAATAAAATTGTCCTGGCTGATCTTGGTAAAATTGATCCAGAATCCATCGACGATTACCTGGGTGTCGATGGATACAAGGCAGTTGAGAAGGTACTCACCACAATGCGGCCTGAGGATGTGGTTTCTACCATCAAAGAGTCCGGTCTTCGGGGGCGCGGTGGTGGCGGTTTTCCCACCGGTCTCAAGTGGGGATTCTGTGCTGCTAACGAGTCGGATCAGTACTATATAATATGTAACGCAGATGAGGGTGATCCCGGTGCCTTTATGGATCGTTCAATCATTGAAGGAAACCCACATTCTGCGATTGAAGGAATGGTCATCGGGGCTTATGCAATCGGTGCCTCTGTCGGGTACGTCTATATCAGGGCTGAGTACCCTTTGGCGGTTGACAGGCTGAACAAGGCGATCACTGATGCAAAAGAAAGAGGTTTCTTAGGCGAGAAACTTTTCGGTTCAGATTTTAATTTTACCCTCAAAGTAAAGCTTGGTGCCGGTGCTTTCGTTTGTGGTGAAGAGACAGCACTTATAGCCTCCATTGAAGGGGAGCGTGGCATGCCCAGAGCCAAGCCGCCGTTTCCTGCAAATAAAGGGCTCTGGGGTAAACCGACTATTATCAACAACGTTGAAACCTTCGCTAATATTCCCCCAATAATGATTAAGGGTGCTGACTGGTTTGCTTCCATCGGCTCGGAGAAGTCCAAAGGGACCAAGGTCATCGCCCTTACCGGTAAGATCAGAAACACTGGGCTTATCGAAATTCCAATGGGCATGCCGCTCAAAGACATCATTTATAAGGTTGGTGGCGGAATTGAGGGTGACAGGCTCTTTAAAGCGGTGCAAACCGGGGGACCATCCGGTGGCTGCATTCCCCAGCAACATATAGACTTGGCAGTGGACTATGAGGGGCTTGCGTCGGTTGGCTCGATGATGGGATCCGGGGGGATGGTTGTTCTTGATGAGACGGACTGTATGGTTAATATCTCCAAGTTCTTCCTCGAATTCACCCAGGCGGAGTCCTGTGGTAAGTGTGTACCCTGTCGGCTGGGAACCAAAAGACTTCTCGAAATTCTCACCAGGATTGTCGATGGGGAGGGGAGGAAGGGTGATATCGAACTTCTTCAGGATTTGGCGGAAGACGTTCGTGATTCCAGCCTGTGTGGGTTGGGAATGTCGGCACCGAATCCCATCCTCAGTACCATAAAGTATTTCAGGCATGAGTATGAAGCGCATATCAACCAGAAGAAATGTCCGGCAAAAGTATGTAACAAACTGCTCACTTTCTTTATCCGTGAAGATATGTGTGTCGGCTGCGGTATGTGTATCCGGGCCTGTTCGGTCAGTGCCATTACGGGAGAGAAAAAGAAACCCCATAAGATTGACAACGCAAGCTGTATCCAATGTGGGGCTTGTTTCGATGCCTGTAAATTCAGTGCTGTGTTAAAGGAGTAGTGACCATGATGAATGTAATGATAGATGGTAGAGAAATTGAAGTGGCCGAAGGGACGACGGTTCTTGAGGCTGCAAAGTCATTAGGCATAGTCATTCCCACTCTTTGTCACGATGATCGCATTAAACCTTTTGGCGCTTGCAGGCTCTGTATCGTTGAGATCGCTGGGATGCCTAAACCGGTGACAGCCTGTACCACTCCTGTAACAGATGAGATGATCGTAAAAACCCAGAGTGCGAAACTCTACCGGTTGCGAAAAACGGTGGTTGAGTTGTTGCTCTCTGACCATCCAAATGATTGTATGACCTGTATCGGAACCGGTGACTGTACCCTTCAGGAGCTTGCCTATCAATACGGGATTCGTGACAATCGCTTTAAAGGTGAAATGCGCGATCACCACCGTATTGACACCAACCCTTTTATCATCAGGCAACAGAATAAATGTGTTCTCTGTGGTCTCTGCGTCAGGGTTTGTGAAGAGGTTCAGGGGGTTGGTGCCATCGGTTTTGCAGAGCGTGGTTTTGAGGCAAAAGTGATTCCACCTTTTGGCAATACTCTTGATTGTGAATTTTGCGGCCAGTGCGTCGAAGTTTGTCCAACCGGAGCGCTTTCTGGTGCTGTATGGGCGGGAAAACCAAGAATGGAAGGGGTGGAGAAAACAGAAACAATTTGCACCTACTGCGGGTGTGGTTGCAATATGACTCTTTCAACCCACGGGGATCAAGTGATCAGGGTTGACTCCAGGAGCGACAACCATAACAGCGGCTGGCTCTGCGCCAAAGGTCGCTTTGGTTTTGATTTTATCAATAGCTCGGAGCGCCTTAAGTGGCCGCTTATCAGAAAAGAGAAAGGAGGTCCGTTAGAGCGCGCCAGCTGGGATGAAGCCCTTGAGTGTGTTGCAACGAAATTATCTGAAATAAAAGAAAAAAATGGTTCTGACAGTGTCGGTGGACTTAGTTCTGCCAGGTGCACCAACGAAGAAAACTATCTGTTCCAGAAGTTGTTTCGTGCCGGGTTCGGCACAAATAACATTGATCACTGTGCCCGCTACTGACACAGCGCGACTGTGGCCGGTCTGGCCACAAAGTTTGGTTCAGGTGCAATGACTAACTCGGTTGAAGAGATAGCCGATACTGACGCAATGCTGGTCATTGGCTCAAATACCACCGAGAACCATCCAATTATCGCCCTGAAGATGAAGGAGGCAGTGGCAAAAGGTGCTCAGCTGATTGTTGCAGATCCAAGAAAAATTCCTCTGGTGAAGTTTGCCACCCTATGGTTGCGTCAACGTCCGGGTACCGACTCAGTTTTGCTCAATGCAATCGCCCATGTGATTTGTAAGGAAGGGCTTGAGGATAACGCGTTCATTACAGAAAGAACTGATAATTTTGAAATATTTGCAAAATCATTACAGTCATTTACTCCGGAATTTGGGGAAGAAGTCACCGGTGTTCCAGCAGCAGATATCATCAAAGCGGCGAGAATTTATGGTTCTGCAGGTTGTGCAGGAATTTATTACGCCATGGGGATCACCCAGCATGTCATGGGTACCAACAACGTCAACGCCATTGGCAACCTGGCGATGATGACCGGCAACCTCGGCAAGCATGGGGCAGGTGTCAATCCGCTTCGAGGTCAAAACAACGTTCAGGGTTCCTGTGATATGGGCAGCCTGCCTAATGTTTACCCAGGATACCAGAAGGTTGACGACCCGGCAGTAAAAGAGAAATTTGAAACAGCCTGGGGACAGGTTCTGTCTGATAAAATCGGTACACCTGCTTCGGTTATGACCAATCAGATGATAGAGGGTACCATAAAAGGGCTATATATCTTCGGGGAAAATCCGGCGCTATCCGACCCTAATACAACTCATTCAGTTGAAGCCTTCAAAAGCCTCGAGTTCCTGGTGGTGCAGGATATTTTTATGACCGAGACCGCGGAACTTGCCGATGTTGTACTGCCGGGAGCCTCGTTTGCTGAAAAAGACGGTACCTTTACCTGCTCCGAGCGTCGGGTGCAGCGAATTCGAAAAGCCATTAATCCTCCGGGAGAGGCCAGACCGGATCTGGATATTATCGACCAGCTCTATAAGCGTGTTCTTGGTGAGGGCAACCTGGATGAAACTCCAGATCCTTCGGCGGTATTCGATGAAGTAGCTGGACTTTGGGCTGCTCTGGCAGGTATGGACTATAAGCGCATTGATAGAGATGGGCTGCAATGGCCATGTCCGGATAAAGATCATCCAGGGACCAAATTCCTCTTTGAAGAACAATTTGCCACAGAAAATGGAAAAGCTCTTTTTTGGGAGGTTCCTTACGTGAAATCTGATGAATTACCGGATGAGGAGTTTCCCTATGTGCTTACAACCGGCCGTGAGCTGTTCCACTACCATACCGGTTCTATGACCAGAAGGTCCACAGGGCTTAATACAATTGCTCCTGAAGCTTTTGTGGAGGTTAATCCGGCTGATGCTGCTAAGCTTGATGTGGCCCATGGAGAGCGGCTTACTGTACGTTCGCGGCGTGGTGAAATCAAGCTGAAGGCCAGAGTAAGTTCAATTGTTCCGCCAAGGGTTGTCTTTATTCCCTTTCACTACACGGAGGCTGCGGCAAATCTGCTTACCAACAATGCCATGGACCCAGTTTGTAAGATAATGGAAGCAAAGGTGTGTGCTGTCAGTATTCAGAAGTAATATTTGTATTTGTCCATAACTGGACATAGTGTTATAAAGGGGAGTTTGAGGTAATTTCTCAAACTCCCTTTTATATTTTATTAGCTTCGGATAAGCGTAGACTTCGAACGAATTTCAAAAGCACTACCTATTTATATCACTTGAAAAATGAACGATTGTATAATAATTGACTCAAAGGATGACAAAATATCCGAGTGTGAAAGCGTTATAATTATCCCCGAAATTGCAATGGAAGAGCCAGGATATATCCAGGTGTTCACCGTAAAAGATAGTGCCAATGCCAAGCACGAGTATCACGCTATGGCGCAGATGGCCTACTATCAATATCAGGATGATGAACTGACTCTTGTAGAAACCAATGGGACTATAGTTGTTACAGCACCCCAGGAGAAGGTGGAACTGGATGCGGGGGTCGTACTCTACCGTAAAGAGAACGGTGATTTTAATGGGATAGTTCATCGTCTTCAGAATAAGAAAAAACTACTGGAAGCCGGGTATCGCTACTGCACACGTTGGGTGCGGCTCGATATATAAAAACAGGAAATATTACCCTAAGGATGGAATCGTGACTGAGAAAAACGGGATTTCCCGTCAGAAGCTGACTGTTTTTCAGCAAAATGGCAGTGGTAATCTGAAAATTGAAGGGCTAAAAAAATATGGTGAAGAGCTGTTTGAACTGAAAATTGTCAATATTGATGAGATTCTTCCTCCAGTTCTTGATGATACGAGTGACTATTTACCAAAAAGCATCTCCTGTGATCTGGTACTTGATTTTTTAACCCATAGTGATCTGTCCACAGATCTTGCAGCGCTTTGTGTCAAAAATGAGATCCCTGTTGTTGCCTCGGGAAAAAAGACCACTGGCAAGGGTGTGAGCGCACCTCCGACCTGATGTGGGCTTCCAAGGCAGGTTGGTCTTGGTAACTATGGTGAAAATTTTGGTGCTCCCGAATTTGATGTTGAGGTTGAGGAAGGGATAGTCAGCAAAGTAACAATAATCCGTGGTGCACCGTGCGGCGCAACGTGGGAGGTGTCACAACGTTTAATCGGCCATCCGGTAAACGACGCGGCTCGAAAAATTGGGCTTGAAACCCAGTTTTACTGTTCCGCCGACCCCGCTGGCTGGGATCCTATTTATGGTAAGAGTCCGGTACATTTTGCCGGGAAAATCCATGCGAAAGAGCTGCAAAAAGCTATTGAGAGGGTTTTGGAATTATCTTGATTAGCCCCAGTAGTAGAAGGTTAAAAAGGCCTGTGTTGTTACTACACAGGCCTTCTTCCTTTGCACATACATTATTTCCAACACTCTTATATTGGTGTTTGTAATTTAATCTAAATCATATGAAGCTTTGACAACTGTATATGGAAGTTGCAGGTATTCCATTGTTTTCCCCGTTTTCCTCCATCCATTTTCTCTGAAGAATCTTGAGAAATTCAAACTGACACCGGCATATAGAAATCTGGCTTTTTCTTGATCCTTTTCGTTGTATCCTCTGGTATTGTAGCCACCGTGAAACTCAAGAAACTTTAAAAATGAGTTCTCTATGAAGTCGAACCCTTCCAGTTTAAGGACAACAGAATAATAGTGGTTTGAGTAATCATCAAAAATTCCTTCAACATTTTCGTTGAATACATATTCTACCCTGAAATCTATGAGATCGTCGATTTCAGGATTGCGCTGCATCCACACTGAGGTGAGCGCTCCAAGGCTATTCATAGCCATATCTTGCCAGGCCATTCCCTGTGATTGACTGGTTGCATCCATGAACTCCATAGCTGCCTGGATCCCCCAAGCAGACCATGCAGCATATACATTGGCTTTATCCGGTTCATACCCCCAGTGGGTATAGAGAGCTGTGAGGGAATCTGAAAAGACATACGTTGCCCAGAAATGGCCGAGTTTATCGGCTCCGCCATACTTGGTGTCCTGTTCAAACCAGCCTTCGTTTCCACTGTGTAGACCGCTGGAACCATACTCCCATTCCGACAGACCCCAAATGCCAATTACGGTTGCTGCAAAAAAATTACTGTACAGTATTTTGTTTTCTTTAGTTTGTTTAAACCACCATCTATCTTCAGTGTCTTCAGTATGAATGTCAAATGACTGTTCAATGTTTTCCTTAGCAACCGGTTCATCTGGTTGTGAATAAGCGCTGACTGGGAGGAATAACCCAACAAGGACGAGTGCTAAGGTGTGGTTGTCCAGTGCTTTTAATATTTGCATGGGTGTTAAACGTTTTCCTGCCAGAAACGGTTGGGACGACTTACTAAAAACATAAATTAATTAAAAGTTAATAACATAATATTGCAGTGACATTATAGTTTGCTGTATTTCGCCAAGAGTTGGTTAAGGGTTACAAAGAACAATGATAATGTAAGAGTTCTTTTTTAATCAGTTCTATTGCTCTCTGCTATCTCATGGTTTGGCAATCGGGAGCAGAAGAGTAAAGGTTGTACCTTGCCCTGGTTGGCTCTCGACACTGATTTTTCCGTGGTGAGATTCAATGATTGATTTGACCAGAGACAGCCCTAAACCAGTGCCCTGTATTTCCCTGGTTTTTGCATCTTTTACTCTGTAGAAACGGGTGAATATCTTATCTAAATCTTCACTTTCCATACCGTAGCCGGTATCGCTGACATCAATTTTTAAATATTCGTTTTCCACTGCAGCAGTGATTGTGAGACGTCCACCGTTTGGGGAGTATTTTATACCATTGGTTATGAGGTTTGAAAGTACCTCGTCCATATTTTGTCTGTTAGCGAAGATATAAGGCAGGTTTTCCTGGCAATTCAGTTCAATATCGATATCTTTTTCAGCTCCGTATGGGCTGTGAAATTTCTGCTGTTCGATTAGAAGTGGGGACATAGCCACCTGTTCTTTCTCGTGGCTAATGAGGCCTGATTCGATTCTTGACAGGTCAAGAAGTTCTGTTACCAGGTTGTTAAGGTTAAGAATTTTTTCTGAAGCTCTTTCGAGAATTTCCTTTTGTTTATCTGTTACTTCTCCGGCAATGCCATCCTTAATGATTTTTAGTTGCATGAGGAGCGAATTCATAGGACTTCTGATTTCATGGGAGACCATGGAGACAAAGTCCGATTTCATTTGAGCAACTTTTTTGATGGCGGTGATGTTGTGCAATACAGTAATGGTGCCGAGATTATCGCTGGTTCTTCCACGAAACGGTGCACAGCGACTGCTGTATATGTAATCTTCTGAACAGTTTTCAAAGGTGAGTTCACTTGTGATTTCTGAAAAAGTTTCCGGTGCCATTGTCAGGGCCTGGTCGATTGCATCGAGTAGTTCCTGACTTTGTATGATTTCAGATGCATGGCGTCCTATAACCTCTTCACCATGGTAGCCGATCATATGGAGAAATGAGGGGTTTGCCTGGACAATGAGCTTTCGTGCATCAGTTGTCATGACCCCGTCTGTAAGGCGGTTAATCATCACACGAAGCCTGGATTTGGAATCCGCAATATCCTGGAGTGCGGTAGTGTACTTTAGGGATTTTTCGACGACAGCACGGAGTTGGTCTGGTGTAAAAGGCTTTGGTATAAAATCAAATGCCCCTTTTTTCATTGCCTCTATGGAATGCTCAAGTGTTGCATATCCAGTGATTACGATGACGACAGTATCAGGGTGGGCCTTGCGCACTTCAGTGAGCACATCAAAACCGGATATTGTGGGCATCATCAGATCTACCAGGACGATGTCGTAGTGCTTTTCTTGTATCATCTGCAACCCCTGCTCCCCGTCGGGGGCGGAGGCCACATCAAAACCCTTTTCAGAGAGTACAAGCGCACAGGCATCACGAATTCTTGGTTCATCATCAATTACAAGGATATTCGCTGAGTGCGGGTAGGTTTCAGATGGTGAACTGCTCATTTCCAACTCCTCAAATAAACTGTTTACGAAAAATAACCTGGCTTTAGAAGGTCAGACACTGACAAGGTCAGCTTTTTACAAAGGGAACATACTTGATAAAAAGGGAAAGTATATAGGGAAAAAATGTTTTTTCCAGTGGGGAATGGCTCCTTTTTTTGATTATATGATATTGGTATTTGAATATTAATGTGAAAACAGTTGGTTGTGTGATGAACTCAGCAAAAAAATATGAATTCAAGAAAAATTTATATAAACTATCATTTTTATATGTAAATGCTTGTCAGGGCAAAAAAAAGCTATGATAACAATAATTATCTATTATAATACCACCAGATCGAATCCTTAACCAATATATTTATCTAACACAAAAATAGTGCAAGCCCGCTATAAAACGTCGGTACAAACACTATGACTGGCGATTTACCTATCGGGGCCAATCTTATGGAGGATTTTTTGTGACCAGGATTACCCCCCAGCAGGAGAGTAAAGACAGGATAGGATCAGTACTTGTCGTAGGTTCTGGAATAGGAGGGATGCAGGCATCTCTTGACCTTGCCAATAGTGGCCTCATGGTTCATATGATAAACGATGAACCGTCTATTGGCGGAACTATGTCACGTCTTGATAAAACGTTTCCAACGGGAGACTGCGCCATGTGCATGATTTCTCCCCGCATGGTCGAGTCCAGTCGCCACCCAAATATCAAAATGCATACCATGGCCAGGGTGTCAGCAATATCAGGCCAGGAAGGTAATTTTACCGCAACACTTGAGCAGAAGGCGAGATATGTTGATGCGGACCGCTGCACCGGTTGTGGTGCTTGTGAGCTCAAATGTCCTACAAAGGTCTTTAATGTTTTTAATGTTGGTCTTGACAAAAGAAAGGCCATCTATGCCCTTTTTCCCCAGGCTGTACCCAACACCAGAGCTATAGATCCTAACCAGTGCCTTTATCTTACCCGAGATGTTTGTCGTAAGTGTGAAAAAGTCTGTGAGGCGAACGCGATTAATTTCGAGGACACAGACAAAAAATTTGATGTGCAGGTAGGCTCTGTCATTCTCACCCCTGGATTGAAAACCTACCAACCTGAGATACGACAGGAACTTGGCTATGGTAAGCTAAAAAACGTTGTGACCTCTTTGCAGTTTGAGAGGCTTCTTTCCGCTTCCGGGCCGTGTGCTGGCGAGGTGAGCCGGCCATCAGACGGGGGACACCCCAAGCGCCTGGCATGGATTCAATGTGTTGGTTCACGGAACTCCCATAATGCAAACCCATGGTGTTCCTCTGTATGTTGTATGTATGCAGCAAAACAGTCAATTATAGCTAAAGAGCATGACAGTGAGGTTCAGGCGACTGTTTTCTACATGGAATTGCGCGCCTTTGGTAAAGATTTCGATAAATATATAGAAAAGGCCAAAAACGACGCAGAAGTCGTCTACAAAAGGGCCATGGTTTCTGAAATTATAGAGGACCCCAAAACTGATAACCTGATCATACATTCCGTTGGAGATGATGGCAGGCTCGTTAACGAAGAATTTGATATGGTCATTCTTTCCATCGGTTTTGAGCCGAGGGACGATGCCATGGAATTTTCACAGATATTTGGAATTGACACCGATGAATACGGTTTTGCTCAAACATCAAAACTGCATCCAGTAGAAACATCTCGTAAAGGTATATATGTTGCTGGCACCTACCAGGGACCAAAAGATATCCCTGAAACCGTTATTCAAGGAAGTGGTGCTGCCGCAGAAGCGATGATGCTTCTAGGAGAAAAACGAGGAACAGAGATTGAAGAGGTGATATTGCCCGATGAGAAAGATGTCGAGGGCGAAGAACCGAGAATTGGTGTTATCGTTTGTCATTGCGGGACCAATATTGCTGGTACGGTGGATGTTGACAAGGTGGCCAAAGTAGCGGAACAAGAAGCAGGGGTAGCACATTCGGAAACTATCATTTATGCCTGCGCCCCGGATGGCCAACAGAAAATAAGAGATCTGATAGAAGAAAAAAATCTCAACAGGGTGGTCGTGGCGTCCTGTACACCACGAACCCATGCCCCGCTATTTCAGGATACTATTCGTGAGGTCGGGTTGAATAAGTTTCTATTTGAGTTGGCCGACATAAGAGAGCAGTGTTCCTGGTGTCATATGCATGACAACGAAAATGCTACAGCCAAGGCAATCGAAATTGTTAACATGAACATTGCTAAAACCAGGCATCTTGTTCCAGTTACAACCGCTTCTGTGGGGGTTGAACATACAGCGCTTGTTGTTGGTGGTGGAATTGCCGGGATGAATGCCTCTCTGTCGCTTGCTGCCCAGGGTTACGGGGTTCATCTTGTGGAGCGGGCGGATCTGTTGGGAGGGCTCTTGCGAGATGTGCGGTATACTCTCGAGGGGGATGATGTGCAGGCCTATCTGGCAGGAATTATAGAAAAAGTAGAGAAAAATTCCACAATTACTGTCCATTTGGGTACTACAGTTAATAATCTTGATGGATTTGTTGGAAATTTTGAAACCAGTCTGTCCAATGGCCAGAACATCGGCCATGGAGCGCTGTTGATTGCCTCTGGTGGGCAGGAATATAGTCCGGTGGAGTATGATTATGAAAAATCAGATAAAATTATAACCCAGCGCGAGCTTGAAAATATTCTTGCAGAAAAAGATCCGACAAATGATGAAACCTATGTGATGATACAGTGTGTAGGTTCCAGGGAGGAACCTAACAATTACTGTTCCAGGGTCTGTTGTCAGGATGCACTCAAAAATGCGATAGCAATAAAAGAAAAATCACCTGATGCGCAGGTTATAGTACTGTATCGCGATATGCGCGCCTATGGACTAAAAGAAGATTATTACAGGAAGGCCAGAGATCTGGGTGTCTTGTTTTTCCTTTATACACCAGACTTGAAACCTCAAGTCGATTCTTCTGGAGAAAAAGTAAAAGTAACCTTCTTCTCAACAGTTCTTGGTAAAGATATTGAAGTGGATGCGGATTATCTGGTGCTGTCTACAGGGCTGAGGCCGCAAGAGGATGGAGAGGAGTTTGCTAAAAAGTTTAAGCTCACCTGTAACCTCGATGGTTTTTTACTGGAAGCCCATGTTAAGCTTCGTCCTGTTGATTTTCCCAGCGAAGGTTTCTTTCTCGCCGGACTTGCCCATGCACCCAAAAATATTGAAGAGACAATCAGTCAATCCCTGGCAGCTGCTGGTAGGGTTGGAGCATTGCTTTCCAACGATTCTCTTACCGTCTCTGGAGTCATTTCGAAGCATAATCGTGATATTTGTATGTCTTGCCTTGCATGTGTGAAAAAATGTCCTTTTGGGGCTCCTTTTATCGATGAAGATGGTAAGGTCAGTCATAATGAGGTGAAGTGTACAGGCTGTGGTATTTGTGCAGGGGTTTGTCCAGCAAAGGCATACCAGGTAAACTATTTTCGTGATGATCAACTCCTTGCCATGATTGATTCTGTCACCGAAATGGCATAGTTGAATCATAAGTTGGATATACAGGTCGGAGTTTGGTGAATCCAATTATTGAGTAGCTCAAGTCAACAAGAAGGAATAGAGGATGGCGATTGGCGAAGAAAATATTGAAAAACCGAAAAGTCCTGAGAAAAAACGTGAGATTCCCGAAGGGTGGAGCGCAAATATAATTGCCTTTGCCTGTCATTACTGTGCATTTGCAGCAGCTGATCTTGCGGGGGTAATGCGATTACCATATCCTCCTAACGTTAAAGTTGTTCGTCTTCCCTGTACTGGAAAGTTAGATCAAGCTTATATTCTACGAGCTTTCGAACGGGGGGTTGATGGTGTTTTTGCTGCAGGATGACTGGAAGGACAATGTCATTTCCTGGAAGGAAATCTCAACGCAGTAAAAAGAGTTAAAAAAGTCAAAGAAATGTTGAATATGGTTGGTGTCGACTCGGAAAGGTTAGCGTTTTTTAATCTCTCTGCGGCGCAGGGGCCAAGATGGGCTGAGATTTGTACTGAATTCACAAAAACTATTAATGAGTTGGGACCGTCACCTATCTGGCATGCACTTAAGAAAAAAAAGTGAGCTCGGAGAGTGAAAAACAGGCCGCCTGACAGTTCTACCGGCGGAATTACCGTTACTGATGAGTGAGTGGAGAGGCTATGATAGTAGGAGAACAGAAACCTTTTGACGAAATATGGGATATGGTTAAAGATCACAAACAATTAACCGTATTCGGTTGCAATACCTGTGTGTCGGTCTGTCACCAGGGTGGGAATAAGGAGGCGGAAATTCTTGCCTCATTGCTTCGCATGCGGGCAACCCAGGAAGAAGTTGATATCGATATAAAGCATGGTGGAATAGAGAGGCAGTGTGAGCACCCCTTCTTTGAAAAGGTACAAGAAACACTGGAAGGCTCTGAGGCTGTACTCAGCCTTGCCTGTGGTATTGGTGTGCAGTTCGTCGCTGAAAAATATATGACAGTTCCGGTTTACCCCGCACTCAATACAACCTTTTTAGGAGATGTACAGGCGGACGGCTTTTTTACAGAGAAATGTCAGGCCTGCGGTGACTGTGTCCTTGGTGTGACCGGTGGGGTGTGTCCTGTAAGTCGCTGTTGTAAAAGAATATTGAATGGGCCTTGCGGCGGTTCAACAAATGGTAAATGCGAAATTTCAAAGGATATTGATTGCGCCTGGCAGTTGGTTATAGACCGGCTTGAGGCTCTTGGTAAAATAGATGATTATGAGAAAATTACTCCAATAAAAGATTGGGCTAAAGATCGTGCTGGTGGACCTCGATCATTTAAATTGGAGGACTTTTAGTTATGAAAGAAATCAGAACTGACAGTAAACTTGAGAAGGTACTGAAAAATGGGCATATGGCGGTCTCAAGTGAATGTGGACCTCCCCGCTCAAGTGATGCCTCCGGCGTTGTTGAAAAAGGACATCTCATTAAAGACCATGTCGATTGTATAAATATCACAGATAATCAGACCTCCGTAACTAGAATATGTAGTTTAGCTGCTTGCATCCACCTGAAAAATGAAGGGTTGGAACCGGCGCTGCAAATGGTCGTACGTGACAGAAATCGAATTGCGCTGCAAAGTGATATACTTGGGGCGGCATCCTTTGGTATAAATAGTATGCTTTGCCTTTCAGGGGATCATCAGAGTTTTGGTGACAATCCGAGCTCACAGAACGTATTTGATCTTGACTCCATGCAACTTATCCAGACCGCCAGGTATATGCGGGATGAAGGAAAATTTCTCAACGGTGATGTAATTAAAGTCCCGCCTAAGTTATTTGTAGGTGCGGCAGCAAACCCTTTTGCCGACCCATTCAAGATACGGGTACCCCGTTTGGCCAAAAAAATTGCTGCAGGTGCAGAATTTATCCAGACCCAATGTGTGTACAATCTAGATAAGTTTGAAGAATGGATGAAGGGCGCAGTTGAGCGAGGACTCCATGAAAAGGTGTTTATCATGGCTGGAATCACTCCCATGAGATCTGTTGGTATGGCCAAATATATGGCCAGGGCAGTGCCAGGAATGGATGTGCCAAAAGAGCTCATAGATCGACTTTCCGGTGTACCTAAAGATAAACAGGCGGAAGAGGGAATAACTATTGCGGTGGAGGCTATTCAGAGGTTAAAAGAGTGTACTGGTGTAGCTGGCTTTCATATAATGGCTATTGAGTGGGAAGAAAAAGTTCCTGAAATTGTAGAGAGAGCGGGCCTTTATCCAAGACCTGCTATAGATTAGTACCTTAAAAATTCCGATTTATTCGGGTTAGAACTGTTTGAATGAGGGTTGTTCATGTGCCAGACGAGTGTGTTGATGGAAAAGGGCGGTGAAGAAGAACTGTTGCTTGAAAATGTAACCGCCCTGGAAGTATTGGATGATTGTTTGAAAATCACTACCCTGTTTGAAGGGGCAAGAGAATTTACAGGTGTCGCGATCAAACGTATTGATTTCGCAGGTGGGAAGGTGTTTTTGAGACAAATTGGATGAATTATAAACTTTAAAAATCACCAAGACACTTATATCGGCTCACCTGATGGTATTCCGGTGTTTGTCGTCACTGGAGAAAGAATGGAAAATGTTGAAAAGTTGCGGGTTCTCCTGCAGCACTGGATTGATCACAACAAAGGGCACGTGGAAGAGTTTGAAAATTGGCAAAAGCTGATGGCTGAAGAAGGTAAACAGTCTGTTGCTGAGCATATTACTTCTGCTGTAAAGACAATGGCGAATGTAAATGTAGAACTGGAAAAGGCATTGGAGGAAGCGGGCGGACCAAAGGAGGCCAATGGTGAGGATCATCACCATCATCACCACCACCATGGACATGATCACGATCACTAGAGATATACAGCAGTAGATTCGTGAGGTGGCATAGGTAGACAATAGAAAGGGGCTAGAAACACAATTTATGTTTCTGGCCCCTTTGTCATGCACAGCTACTTTGGAGTGGTTTTATACCAAAGGAATTACTCAGTGAGAGCTTTCTGAGCAGAAGTCAGGGTGTTTTTCATCAGCATAGCAATAGTCATTGGGCCAACTCCACCTGGTACGGGAGTAATTTTACCTGCTATTTCTTTTGCTTTATCAAAATCAACATCACCCTTCAGAATGGCTTTACCGGTTGTTTCGTTCATGCCGACACGGTTTACACCTACATCAATTACGGTTGATCCAGGCTTGATCCATTCAGGTTTTACCAGATCTGGAACTCCAGCAGCAACAATCAGAATATCAGCGCGCTTACAGTGACCAGCGAGGTCCTGGGTACGGGTATGAACGATAGTAACCGTTGAGTTAGCGCCTACACCTTTTTGGGCCATCATCATGGCGATAGGTTTTCCAACGATATTAGAACGACCAACGACTACAACCTCAGCACCAGATGTCTCGGTGCCGGAGCGGACAATCATTTCCTGGATTCCAGCAGGGGTGCAAGGCAAAAAGCGTACGGCATCGCCACCAATCATCAAGCGACCAACATTTACCGGATGAAAGGCATCAACATCTTTGTCAGGATCTATGGCGTCGAGAACCTTTTTGTCGTCGATATGCTTAGGCAGTGGCAGCTGAACGAGAATACCATGGATATCAGGGTCGTTATTGTACTTGTCTATGAGGGCAAGAAGATCCGCTTCAGAAATATCGTCTGGCTGATCGTCTTGGATTTCGTGAAAACCGAGGCTGAGCGCGGTTTTAACCTTAAGAGTTACATAGCTGATTGAGGCAGGGCTGCTGCCTACGAGGATGGTGACCAAACCCGGTACTTTACCGTGTTTTGCCTTCATTGCTTCTACTTCACCTTTAATTTCTGCGAGGATTTCTTTACGTATATCGGTACCACTAATGATTTCAGCAGTCATAGTACTGTGTGCTCCTTTTGAAGATGGTGTTAAAAAAAATGAATTGCAAAAGAGCGACAAAAAATGCATCTTGTCGCTCTTTTTTAAATCAAAAGGGATTTAGAAAACACCCTCAACCATACCGGTTTCAACATTGACATCAACACGCTTAAATGCTGGGTTTGATCCAGTACCAGGCATCAGACTGATGGTACCAGCAACGGGTACGATAAAGCCAGCACCACCATAGGTGAGTACTTCTCGAATGGAGAGACGCCATCCTTTGGGTACACCTTTCAGCGCAGGATTGTCAGAAAGAGAAAGGTGGGTCTTAACCATACACATTCCCATTCCGGAAAGTACAGGGTCAGCCTGAATTCTTTCAATCGCCTTGTTTGCCTCTGCTGAATAGTCAACACCGTCTGCGCCATAAACTTCTTTAGCGATGAGGTCAATTCTCTCTTTGATAGGCATATCGAGTTCATAGAGGAATTTGAATTCGGTTTTGTCTTCACAGGCTTCAACAACGGTCTCAGCAAATTCGATTGCACCGTCGCCGCCTTTTTCCCAATGTCTGGAAAGAGCAACACGGGCGCCTTCAGCTTCACAAAGTTCACGAACTTTGGCAATTTCTCCATCTGTATCGGTATAGAATGCATTAATACAGACAACCGGAGCAATTCCTGCTTTACGGACGTTCTTGATATGGTGGATCAGGTTGTCACAACCCTTAGCAACCCATTCAACGTTTTCAGTGTTGTACTCTTCTGGCATTGGCTTGCCTGGTACCGGTACAGGTGCGCCACCGTGGCATTTCAGAGCTCTGATGGTTGCAACTACAACAGCACAGTCTGGCTTAAGACCGGAGAAACGGCACTTGAGGTTCCAGAATTTTTCAAAACCGATATCAGCACCAAAGCCTGATTCGGTAACATGGTAATCGGCCAGTTTTAAACCAACACGGTCGGCGATGATGGAGCTTTGACCAATGGCGATATTGGCAAAAGGACCTGCATGTACGATAACCGGCTGTCCTTCGAGGGTCTGCATCAGAGATGGGTTGAGTGCGTCAACCATCCATGCAGTCATTGCACCTGCAACCTGAAGATCTTCAGTGGTAACCGGCTTACCTTTTTTGGTGTAGGCAACAACGATTTTACCCATTCTTTCACGCATATCTTTGAGGTCTCTGGCAACTGAAAGAATGGCCATGACTTCTGAAGAAACTGCGATACCGAACTTGGATTTCATCATGAAACCGTCGGATTTACCATTAACACCATCAATACCAATAATGATATTTCTGAGAGACTGACAGCAGAAATCCATGATCCAGCCCATCTCAACATTGGTAGGATCGATATCGATACGCTTCATACCGGAGAGTCTTTCGAGCTGCTCGTCGGTATAGTTTCTTTCGTGCTGCAGACGGGAAGTCAAAGCGACCATTGCCAGGTTATGAGCGTTCATAATGGCATTGATATCACCAGTGAATCCTAGTGAAAAAGGAGTCAGCGGGATACATTGTGCAAGGCCACCACCAGCGGCGGAGCCTTTAATGTTCATAGTTGGTCCACCGGATGGCTGACGAATGGCGGCACAAACACTTTTACCGATTTTACCAAGGCCTTGAACAAGGCCCATGGAGGACGTTGATTTTCCTTCACCAAGTGGTGTCGGAGAAATAGCAGTAACGTCAATATATTTTCCGTCTGGCTTGTCCTTTAGACGTTCGAGAACTTTGCGGAAGTCGATCTTAGCAATGTAGTGACCCTGAGGAAGGAGTTCTTCCTTTGTTAGACCAAGCTTTTCGCCGATCTCATAGATCGTTAACATCGTTTTTTCAGCTTCCTGCGCAATCTCCCAATCGGCATGTTTGGTAGGATCTAATGGCATTGTTCACTCCTTTGTTAGATTGAGGCTCAACTAGAGCCAAGGTTAAAAAATACATCGCGTTTTAAATTACTCCGAACCATTGAAACAACATGTACTGCAAACACTAACCTGAACTGCCAAATATGTGTGAACCTTCAATCATTTGATTAAAGGTCAATTTATGAAAAATATCTGACGAAAAACAGCCCTGTCAGACTACGTGGATAAATGTAAAAAAGAAATGGCGTAAATATGTCACAGCCAGGAGCCCGTTCGAAAATGACCTTTTGCCCAAACTTTTCGGAATTTGAAAAAAATAATGCTCGCAATATCATCTGTATGACTGCGCTTATTTTGTTAAAATTTCTCGATTTTGACCAAAATTCCTATTCTCGGACAACCTCCTGGTTGTCGAGCCATAATCAATGGGCCAGAAGAAGAACAGGAGATTGAAACGAAAGTGTCTTCAATCAAAAGATAACTGCGTTTTCCACCCCTGTATATTTTCACATTATTCTTACAATTATCACCAAAACACAGGTAACATGAAACAGTATCATTATCAATGATTTTTGTATGTTAATAGTTTGAAAAAGCTGAAGGGGAAATGAATGAAGTCCCTTGGTGGAAATCACTCTTTCTTCTGTAGCAGGACAGGTGTTCCACCAGAACGCTTATGGTCTAACTCCTTGCGCACCACTTTGGCAAGATTGGTGACCGATTTTGTTTGATTAGCGAGTCTGGTATGTACATATTTTCCGAGTGCAGTTATACAAATATCAGCGGATCTGAAAACGGGTAATCCCTCTGACTCAAAACTTTCCGCCATGGTATCAAAAAGTTGACCGCTGTCCAGTACAACGATAATTGGTTTTGATGATTTGTTGTTGAGGGCACCAATTTCTGAAATCAATGTTTTTTCAGGACGAAGGTCTGCTTCTAGGATTTCTTCAGCGAGCGTGTGGAGCATAGGGGTAAGGGGTACGATAGCTACCACTATCATGTCAATGTCCGGCGCCTCGACCAGGCTTGATACCACATCAATGTATACGTCTTCAGAGGCCATTGGGGTGAGATCTAGTGGGTTATTTATTACAACAAGTGAGTCAAGCTGGACTGCTGTTACAATATCTTTAAGGGACATCTTTGTTGCACTGTTCAGGGTAGCCATCTCCAGTCGGTAGCCTTCTCCAATAATATTATCAGCAATCCCAACGGCCTCGAAGCCGGCATTACTGATTGCTGCTAGCCTGTTTCCTGATATCGTCTTGTGTATCAGGGCTGTAGAAAGTCGTAATAAACCCTCAAAAATTGCAAATGTTTCTGCAACCATGGCACCTGCCTGAGTGATACAAGAGTCACAAACCATGTAATCTCCTGCAATTGAAGAGGTATGCCCGGAAAGGGCATCTTTACCTTCCTGGGTTCTTCCTGCTTTATAAAAAATAACCTCTTTGGATTGCCGGGTGGCTTCTTCGATACCTTTGGCAAAATTAAGTCCGTCCAGGTCTGTGAATCCTTCGATATAAAACGCCAGGGTCTTCGCTTCGTCAATTGTATTGAAGTAGTTGATAAAATCACCAGTTGATAAATCGATCTGATTGCCGATGGAAATTGCATAGGCGGGGTCCAGAAAGCATAGTTTGGACATGCGAGTGATCATGTATGCACCACTTTGACTGACAAATACTGTGTTTCTGCCATGTTTTCCTCTGTCTTTTGGCAGTTTTGAGTCGGGGATAAACATCGAGTCGTAGTTGCCAGGATGAGACAAAACCCCAAGACTGTTGCCACCCAGAATAACCGGCCCCTTATTGGTCTTGTGGCCCTCAGTCCTTTGAGAAATAATTCTTTGCTGTAATTTAATCGTAGGCGATTGGCGCAGCTGCTGTTCCTGGGACGTTCCAAGTTCTCCGGAAACGAGGATGATAGATGAGGCAATATCTCTGTTTAAGATATCGTCCAGGACTTCCGGCAGTTGGGAACCTTCTATGGCGAGAATAAACAGGTCAAGGTTATCCTGAAGGGCGGATAGTTCAGGGAGTGTAGGGATTCCACCAATATTTGACGCGGTTGAATGAATAATCGTGAGTTTTTTTTCTGCAAAACCATTGGCCAGGATATTTTCCATAATTATTCTGCCAATATTCATTTTTTCCGCAGAGACTCCCATAATACCAATAGATTCAGGATGAAGAAGCTGGTTTATCATTTGGATAGGCCGTCTTTGCTGAGTCATCTTTTTTGTTGAAAATTTGCAAAGACCGTCAAGGGGCATCATCATATAATTGCTGAAGGCAAAAGGGTTTACCTCTAGTTCTTCAATGGTATATTTCGATTTGTTGTTTGAAGGAGTAAAGTACATGCCTATTTGTATTAGCGCCTCAAAACACTCCTCTAGCTGGTCGTCTGTAACGATTCGTTGCTGGCTGCGGGTTAGTCCTGCAAGTTTTTTGTAGGAGATTGTTTTTTTAAAAAGCTCAAAAAATTGTTTTCCTTCAATCAATTCCACCGCAGCGGAAACGACAGCCTGCCCTTTCTTGAACCTGGCTGCATACAGTTCAGTGTCCCTTCCTCCAAGACCCGCGCTGATAATTATTCCAAACTCCCTGGTATTACGAAGGCTCACCAGTAACTCGTTACCAAACTCTTTGGAATCGGGTTCCATGTACTGGCAAATGAGATAGCCTTTAATATCGTCAGCAATTGCACTCTGTAATTCATTTGCAGCAATTTTTTGGTAACGCCTGGGGCATAAAGCGGGTTGGTTCAGGAGAAAATGTGAAAAACGTTCAGGTATATCAAAACTCATCTTGCGAATGGTGGAAAGAACCTCTGTTACACTATTTTTGCATATTGTGACCCCGCCGACATCGCTTTTGTGAAGAATGAAAGGGGAGACAACTTTTACCACTACTTTGTTTCCAGGTAGTGATAGAAGTTGTTTCTCATCGAGCCTGGTATTTTTTGGTAGTAGATAGTATTGGGGCGGAGTCTCGCCGCCTATGAGTTCAATAAAATTATACACTTCGTGCTCGAAAAGATAATTTCTGTTTTCTTCTTTGGCACTTTTTAAAAGGGTGGTGATCTTTGTCAATTTTATATGGGTTTGCATTACTCCCTCGCTTCATTGGTTTATCTGTATTGTCGCTTAAAAACTATATAAATTACAGTGCAAAAAAATAAAGGAAGGCTGTATGGTCGTTAGCAAATTGTAACTACACTCCTTGAAATGAGCGAAATTTTTATTCGAAGACAGTGGGGGAGATGAAAGGAAAGACTAAGGGACAGAGCAGTACAGTACAGGGTGGCAGGGATAAATATCCCTGCCTGTTTAGTGCCTTATTCCTGAAAGCATGCTATAAAAAACAAGCAATCAGGAGAGTGTTTTGAAATTAGGTACTTTAAATAACCTCCAAGGCACTTATCCCGACTTATTTCCTGTTTATCGGGGTGAAGCCGTTTCCTGGACCTAGATAAAAGGCGTAGTTGGCTCCTGTAGCGTCTTTTCAGGTGGTTTTTCTACCACTTCTGTTTTTTGGAACTGTTTGATTTCTCCAGAAAGAGTGATAATTGTCCAATTACCGTCACTGTCACAGGCCTTTATGAGACATTCCTCTTGCTTGTCCTTTGATAAGGCGAGACTGCACTCTTCACCAACGTTCCTGCTTGTGATGGATTCGAACTTTTTCTCTGACGCAAGTTTTTTAAAATTATTTATAGCCTCTTCAAAAACCATTATTCTGTCAAATTCTTCAGGATCAATTTCTTTAATTTTCGTACGAAGTTCTTTAATCTCTTTGGTTTTCTCTGCTATAGCAGTTACAGTTTTTTCCATTTCATCTTTTTGATCTGACGGGATGGAAAAAAGAATTTGCTTCTGAATTTCGATATCGACTTCGATATAATTTATTTTCTTGAGAAGATCCTGAATATTGGGTGTTGCCATTGACGTTGCCTCGTTTAGAAAATGGTAGGTATAATTTCGTAACCAGTTTTGGAAAGATATTTTGTCGTAGTTTGTTGATATTTTACAATAATATTTTTAGAGTCTGGCTGTTTTCCTGAGGATATAGAAAAGTATTAATCTCCATGGGGCAGTCTCTCATGTACGCTCTAACCGGAGATTCTTCTACTATTTTGCTGGTATTGCAAGAAGTTAATCTTTGTTCTGATAGTTTCTAAGGTACTAATGTACTTTTCATAAAATGCAGGTTGCACTATGAATTCAGAGATATCCCTCATTGTTTTGCCGGTGTTCATTGTAATCGCACTCGGATTTGGCTTTAAAAAAACTGGACTGCTTCGTGATGATTTCTTATATGATCTCAACCGGTTAATTTACTATATTGCACTGCCTGCTCTGCTTTTTTATAAAATTGCAAAGGCGGATTTTCTTGCAAATTTCAATGGGGTTTTATTAGGCGGTCTCGTAACATCCATCTTTTTGGCATTTTGTATTTCATATGGTTATGCCAGTGTGAGAGGATATCAACCTTCAGTAAAAGGTGCATTTTGTCAGGGAGCATTCAGGGGTAATTTTGCGTATATAGGGCTTGCGATAACCTTTTCCGCCTATGGGGAAGAGGGTTTTACAAAGGCAGGAATTTTGTTGGGGTTCCTCGTACCCCTCATAAATATTCTTTCAGTTTTCGCTTTGATATTGCCGTTTAGACAAAAAACAGTGTCTCCTGGTGGGCTGTTTTTATTAAACCAGGTTTTGCACAACCCCCCTGATCATCGCCTCTTTTGTTGGTATCTCCTGGAGTTATCTGGGGCTGGCTATTCCCGAACTGATAGATCGCTCTCTTGCTATAATCACTGGTATGTCTCTGCCTCTGGCCTTATTATCCATTGGGGCCACTTTTTCGTTTAAAAAAATGCGGGGAGATATATATATCGCTCTCATGTCAACTTTTATTAAAGTTCTCCTCCTTCCTCTGATGGCTGGGGCTTTACTTTTTTTTGCTGGGTATACGAGGACAGGAACTCGGAATAGGTGTGCTTTTTGCGGGAACACCCACCGCCACGGCGGCATACATTATGGCCCAACAGCTCAAAGCGGATGCTGAACTCTCTGGAACCATAATTATGCTTTCAACACTTTGCTCAATGGGGACCTACACAATAATGCTTTATGTGCTGCACGGGTTTGGCATATAATGGTTGTAAAGACAATTGTGTGAAATTTTAACGTTACCTGCCAGGCAACATTACAATCATCAGGCTTGGTAAAATGTATCTGCTATATCAGAAAAATCGGCTTCTATCTGATGTATATCGAGTAGTTTCTTGACACCTTCTATCTCAGTATAACCTCGCAGGTGTATCTCAATTCCAACACCTTTATCCGTCAGTTTGTAGCCGCCTTCAACCAGTATATTTTTAGCAATTTCGAATTCTCTGATTTTAAACCCTAGTAGAGTGAAGTCTTCCATGTAAAATAGGGGCAAAATGCATTGTTCAAGGTATAGGCACCGCGCCTCACAACTCTCGGGAACAAGAGGTAATGTGATCATTTTGTTTATGCCTCTATGGTTAAGATGAAAAAAGTGAGGAATTTAAATTATTTTGTTGTAGAAATAGGTGATAAAGAAATAATAAGGTGGCTTGTGAATCAATACTACTATAAATATACATGGGCTTAACTTGAAAAATGTATGAATAGTTTTAGAGAAGTTGTAAGTTACTGCATAGGGAGCAAAAACATACTGTTGTATAATTCTACTTTAGTGCCTTACTCCTGAAAACCTGTCATAAAAAACAAGAAATCAGGAGATTGTTTTAAAGTTAGGTACTAAAATAACCACCAAGGCACTTATACCCCCTTGTGGGGTGTTATAGTCAATTTCATTTGACTTCGTACTAGAATTGACAGACTTCACGTGCCTATGGTACTATCAAAATAAGTTGAATTCGTTTTGATATATCATAAAAACACAGAGGCTGAATATGTCTTTTCAGGGTGTTGAATTTACCCCAGAAATGAGAAAAATGGTTGTTAATGTCA
>JAAELB010000138.1 GCA_024227155.1 Desulfobulbaceae bacterium
GTAACCGTTCACCGCCCCCTTCAAAAGACTGCGTAACCAGAGTCCGTAACCGTTCGTCCAGTGCTCCAGGTTCGTTCAAGCTGGTCTCCTGGCTATAGTTGGCTATGCCAGGAGGCCTGATCGGACGAAAATGGGGTGCTGGTGAACGGTTACTATTGATCGACACAGGTGAACCAGTGTCCCGCATTTCTTGTGGATACAGATTCTTTACACAGCTCAGGGCAAGTCTCTGTATCCGATCATCTACCGTCTCACACATAAGAACTATCGTAAAAGACAGTAGGATCCTTAGATACAGAGAACTCCAGTGGTTAACTCTGAAGATGAATGTGAACACATCCACCTCTACAGGCAGGCTTTCTGACTTACGAATTCACCTGCAACAACCGCCTTCCCAGGTTTTTCCCAGTGACGAACCTCGTCTTAACTCAACAAGGTAGAAGATCAGCTTCATTGATCTTCGTTGATGCAGCCTTCGAATACAGCAAGGACTGGCTTGTGACGGACTCACACCGTCTTTCCTATTACCGTGTAACATTCCCCTAGGAGGAGTGAAACACTATTGCACCTGACAGAAGTGGTTATACCCAGCCTTTTTGTAAAAAGCAACAGTTGCGCCGTTGTTTTCATGCCGCCATATGTCATGCTCTCCAGAATATAAAGGCAACAGGACATGGCTCCCGTTGCCAATGGAGAAGAGTGTATATATAATAGTCAAAGTTTCATGCCTAAGATAAGCAACTATCTATCAAACCATAATAACCGGGAGGTCAGGTTACATGAGTCCCCATAAAAATGTTTTAGGTACTCCACTGGAAATTTGCAGTATTGAGCCGATGACTGGTTTCACAAGGGAAGGGAGTTGTAAAGTTACAAATGACGATTACGGTGTCCACGGTGTCTGTATCCAGGCAACAAAAGAATTTCTCGAATTTTCAAAAAAGCAGGGTAACGATCTTTCCACCCCCATGCCAATGTCGGGATTTCTGGGACTACAACCGGGGGATAGGTGGTGCCTCTGTGCAGCACGGTGGAAAGAAGCGCTGGAACACGATGCAGCACCCCTGGTAAACCTCGCTGCCACCCATGAGATTGCTCTAAATTTCGTCTCCCTGGAAGATTTACTTGCCTATTCAATAGAAAACGGCCACAGCTGAATACAACCGATGTACCTGCACTGAAAATTTACGCTCTAAGCCTGCCTGTTGACTTAGAGCGTGAAACTACAATTATCCAATAATCATATTGCCATCTGCCTGGCCACTTCCTGCTTCTTTTCATCTCCCATGAGAATGCCTAGAAGTTCCAGGCCAAAATCGATAGAGGTGCCTGCTCCTCTGCTGGTAACACAATTACTATCAACTACGACACCTTGATCAGCATGCTCCTGGGATGGTAATTTTTCAATAAAAAGCGGATGACAGGTTGCCTTTTTTCCTTCCAACAGTCCATGGGGTTCAAGTACAACTGCGGGGGATGCACATATCGCTCCGTAGAGCTTATTTTCCCTGTTTTGTTTTTTTAGCAATTTAATCAACACTTCAGAATTTTTCAGGTTGTCTGCTCCCGGAATGCCTCCAGGAAGGACAATCAGGTCATATTTTTCTTCTGCACAGTCTGCAATCAATTTATCGGCAATCACAGGTACCTGATGAGACGAAACCACTTTCAACTCCTCGCCAATCGCCACAAGATCAACCTCAACACCTGCTCTGCGAAACACATCTACGACGCCAAGGGCTTCGACCATTTCAAAACCTTCTGCCAGCGGTACAAGCACTTTTTTGTTCATAATAATTCTCCCTTTTGGTTGAACGATTAATTTGAGTCTACCACATAGAACAATGATCAATAAAAACGACAAACAACCTCCCATGATATATAGTACTAACCCGACAAGTCGGAAACTTTTTTAGTATCACTGGATAAGTGCCTCGAAGGTCTCACTACGTTCACTATCTGGTGATAACTCTAAGTTTATGATTTCAAAGCGATCTCATAATTTCTTGTTTTTTATTACAGCTTCTA
>JAAELB010000139.1 GCA_024227155.1 Desulfobulbaceae bacterium
AGTCTTACGAAGCCTTATTTCCAATTCAGGCACTGAAAAGAAGTCTATGTTGTTAATCAGATACATGGAACCAAGAACTCTGGCATTAAATACAAGGAACAGCCCAAGAGAAAGATTAAATAGAGAAAAAGCAGCCTCAACACCTCGCAGAGGATGTGTCCAGGTTACCTGATTAAAATCATTGAGCGTAAAATTGGAGCCAGTGAAAAAGGTCCCCACAGCTGCACCAATGAGCAGGATACCAACTGAACCATTTATAAAGAGGAAGAGTTCATATACCTTGGCACCCAGCAGATTATTAGGCTTCTTCCGGTATTCGTAGCTGACTGCCTGGATGATAAAAGTAAACAGAATAAGAATCCACACCCAATAGGCCCCACCAAAACTCGTTGCATAAAACTTTGGAAAGGCTGCAAACAATGCTCCACCAAAGAGAACAAGAGTTGTAAAGGTGAGCTCCCACTTTGTCCCCAAGGAGTTAATAATAAGTGATTTTTCTGTCTCACTTCGACTCACCTGCCAAAGCAGGGTCTGTCCACCCTGGACAAAGGTGAGAAAAAGGAAAAGAGAACCAACCACAGAGGCCAGCAGCCACCATATGTGCTGCAGTACGTAAAGATCAAGATTACCAATCATGTTACACCTCCTCTGGTCCAATTTTGATCTGTTTCAACATGATTTTCACCTCTGCTAGTATCAGAACTGTAAAGAGGATCATAAACATGAAAAAGGTAGTCTTCACATTACCTGCCGCAATATTAGTGGCTCCCATGTGGACCGGCATCATATCCTGGATAATCCAGGGTTGTCTGCCAACCTCGGCAACAATCCAACCAGTCTCTGATGCTATCAACCCAAGGAAGAAAGAGGATACACCAAAACGTAGAAGCCATTTTTTCTCTTCCAGCACCTCTTTGTAGGAATAGTAAAGAAAAGCCGCAAAAATGAAGAGAAAAAAACCGGCGAGCATAACCATTATATGAAAAGAGTAAAAGGTCGTTTCCACGGGTGGTACACTATCCTCAGGTTTATTTAAAAAACCATATCCTAGATATTGACCATTAACATTGAACCTCTTCAAGGCTTCCTCTGCAGTAACAGCATCACCACTCTTCATGGCGCTCTTATAGAGCGAAAGATCATCGACAGCAAGCTTTCCAAGCTCCATCTTGGCGACAACCCCCATAATATTTTCTTTCTCGTTACCATACACAAGGTCATTTATCCCTGGGACAAAGCTGTTAAACTCTCTATTTGCCATAAAGGATAAGAGATAAGGTATCTTAATTTCAAATTTAAATGCTTTTTGGTCGTCCCCTGCAACTTTATCATGATTAAGAAGCCCAATGGCCACGAGCCCTGCATTCACTTCACCATCATACAAACCTTCATAGGCTGCAAGTTTCATGGGTTGAGTATATGCATTGACATGGGCAGATTCATCCCCGGTCAAGCCAGCATAACAGGTCGCCAGCAACCCAAAAATAGTTGCCACCAGGATTGACTTCTTTGCCATTTCCTGGTGTCTGCCCTTGAGAAGAAACCATGAAGATATAGTGATGACAAATAGAGCCCCAACAATAAAACTGGTACTGGTTGTATGGGTGAATTTGGCAATGGCCACAGGTGAAAAGAGGACCTCAAAGAAATTTTGCATCTCATAGCGGGCAGTATCTGGGTTAAAGGCCATTCCAACAGGAAACTGCATCCAACCGTTGGCCACAAGAATCCAGAGAGCCGAGAGGTTTGAACCAATGGCGACCATCCAGGTTGAAAAGAGATGAAAGCGTTCCGACACACGATCCCAGCCAAAAAACATAACAGCGAAAAAAGTTGCCTCTAAAAAGAAGGCTACAATTCCTTCAATAGCAAGTGGCGCCCCAAAAATGTCGCCTACCATCCAGGAATAGTTGGACCAATTTGTACCAAATTGGAATTCAAGAATAATCCCTGTTGCAACGCCTATGGCAAAGTTAATACCAAAGAGGGTCATCCAAAATTTTGTGATTCTTTTCCATTCCTCATTTCCCGTCCGCACATAGAGTGTTTCATAAAATGCGCACAGAAAAGACAACCCAAGCGTCAGTGGAACAAATATCCAGTGATACATGGCAGTCAAGGCGAACTGAGCCTTAGCCCAGTTAACCATGCTCAGATCAATCACATTCATCTACATTACCTCCGTCTTTATTGTTATTCTTGGTTTTATTTCATTATTTTTGATAAACAGCTGGCTCAGAGTTTTTTTCTGAAGGTGCCAAATGATGCAAAACATATTCCGCCCTTTGCTCATCGGTTGCAAAAGTGTTTTTAAGAAAATTAGGAAAAAAGAAGAGTTTTAATACGGCAAACATGACAAAAAGTTTGATAAAAATTATCTTCCAAAGTGTTTTGCCAACGGTCATCGACCGAAATCCATCCCAATATAACCTTCCACAGCTAATCAACCAATTATTTTTAGTTTGTTCAGCATTCATAATTTCTATAAACCAAGGAGTTCTGAAAAGAATGTATTCCTGAACAATTGAGTTA
>JAAELB010000140.1 GCA_024227155.1 Desulfobulbaceae bacterium
CTTACATAGAGAGGTTTGAGGTTGCTGTCTGTTGTCCATATAACGTCGTGGACATTGTCAGCCAGGAGTCGATAGAGTTGTTCACTTTTTAGAAGGACCTCTTCAGCATGTTTTCGATCTGTGATGTCCCTTGCAATTGCCATGTAGAGATCTTTACCATCTATAGTTAACCTCAGAGCGCTGATCTCCACCGGTAGTTGGCTTTCATCTTTTCTAACCAGTACAGTCTCAAAGGTGGCATTGCCTTCCCGGTTAATGCGAGTGATCAGTTCTTTGTAATGGTGGTAGTTATGATTGATGTTGATGTTGTCTGGGGTCATCCTGAGCAATTCTGTACGGCTATAGCCTAACCATTTACATGCAACATTGTTGACGTCAGAAAAATATCCGTAATGTGGGCTATTTTTGTCAAGGGAGATAACAAACATGGCATCATTGGCGTAGTTGAAAAGCTTTCTATATTTATTTCTACTTTCCTCTAACTTTTCTTTTTGTTGTCCGCATTGGGATAAGTCCTGGGCAAAGTTGTTTGTTGAATTGCTTTGTGTCTCGATAAAGGCTTCGAGTTCGGCAATGCGCAGTTCTGCAATATGTAATTTTTTTCGAAGTAGGGATTCCCTGTCAGTCCGCATTGTTTTCAGTTTATGCATTTATGGCAGTAGAAGCGGGGTGCCTGGAAAAAGGTGATGAAAAGGTCATTTGAAAAAGATGTTACTGTATTTTCACAAAGATTTAAATCGAATATAAATAAAATTGAACTCGACCGTTGTTTTATCAGTGGCAGGAAAAGATTTTTTATACAATCGGTTGTGATATCCGTTGTTTGAAAAGAAAATAGCCCGAAATAGAGGAGAAGAATAATAGCAATATGCCAGCTGTGGTGAGGGCGGTTGACAGTGATGTTGCTATCGTGATCCAGCCGATCATTGGTCCAAGAAGTGCAAAGCTGAGACGAATTATGAGACTACGGATCGAGAACACGGTGGCCCTGACAGATGAGGAACAATGTTTATTGGTGAGATCTTTTAAAACCGGTGTGGCATAGCCTCTCACTCCATAAAATAAATAGAGAGTGATTATGGCTGGAATTATATGAAATTGTCCAAGAAAGACATATGCTGCCGGAATAAAAATAATGATAAGAGATAAGGAAAGCTTTTCGCCCAAAAACTTTTGCGTTGCTGCAGCGTATGCAGCAATAATAGCAACCGTGAGATTGAGCGTGACCCAGAGTGGGGTAATAATGACTTCGTCAAAGCCTTGATTGACAAAATATATCTGTGATGTCCAAGCCATACAGAGGGTTGCAGTGCCGGTTACTGATGATTGAAAAATCGCAGAAGAAAGCTTTTTGTTAACAAAGAGAGATTGCTTACAGATTGATAGGATGTGTGTGATTCCCGGTTGTTTTATTCTCTCGCCTTTAGGTGGCTCAAGAAGAAGGAGAGAAGCGGGGATAGCTAAAGCTGCAACCAGTGTCTGGCATATGTAAACAGCCCTGTAGCTAAAGTAGGCAGCGATAAGTCCCCCGCAGACCGCTGCAATCGTTTCAGCAAAATTGCCAAAAGAGGTGATTCTACCTTCAAGTTGAAGATAGCGGTGTCGTAAGCGCATTGCTTCAAGGGAGTCAAAAAGCATAGCGGTATCAGCACCTGAGATAAAACTGCCACCAATCCCTAAGATGATTTCAGCGAGTAAAAAACCGGAAAAACTGGTCGACATGCTGTAGATTGCAAATCCAGCAGTTCCAAGAATAGCCCCAAGTACCAGTGTCTTTTTTCTGCCTAAGATGTCGGCCATATATCCAGATGGGATTTCCATTATGGCGACGCTGACCGAATAGATTGCCTGGAGCAGGAAAATATTCAACTCACTGAGGCCATTTTCGTTGTAGAACAGAGCAACAACAGGCATTATTAACATCAGCCACTTGGATAGTTTTATGATATATAAATAGTAAATATTAAGTCGATATTTCTTTAACATTGAGACGTTATGGCGTTAGAGTTTTCAACGTAGTAAATGTGCAAAGGCGATAGCAAATTTGTTAAATTGGTTTGTGTGTTCCCGGGTAACATTAAGGGATACAATATCTGATCATTTTCGGAAATGCTGAAATACAGCCTTTGTTGAAAATAGTCATTGAAAAATGTTGGGATAAAACATATTGTTCGTAGTTTTTCTTGCTTTTTTCTGTGCTACTTTATCTTTTTACCAAGATTGTTGAGCCTCACTGAAGCTTTTCATACTTTGTCGATTCCTGTTTTTTATATAATTTGACAGGAGTTGAACAGGAAATGGAGTAAAAGAAACCCATGTCAAAAATCATAACTGATAGAAAAATAAAAATTGCTGTTGTGGGGTGTGGGAGAATATCGAAAAACCATTTTGGGGCCATTGATATCCATAAAGATGAATTTGATCTGGTGAGTGTCTGTGACACCAATCAGGCCATGTGTGATGAGGCTTCCAAGCAATATGGGGTGGTTGGATATACAGATTTCGAACTAATGCTGAAAGAGCAAGATATTGATATTGTCACTCTCTGCACTCCCAGTGGTCTTCATCCTGATCAGACAGTTTTGGCCGCACGATATGGAGTGCATGTTGCCACAGAAAAACCCATGGCAACCCGTTGGAAGGATGGGTTACGCATGGTACGTGCCTGTGATGAAGCGAATGTTCATCTGTTTGTTATTAAGCAAAACAGGAAGAACACCACCCTCCAGTTGCTTAAAAGGGCCATCAAAGAAAAGCGATTTGGCCGGATTTATATGGTAACTCTCAATGTATTCTGGACTCGTCCACAGGAATACTATAATAGTGCAGACTGGCGGGGCACATGGGAATTGGACGGTGGTGCCTTTATGAATCAGGCAAGTCATTATGTTGATTTACTCGAATGGCTCATTGGCCCTATTGCGGATATCCAGGCGATGACCGGTACACTGGACAGAGATATCGAAGTTGAAGATACCGGGGTCATGAATATACGATGGCGAAGTGGTGCCATGGGATCCATGAGTGTGACCATGCTCACGTATCCTAAGAATTATGAAGGGGCAATTACCATAATAGGTGAGAAGGGGACTGCACGAGTTGGGGGTGTGGCCGTCAATGATATTCAACACTGGGAATTTGCCGATACCAGGGATTATGACGATGACCTCAAGGAGGCAAACTATGAAACCACATCGGTGTATGGTTTTGGCCACCCCCTCTATTTTAAAAATGTC
>JAAELB010000141.1 GCA_024227155.1 Desulfobulbaceae bacterium
CATTGAACCGGTATGCCAATGTTCCAGAACTCTTCCTGTGTTTAGCCAGAATGGATATTCTCTATCTGGTGATTCTGCAGGTGGCTCATATGGGCGCAACCATATCCAGGCTTTGCGATCAGGCTTTCCATAAAAATCATAAGACTTATCTTTACAGGCAGGATCATACTTGCCATTGTAACGCCAGCTAGTCTCTTTCCCATTTACAAAAGGCCAGGAAACACCGGAGCGCTCCTTTAAGAGCTTATAGGATGCCATACGATGGGCGGGCCTATCATGGAATTTTGTATACTCATTCCATATATCCTGTATATAGGTTTCCTGTTTCCAGGGAAATTGTTTTTCAAATCCCATGCGCCTTGCAACCTGAATAAGCTGCCATGTATTACACATAGCTTCACCCGGCTTTGGCACTAATTGTTCATTATGCTGGGTACGTCTTTCTGAATTTCCGAAAAACCCTTCTCTTTCTACCCATAAGGCTGATGGAAGAATTACATCTGCAACATCTGAAGTTGGAGTAGGATATATTTCAGATACTACAATAAAACGACCATCTTTTTTTGCACCATCACGATATCGCCTGAGGTTTGGCATGGTGACCATGGG
>JAAELB010000142.1 GCA_024227155.1 Desulfobulbaceae bacterium
GTAGAAATTTCAATTCTTACGGTCATTTTAACAAAATTCCAGGTCAATTCCAGAATTTACAGAGAAATGATTCTTTTTGTTGGTTGGTTGGTTGGTGGCACTATGATCTTGGCCTAGGGACAGAGAAAATGCGAGAATTACAGGCAAGACCGTTGATTACTAAAATCATCAGGCTCCTGCATACGCCCACATCCGCTCTATGTATTCCATGATCAATGGTAGTGCCTGCTGTGGCATCTTGCACTTGCTGGAAATCGTCCAGGACCATAGTGGTAGCCACACCCCTCTACATCACATGCACAAGCAGTCTCATACTACGATCATGGGACATATATATTCCCTACATCACATGCATGAGCCAGCTGGGACTACGATCATGAAGAGTGAACTACACACCCGGCCGACAGCAGTTTGGTTTTAAAAATTCCTATTTTTTCCAACATTTGATTTCTAAAAAGTCTTCCATTTTTTTGGTCAAGGTAATTTCTATCAAAGGCTTAGGGATTCCAGGAATGCCAGTGTTTGCCAGTCTAATATGATTTTTTTGATGAGTTGCGTAACCTTATTGGATTTTGATTCGATCCATGTTTGTGATGAGTGCATGCTTTTTGTTCCTAATATGTTTTTAATGCGTGATCTAATGGCTGTGAGGCTTGGTTTCTCACATTCTATAAGGATATGATCAAGCCAGTCCAAACATTCTCTTCTACA
>JAAELB010000143.1 GCA_024227155.1 Desulfobulbaceae bacterium
CATACGATGCAATCCTCTCTGAGAACTACTCGGAGAGTGAGCTTGAACATAGCCAAAAACATTTCTGCGTTCTTTCCGGCCTCTACGGAATCCTTCGCCCCCTTGATCTGATGCAACCGTACCGACTTGAAATGGGGACAAAACTAGCGGTAGAAGGTTCGGAGAACCTCTATAAATTCTGGAAGAGTTGCATAACGGAGACACTCAACACAGCCCTTATTGCGCTAAAGGACAGTACTGTTGTCAACCTGGCATCGCTGGAATATTCGAAGGCGATTGACAAGAAACTTCTTAAGGGAAAAATGATAGACGTTATTTTTAAACAGCCACATAAAGGGGGACTAAAAACAATCCCGATCCATTCAAAAAGAGCAAGAGGTTCAATGATCCATTATATGATCAGAGAAAAAATAGATCGAGCAGAGGACCTACAAGGCTTTAACTTGAACGGATACAGTTTTAAAGCAGAAGATTCGACAGAAACCTCCTGGCTTTTTGTCAAAAGCTAGGAGCTTGGTTGCATACTCTGCCAACAATTTAGTGCAAACGGGAAGATAAGGCACTCAACAAAGAGAATCAAGTTGACCTTACGCTATTATGTTGTAAACCGTCTGTGAAACATTTGTGATGGTGTATTACTTATGCCTCGCGTTCGGCCTTCCGGTCTCTTCCTTTTTAAAAATATTATGTCACACGCTCAAGCTGTATTTTTGATGATCCTCGTAGCCCTGCTCTGGAGTATGGCTGGCGTGGTAACGCGGCACCTTGATTCGGCTTACGCCTTCGAGGTAAATTTCTGGCGCAGTGCCTTTAATGCCCTGGCGCTCACAGTTGCCCTGAGGTGGATGCGCGGACCAGGTCTTTGGCGTAGATTGATACGCTCTCCAAAAGAAATATGGATTTCAGGAATTTGCTGGTCCATCATGTTTACCGCCTTCATGGTGGCAATCACCCTTACGACGGTGGCCAATGTGTTAATTGTAATGGCCCTTGGCCCACTTATCACAGCCCTTTTAACCCGAATATTCCTCCACCACCATCTGCCGCCAATCACTTGGCTGGCGATTGGAGTAGCGGGAATGGGAATAGTGTGGATGTTTCTGCATGAGGGAGATGAAACACTCTCCATGGTCGGCTCCCTGGTCTCTTTGGCAGTTCCATTGGCTGCCGCAACAAATTTCACACTCCTGCAACATGTTAGTTTGGCAAAGATAAAGACAAGGGCTGTTGATACTGACAAACCTGTTCAGGATATGCTACTGGCTGTACTGATTGGAGCACTACTCTCAGCTCTCATCACCCTGCCGCTTTCATTACCTTTCAAGGCATCTGTGCACGACCTTGGTCTGCTTTCACTACTTGGAGTCTTCCAGCTTGCCATCCCCTGTCTTCTTGTTGTTCGTTTGGCAAGAGAACTCTCTGCACCAGAGATCTCTCTCTTGGCACAACTGGAACTTGTCTTTGGTGTAACCTGGGCCTGGTTGTGGGCAGGGGAACATCTCTCTGCCAATACTCTGGGTGGAGGCACTCTGGTACTGGGCGCACTTGTGGCCAATGAGCTTGCCAGAATGTTTCGGCAAGTTAAAAGCGGGCGAAAAATATCACACTAAACAAGCCTGCCCGGCAATCTTATAAAACGAGCTTTATAAGAAGAAACCCTCCGCCAAGTAAAATCACAAAAGCGATTGAGATGATATTAAAATAGCGATCGATAAAGTTTTTAATCTGGGGACCAAACTTCCAAATCAACCCTGCAACCAGAAAGAATCTGGCGGACCGCGCAACAAGGGAGACCACCATGAAGGTTAAAAAATTTGATTTGGCAAATCCTGCGGTGATAGTAAAGAGTTTATAAGGGATAGGAGTAAACCCGGCGGTACCCACAATCCATACATCATAATCTTTAAAATATTGCTGTACTAGATCATATTTTTCAGCAAGCCCATACCATTCCACGATGGGCATCCCGACACTATCCATAAACCAGAACCCGAGCCCATAACCGAGTGCTCCACCAAGAACGGATCCAAGAGAACAGATTGTTGCGTAACGAAACGACAGGGCCGGTAGCGCCACACACATTGCAATAAGGAAGACGTCGGGTGGAATTGGAAAAAAAGATGACTCGACAAAAGCGATCAGAAATAAAACCCAGCCACCATACCTGCCGCTGATCCATTCCATACAAACGTCATAGAGACGCCGCATCACACCCACGGATGCCACCACTTCACCTGTTCCAGCCATGTTCTCCCACCAGATCTACAAATCGGACACTTGCAAGATCTGTAATCTTGACCTGTCCTTCATTTTTTTCTAAAAGTTGTAATTCCTGCACATATTGATCCCCCACAGGAATTATCAACCGCCCGTTGTCACTCAACTGCTCAACCAGTGGCCGCGGAATTTCAGGTCCACCCGCAGTAACGATAATAGCGTCATAGGGACCGTTCTCCGGCCACCCCAGAGTACCATCGTCAAGTTTAGCCCGAATATTATAATATCTTAGTTTATCAAAGGTCTTCCTGGCACCAGCTAACAAAGAATTTATCCTTTCAACGGTATAAACCTGCTCACAAAGACGCGAAAGCACTGCGGCCTGGTACCCTGAACCGGTACCAATCTCAAGCACCTTTTCATCTCCTTTCAGCTTCAGGGCCTGGGTCATGGAGGCAACAACGTACGGCTGGGAAATGGTTTGCCCTGCACCTATTGGAAGCGGGTGGTCCCCGTAGGCACGTCCCCGCATTGCATCGTCAACAAAGAGATGTCTCGGCACCTCAGACATGACCATGAGAAGTCTCTGATCCACTATATCGCGGCGCAGCAATTGTTCCTGCACCATCCGCGCCCTTCCTGTCTCGTAATGATCCATCAGTTCTTTTTCTGCTGCCAGGAAAAATCGTCCGCCCAGTCCATATCGTCTTCATCCGAAGCCTGGTAAAGAGTGTCGACAACGACCCCACCTGTAAACGTCACGACGACCAGTATATTTTCAGGAGAACCAATACTATCCCCGATAAGAGGGGTCTTTTCCATCAGCGTCATATCCGTTTCCCTGTAGAGCCATTTGACAACGCCGTTCTCCTGCTCAACCTGCTCATCGGGGTCTCCTAGAAAGATGAGAACATCTTCCTGGCTGGATTCTCCAACTTTAATCAAAGCTACGTCGGCGGCTAAATGACGGACCTGCTTGATGTAGCATCCTGAAGCTCCAAACACCATCAGTAACAGCAACAAGGAAATAGTTTTTCTACGCCACATATACCCCTCTCCCTTATACCAAATTTATCAAAGCCATTGTGAAAAGCCACAACAACGTAGATCAAGCGATAGTAATAGTAGGACAATTATCGTTTGCTCAACAGTCACCATATAGCGTGTGGCCTCGTTTTTTTCAACGGTTAACCTCTGTTTAACAGAGTAGTCATAAATAAAAAAGCCCCCGGCCAACGAGGTTGACCAGGGGCTTTGTCGGATGGATTACACTTTATCCCTGAACAACACGGTTTAATATTTTATAATTCCTTTCAACCATTTCAAGGGGATCCACCACGAGGCCCGCCTGGATCATGGCGTTGTCATGGATCTGCTGAGCCACCTGCTTTGCGAGATCCGCGTCGGTTTTCTGTAGTTCAGCGAGTTTTGTCACAAGACTATTTTTCGGGTTGATTTCAAGCTTCTTCTTGCTTTTGCCCATCCCCGGAATTCCTTGATCTTTTCTGTTTGCCGCCATGATTCTCTCCATGGAAGAGGTCATGTGACCATCTGGATTGACAATCATTGCAGGTGCATCCACAAGGCGTTTGGAAACTACAACTTCAGAAATGGAATCGGCAAGGACCTCCTGCATCCATTTGGTCAGCGCTTCCACTCCTTCTTTATCCATCTTTTCAGATGCATCGTCTCCATCTTTGACATCTTCATTATCATCATCTTTTGTCAACGAAAGATCGGCGCCATCCGCTGAGACTAGTTTTTTGCCATCAAACTCGCCAAGATGATTTAAGACGAAATCATCAATTGGTTCCAGGGTGTAAAGGATCTCAATATCCTTTTGCTTGAACATTTCCACATATGGGCCAGCCTCAATAGCAGCCCGACTGGAGCCGTTGATGAAATAAATTTCTTCCTGATCAGGGTTCATGCGGAGTACATAATCCGCCAGCCCAACGACTTTGCCTTCATCAGATTTAGATGACTCAAATCGCAGCAATTTGCCGATTTCCTTCTGGTACTCATAATCTGAAGTTGCCCCTTCTTTGAGGTACAGCCCAAAGGTTGACCAGAATTTCTCGTACTTCTCAGGATCACTCTTTGCCTGCTCATCAAGGTATTTAAGAAAACGCTTGGTGATGACCTTTCGAATTTTTGCAACGAGAGCATTGTCCTGCAGGGCCTGCCTTGAAATATTAAGAGGCAGATCTTCACTATCGACCACACCTTTTAAAAACCTCAGCCACTCAGGAAGAATAGTTTTAGAATGTTGATCGATTAGAATACGCTGGCAGTATAAATTCACACCAGGATCTACTTTACCAAAACCAAACATCTCAAAATTTTCTTCAGGTACAAACAGCAGTGCATTGATGGCAAGCGGTGCATCTGCGGAAAAATGCAGTCTGTATTTTGGATCAGTGGAGGCATTGCCGATAAATTTATAGAAATCGTTGTACTCCTCGTCCTTGATCTCGCTTTTGCTTTTGGTCCAGAGAGCCTGTACGGTGTTCACAACCTCCCCGTCAAGCTTTACTGGAAAAGAGACAAATGCGGAGTATTGTTTGATGATTGACTCTACCTTCCATTTCTGGGCATAGTCTTTTGCATCATCTTTTAACTCTACTATAATCTTGGTCCCTCTGCGCAGACCGGGCATTTCAGTAATGGTGAAAGATCCGGTTCCATCTGAAACCCACTCATGACCTTCGCTTTTATCCCATGACCGGGTCTGGACCCGTACACTATTACCAGCCATGAAAGAGGAATAAAAACCGACACCGAACTGACCGATCAGGCTCACATCTTTTTTCGCTGCCTCAACAAGTTCAGCAAGGTAGGTGTTTGAGCCGGAGTGGGCTATTGTACCCAGGTTATTTTCTAATTCATCCCGGCTCATTCCAGTACCGGAATCAGTTATGATAAAACTATTTTTCTCTTCGTCCAGTTCAATGGAAATCTCTAAGGGCAGATGACCATCAAACGGTTCAGTTACGGTTAGACTCTCATGGCGAAATTTTTCCAAAGCATCTGCAGCGTTAGAAATAAGCTCCCGAACAAAAACGTCCCGTTCGGTGTAGAGAGAATTAATTACGATATCGAGAAGTTTTTTAGTCTCCGCTTTGAATTCATGGGTTGTTGCCTGGGTTGTCATATGTCACCTCACTTGGAACGTATTAATTGTAGATACTAAGATCAGAATGTGTTTCCATTGATTTTTTATATAAAGTCGGCGAAAATGGTAAGCATAGATGATTTACTGTCAAGAGTAGCCTTACAGTCCTCATTCCTCCCTCCGTAAAAGAGAAACTACTATGAAGATAATTGCCCTTGGCGATATCCATATGAGTACCACCTCTATTGAATCGATACCTGGTATCAGAGAAGCGGATCTGATTATTCTCAATGGAGATTTAACTAATTATGGCGGCATCGAAGAGACCAGACAGGTTCTTGACACCGTGATGCAGGTTAATCGCAATGTGCTCGCCCAGTATGGAAACCTTGACCGCCCTGAGGTCAACGACTATCTTGAAAAACTAGGCATTAATATCCATGCACAGGCCCGGCTGATACAGGGAAAAGTTTGCATAATCGGGGTTGGTGGATCTAATTTCACCCCGTTCCACACCCCTTCAGAATTTACAGAAAATAATATCCAGGAGCTCGCCAGCCAGGCATTTCAACAGGGTATTGAGTTCACCCGGTTAGCGGAGCCCTTGCACAATAACAAGATACCGGTAATCCTGGTGTCCCATGTACCACCACTGAAGACCAGTGTCGACAAACTCCGCTCCGGAAAGCATGTTGGCTCATCTGCCATTCGAGGCGTCATTGAACGCTTTCAGCCTGAGCTCTGCATCTGCGGTCATATCCACGAGGCAAAGGGAAAAGATATGATCGAAAACACAGAAATATACAACCCTGGCATGCTCAGAATGGGCGGCTGGATTACAGTCAAAATTGAACAATCTCAACTAAAAGTCACTCTTCAATGAACGATAATTACCAAACTTTAATTCTCGGCGGGGGGCTCTCAGGACTGACCGTCGCCCATAAACTGCGTCTAAATCATCCACAGCACAAATTTCTCATCATAGAAAAGTCAGATCGTGCCGGGGGTGTTATCAGCAGCAATAACGACCAGGGCTTTATAAGCGAAAAAGGCCCCCATGGTTTTTTGGATAACTGTGCAGAATCAAAATCGATCCTTAGAGAAACAGGGCTCGACAAAGAGTGCATCAAAGCTCCACTTATTGATTTTGTCCGCTACGTCTACCTAAACGGCAGGCTGAATCTCATCCCACAGACCCCTCGTAAAATCCTGATGGCCCCACTTATTCCATGGCATGCAAAACTCAGGGTACTGGCCGATTTATGGAAAGCGCCACTTAAGGGGGAGCCGACAGTTGCCAAGTGGGCGCAATATCGATTCGGCCCCGCCCTGCTTCCCTATCTCGATGCTGTGTACACAGGAACCTACGCCGGCGACTTTAACAAACTCACCATAGACAGCGTTATGCCTGGGGTTCGCGCCCTTGAAAAGGAACATGGTTCTGTCATACGTGGTCTTATAACATCAATGAAGGCCAAGAAAAAAAGAGGTGGAAGCGGGAAAAAACTCACCATGCCGGCTATGACAAGTTTCCCCAAAGGGATGGAGCGGCTGTCGGAAAAACTCTCAGAATCACTTGTTGTTGGAAGGGATATTCTTTTTAATAGTGCCGCCACAGGCATCAAGCGTCAGGATAAAGAATGGATCATCAGCACATCCGAAACCACCTACAAGGCAAAAAACATTGTGCTCTGCCTGCCAATTAACGCTTGCCTCCGTCTCCTTGGCCCCATTGCTGCCGATTTACCTGAAAAAGATGTGCCAGAGACCCGGATATCTACGGTTGTTTTTGGTTTCACGGATGACGTTACCATCCCTCCAGGTTTTGGCTTCCTCACCCCGGAGGTAGAAAAACGCTTTACTCTTGGGTCTCTGTTTTCTTCCAACATGTTTCCAGGAAGAGCGCCCGAGGGCCATGTTGTCTTTGAAACCCTGGTCGGCGGCAGGCGGCACCCTGAACGGCTGGAATTAGATGACGAAAAACTCACCGAAGAGGCGTTGACTGATGTTCGGGATATTCTTGGCATCAAAGAAAAACCTGTTTACTCAACACTACTTCGACCGAGTGGCTCTATCCCTCAGCTAGAGAGGAATTATCCAGCTTTACTTTCCTGGAAAGAAAACTTTGTAGAAGAAAACAAAGGTTTGCATCTCTGCGGCTTTGGCTGGGGGGGAATTGGCCTCAACGATATGATGAAGAGTGCTACGATGGTTGCGGAAGAACTTATTTCATCCCGCCAAAGCAAACAGGAAACAGAGGTTAAAGGGGTCTATTTCTGATGGACTAATAAAAACTCCGGATAAGTCTAATAAAAGACCATAAATAGGCGCCGATTCAATGAAAAGTCAGGCGCCTGATCTTTATCGTGATTACAACGTAAGGCTCTATTAAAGTTGCTTTACCTTATCGTTTAATATTTCAAGTTGGGCATTAACAGAGCTATCACGTACAAGCTTATTGGAGACTACCTTAATTGAGTGGAGTACTGTGGAGTGGTCACGGTTGAAGGCTTTGCCAATTTGAGCAAGGGAATCTTCTGTGTGTTTTCTTGCCAGGTACATGGCAATCTGTCGAGGCACAGTGATCGCCTTCTTTCTAGATTTAGACTGCAGATCCTGGACACTGACTTTGAACTGCCCGCTTACCAGATCACAAATCATTGAGGCTGTAAGTACCTGACTAAACCCGACAACTGAGGAAACTACCTCCCTCACAAGGTCCATATCAATGTGGCCGCCCGTAAACTGTGCCTTCGCCCTGAGTCCAATAAGTGCAGACTCGATCTTGCGAATATCTCCGCGAATGTGTCCACCTAAAAAGCTAATAGATTCCTCATCCAGGGCAAGCTGTTGTTGCATAGCTTTTTTCTCGATGATACGACATCTTGTATTCACATCTGGTGCTTTTATTGAGGTAACAAGACCGGATGTCATCCTCGACTTAAACTCACTATCAATACCCACAAGATCCCTGGGCGCACTGTTGGCGGTGAGTACCACACGTTTACCTGATTTAATAAGGGAATCGAGTACGTCGTTCAACTCCTCCTGGGTCTTCTTTTTTCCTGTAAGTGAGTGAATATCTTCCACCAGCAGAATATCACAGTTTTCCTGATATTTCTGTTTGAAATCATCCATGGTCTTGTTCTTAATCCCACGAATCATCTCCGCCGCAAACTGCTTGGCAGTAAGGTAATGGAGTCTGGTCATCGGGGATTCGGAGAAGACCTTATGGGCAACCGCATGGGTAAGGTGGCTCTTACCCAGGCCAGTCTCACTATTAATATAGAGGCACGGTCCAACCAGTCCATCTTCTGTCACCATCGACCTGCATGCAGATTCCGCCAGTATGTTTGATTCCCCGACCATGAACTCATTAAAGGTGTACCTGGGATGCAGATTCCGGAATTTTGAGTTATTTACAGGAACACTCGGCAGCCTCATCTGCACTGCTGTTTGTTTCTTCTTATTTTTTTTGACCTTTAGTGGCCTAGCTTTGGGTGGTGCCTTTTCGCAGAAAATTACCTGCGCATCAACAACGCCATTCTCCACTAATTGTTTTTCAATTACTGCCGAAAAATTTTGTTTAACATAGGCGCTGAAATATCTATCGGGACTAGAGATATAAAATTGTTCGCCTCTCAATTCCTGGAACTCTAATGGTTCAATCCAGAGTTGAAATATATTGTCTGTAAGTGTTTCCTTCAGACTTTCTTTGACCTTGTTCCAAACCATGAACGAACCTTACCCCCGACACAAAACCATAAATAAACCGTGCAAAAACCGGCCACTTAGACTCTTGACACAAAAAAACCATATCCCATAGGCTACCTAGAACTGGCTCCAGTATTAACAAAAACAACTTTCATTTTAGAAGCACCAGATGGACCCACCTGATGTGTAATTCATGGGGAACAATAAACTCGAATTGTTATCTGGAGTCAAAGACGATTTCACCATATTTTTCCATAAGCTTGATCTGCTTTGCACACCATGCGCTGTTGCCCAGATAGACTGAATTGACAACTGCCCCTCCCCCTGAGGCCTTGATTTCTAAGCCTTGGTAAAAATCATCTTTTTCTTGCGACATATAGCAAGCTTAGAGGCATATCCACAAAGTTATCAACAATTACACTTTTTACTTAACTTCGATTTTACTCTACGTATATCAACATATCTCTAATTTTCTTAATTTATCGAAATATCAACCAGTGTAATTCCGTCATTTCGCGGGTTTGATGGAATAATGAAATGGTAATATTTTTTTATTAATTCTCAGCTGCTTCAGTCACTATTTGGCACGGGGAGACAACTCAGCCCGGGCCAGAGTTAACACCTTAACTGACGCAGCCCCGTGAAGAATCAGGGTCTTACTGCATTCAGCAACGGTTGTACCGGTTGTATAAACATCATCAACAAGGCAAATCACTCCGCCTTTAATATTGTCCCCCCTTTTCACGGTAAAAGCCCCTTTAAGGCTTTTTCTCCTAGACAACCCATCTAATGAAGTTTGAGGAACGGTGTTTCGTGTGCGGCAGAGAAGATCCGGCACTACTTGTTTTTTCCCTTCACCAAAGATTGTAAGCGCTAGAAGTGCAGCCTGATTAAAACCTCTTTGTCGAAGCCGCTTTATATGAAGAGGAACCGGCACAATGAGATCACAGGCTGAAAATTCCGAAAGTTCAATTCCACCGGTCAATTCTGCAATTCCAGTCAGGACGGAACTGTCTTTTTTGTATTTTAAGCTATGAACCAATGACTGTATTTCTCCTCCATAGCGAAAAAGAGAGCGGCATATAGCAAAAGGAGGCGAACTCTTCAGGCATCGGCCACAAAGTGGCCCTTTTTCTTTATCCCCATAGAGTTCAGCACCACAAACTCTGCAAAATGGTTTAACAACAAGTTCAAACCCTGCACAGCAGTCAAAACAAAATTTTGAAACCATCGCCCCTCTCTCTGTTTCAGGCAAAGCAACATCACATACCTGACAACGCTGGGGAAAGAGCAGGTCAAAACATCCATCAATAATTCTTTTAAAACACATATAATTTCAACTTTATCGAGATGAAACTGTAACCGTTCACCAGCACCCCATTTTCGACCGATCAGGCCTCCTGGCATAGCCAACTATAGCCAGGAGACCTGCTTGAACGAACCTGAAGCACTGGACGAACGGTTACGGACTCTGGTTATGCAGTCTTTTGAAAGGGGCGGTGAACGGTTACATGAAGTTCACACCTCTTTTTTTCTTACAGGCGACATAATATTTCCATTATATTGGTTTGATCTCAATTTTTTCCCTCTTAGACTACTGCAACATTTGCAATTAATATGAAACGTGGCATAATATGATCGTTTTTTGCGTAATTTTTTCTGCTATAGTTGCAGATCTACAATTTTAATTGATATAATCATCGTTTAAATTACGAAATTGCTGTTCTACGGTAGCTCCCATCGACTCTACTTGAAAACATCCATAGGAAGGTATTCATGACTTTACCAATCAGAAATTTGTGCAAAGTCCAGCCCAAACAATTTGCAACCATATGGATTGGGATTGCATTTTTGTTTATTTTTGTATCTGCAGGTGTAGCCATTGCCGCACAAACCAATTTTTTGCCCCTGAACATTAAAAGTCCAGGTGATGTAACCCAGCTTGAACAAATTGCTGACAAAGAGCTGCAGAGTGCTCTCAGCGAAACTGACATGCTCCTCATCCCTCGAGGAAATGCAATCAAGCTGAGCAACTACCAGGGTACCTGGCCACCTGCTGTCAAAGAACTGCAAAAAATTGCTGAAAAAACAGGCTCTGACAATCTAGCAGTTGGAACCCTCACCGTTATTGGTAAACAGCTCAGTGTAGACATTAAACTCTTTGACCTACTCTCCCCAGGCAATCCAAGTTATTATTTTCAAACCGCTAATTCTTTAGACGAATTAGGCGAAGTACTGCAAAAGCTTTCCTCTGAGATAACAGCCTATAACGAAAGAGAGTTCCGAATTGCCTCCATCGCACCTTCAGGTAACACAAGAATAGATTCCGGGGCGATTCTGCGTAAAATTGAAACCAAGGCCGGCGACCTCTACGACCAGGCTGCTCTGAGAAACGATTTAAAAGCCATTTATAAAATGGGCTATTTCAATGACGTTCAGATCGATGTTTCCGATAGCGAAAAAGGCAAAAAAATAGTCTTTAATCTTATTGAAAAACCCGTCATCAAATCGGTGATTTTTGATGGCATTGATGAATTGAAAGAAGAAGATGTAAAAGCAGCTGCAAATATAAATGAACACTTTATTCTCAATCCAGCAAAAATTACACTTGCCGAACAGGCAATACTCCAACTGTATAAAACCAAGGGTTTTTATAACAGTGAAGTAACCTCTAAGATTTCTTATCCGGATGATTCTGGAGCCGTCGTTGAATTTTTCATCAACGAGGGTAAAGAAGTTTACATAAAAGAGATCACAGTAGAGGGCAATGAAGCATATGATGATGATGAAATTCTTGATGAAATAGAATCAGGAGAACGTTGGTTCATGTCATGGCTTACAGAAACCGGTCTCCTGGATATGGGTAAAATCAGGCAGGATGCCCAGCGAATTGTCGCCTTCTATAACAACAACGGCTACCTTGACGCAAAGATAGCTGAGCCACAGATCACCCAAAAAGAAGAGTGGCTTTATATTAATTTTATCGTTGAAGAAGGCACACGCTACCGTGTAGGTAGTGTCGATTTTTCTGGCGACCTCCTTGAGGGAAAAAATGTACTGCTTGACCTGCTGAACATCAGAGGCAAAAAATACATCAGCAGGCAGGTGATCCGCGATGACATTCTCAAACTCACCGACTACTACGCAGAAGCAGGGTACGCCTTTGCCTCCATAAAGCCCAAAATTCGTAAGGCTGAAGTGGGCAATCGTATGGATATCACCTTCCTGATTGATCAGGGCAACCTTGTGTATATAGACAGAATCACTATCAAGGGCAACTCAAGAACCAGAGACAACGTCATCCGCCGAGAGCTGCGTATTGCAGAGGGTGGCGTATTCGACTCCAAGGCACTTCGTCAGTCCACCCAGGCATTGCAGCGCCTCCAGTATTTTGAAGAAGTAAATATCACCCCTGAGCCTTCTCTTGACCCAGATCGTATGAATGTTATTGTTGAGATCAAGGAGAAAAGTACTGGAACCTTTAGTATAGGTGCCGGCTACAGCTCTGCTGATAAATTGATCCTCATGGGTCAGATTTCAGAAAACAATTTCCTTGGTAGAGGAGACACCCTCTCTCTCAGTGCCAATGTCAGTGGTTCCAGTTCCAGATTTAACCTGGGTTATACCAATCCTCATTTAAACGATTCTGCACTCTCCTGGGGCATAGACCTGTTTAGTACAGAACGTGAATATGATGATTACACCAAGGATTCAAAAGGTGGCGGTCTACGGATCGGGTATCCGATTTTCGGCGATTGGAAAGTGTTCGGAAACTACAGTTATACCGACACAGACCTGACCGATGTCTCAGAAGACGCCTCATACATTATTAGAAATTCAGTAGATATTCACGTGACCAGCGCACTTAAATTCTCTCTGGTGCGAGATACCCGTAACCGTCGTTATGGTGCAAGCAAGGGATCTCGCAACGTAGTAAGTGTGAAATACGCAGGTGGTCCTTTAGGGGGAGATTCTGAATTTACCAAAGTTGAAGGCTCCACCAGCTGGTATATCCCGCTGCCTTTCAAGATGACATTTCACATTAAAGGTGCCGCCGGACGGGTATTTGAAAATGAAACTGATAAACTACCGGTATATGAGAGATTTTACCTTGGTGGGCTCAACTCTATCCGTGGCTTTGAATATGGCAAGGTGAGTCCCATTGACAGTGAGACCGGGGAACGAATCGGTGGCGATAAAATGTGGTACACAAACAGTGAGATCATCTTCCCACTCCTTGAAACCCAGGGAGTTATGGGCGTACTGTTTTTCGACTCAGGCCAGGTACTGGACGACAATCAGGATTTCGCCGATTACAACGACAGTATCAAGACGGCCGCAGGTGTCGGTGTTAACTGGCTCTCTCCGATGGGCCCGCTTCGCCTGGTATGGGGGTACAATCTTGACCCACTACCAGATGAGGATGACTCCGTTTGGGACTTCAGCGTAGGTGGAACTTTCTAACACCTGATAATCCGTCTTACTTCCCGTATACCGGGGTTAGCCTTTAAACCGTTGCCGGTTATGTTAATAACATAACCGGCAATTTTGTTCATGATAGACGACATACAAGTTTTAGCCAAAGACAGTCCGCAACTCACGCTGACAGGTCTTCGAGGAGCTAGCTCCGCCTATATTGCCGCGGCAGTTGGTTCAGGCGGGCCGTGCTGCTGTATCGTGCCGGACGAGCACCTTATTTCCATTTTTGAGCATGATCTCACTCTTTTTACGGATAGTACCATTATTCAGTATCCAGGGCAGGAAATCCCACCCTACACCCCTCTTTCTCCTGACCAGAGAATTACAGCAACAAGGCTTTCCGCCCTCTACCGAATGCGAGAAGATGGTGGCTCTATTATGGTCACCTCAATAGAGGCATTGCTACGCCGGATAATGCCAAGTCAGGTACTAACCAGTGTCGCAGAGTATATTGAAGCCGGAGAAGAGTGCGACCAGGATGATCTGCTAAAAAAGCTACATTTTCTTGGCTATGAGAAAGTGGCCCTGGTTCAGTCTATTGGTGATTTTTCACTTCGGGGCGGTATAATCGATATCTACCCTCCACCCTTTATGCTTGACTCAGACAGTCTCCATGAAGGCCCTATCCGGCTTGATTTTTTTGGTGATACAGTAGACTCTCTCAGGTCATTTGATCCCTTTACACAACGATCCACAGGGGAAATAGCAGAAGCCACACTGCTTCCGGTGACAGATATATTAATTGGGTCTGAAAAAAAAGATCAGAGAAAAATTTCCAGAATCTTTGAAAGCCTTGGAGAAAAACATAGCTGGAACAGTGAGGAAACAGCTCGTTTAATAGATCGCACCAATAATGGTTTACGCTTTGCCGGCATGGAGTTTTTCCTGCCACTCTATTACGGTGACCAGCGGCAAACATCCTCAGTCCTCGACTTTTTTCCTGATAACACAACACTCATCCTGGTTGATCCGGAAGGAATCCGCCAGAGCATGAAGCTCACCTACGAGAGAATAGAGAAAAATTTCCAGAGTGCCTGTGCAACAAAGGCCCCTGCGCTGACACCAATCGAGCTCTTTTTAGATGAAGAAGAGATAGGTACAGCCCTTAACCGCTTTAAACAGTACCGCTTTACCGACTTCCCAGGGCCGGACCAGGAAATTATCTCCATCCCCACCAGCAACCACCAGCTGTTAAAGCAGGACATCTCTCTTAAACGTGCAAAACTCGGCCTTCTTGCTCCTTTAACAGAACAGATATTTCAATGGCAGAAGCAGGGTGATCTCGTCATTGTCTGCTGCAGATCTTCACGCCATACAAGAAATCTCGCCGAACTCCTGTCAAAACACCATCACCAGGTAGAATTACTGCCCCCCCCTCTGGATCTTGAAGGTTTTGTCCCCAGAGGAGATTCTAATATACTCTATCTCTGTGACCATCCTCTCTCAGCAGGTTTCTCCCTTGTTGAAAAGAAAGTCCACCTGCTATCAGACAGTGAACTTTTTGGCGAGATGCGGCTTGGTAAAAAATCCACCAAAAAGAGTAAAGGGGAACCGATTCGGTTCACAGAACTCAATGAAGGAGATATCATAGTCCATAGAGACCACGGCCTTGCAATCTACCGTGGACTTTCCACCATAGACTTCCAGGGTGTGACCAATGATTTCATGCTCCTTGAATACCGTGACGGGGATAAACTCTACCTGCCTGTGGATCGACTCAACCTCATTTCCAGGTACCAGGGGCTCTCGGATCGTGATCCAAAAATTGACAAACTGGGTTCACAATCCTGGAAAACCACAAAGTCCAAGGTAAAGGAAGAGGTTTGGAAGGTAGCCCATGAGTTACTTAACATCTATGCCAAAAGAGAGATTAAGGAGGGACGTCAGTTTTCCCCCCCTGGCTCACTTTTCCATGAACTGGAAGAATCCTTTGCCTTTGATGAGACGCCGGGCCAGGCGAAATCCATTACCGATGTCATAGAAGACCTCACCTCCGACAAGCCAATGGACCGGCTGGTCTGTGGTGACGTTGGCTATGGTAAAACTGAGGTTGCCATTCGAGCGGCATTTAAGGTGGTGGAAGATGGATTTCAGGTCGCAATTCTTGTCCCTACCACTGTGCTGGCAGAGCAGCATGCCAAAACATTTAGCGAAAGACTCCGTGGCTTTCCGGTGAATATTGGTTGCCTGAACCGTTTTCGAACCAGCGCAGAACAGCGTAAACTTGTAAAAAACCTTGACCAGGGGAGCATCGATATAGTTATCGGCACCCATAGACTCTTGTCAAAGGATGTTGCCTTCAAAAACCTCGGCCTTCTCATCATCGATGAAGAACACCGTTTTGGTGTGGCCCATAAAGAAAAACTGAAGAAAATGCGAGCTGAGGTTGACATACTCACCTTAACGGCCACCCCGATCCCAAGGACTCTGCAGATGTCCCTGCTCTCCATTCGTGATCTGTCCGTTATCTCAACCCCCCCCGAACATCGCCAGCCTGTGAAAACCTTTGTGGCACGCTTTGATGAACTGGTTATCAAAGAAGCCGTTACTAAAGAATTACGCAGGGGAGGCCAGGTTTTTTTCGTCCATAACCGGGTTAAATCTATTCATAAAATGGCCTCTATGGTGCAGGAACTTGTGCCAGAGGCGAAAATAGCCGTTGCCCATGGCCAGATGGCGGGTAAAGAACTTGAAAACATTATGGTCTCCTTTGTTAACAAGGACATCAATGTTCTTGTGGCAACCACTATAATCGAATCCGGTCTTGATATCCCATCCGCCAACACCATTATAATCAACCGGGCAGACATGCTGGGGCTTGCGGAGATATACCAGCTCCGTGGTCGGGTAGGCAGGTCCACAGCCCAGTCATTTGCCTATCTTTTAGTCCCGTCCGTTGACAGTCTCAGTAAAGATTCCAGGGAGAGACTCCGTGCCTTGATGGACTGCAATGAGCTCGGAGGCGGCTTTAAACTTGCCATGAGCGATCTGCAGATTCGTGGTGGTGGTAACCTCTTAGGAATCTCTCAAAGTGGCAATATAGCTGCCATCGGCTATGATCTATATCTGGATCTGTTACAAAGAACTGTAGCAGACCTGAAAGCCCAGGCCAGCAGAGGAGAAGATTCGAGTCTTTTGGAGGAGATCGACCCTGAGGTGAAGTTGCAGCTCTCGGCCTACATACCAGAGAGTTACATACCGGATATCAGTCAGCGCTATATCACATACAGAAGAATTGCGGCCCTCGTATCTGAGCCTCCAGAGATGCAGGAAGATTTAAAAGATGAGATGACTGACCGGTACGGAACGCTTCCGGTTGAGACGCTCACCCTTTTAAGAATAATTAATCTTAAAAAAGAACTCGTTGCCCTGCGTATTGGTAAACTTGAACAGGGCCGTGACTCGATAGTTTTTTCATTTTTAGATGATACCCCGCTCACCCCCGACATGGTCATGAGTTATCTGCAGAAACATCCAGGAAGTAAAAAGGTCAAACCGGCAAAAGTAACCCCGGATGGCCGGATAGTCCTACACGGGCAACTCTCTTCCATTGAGCACATCTTTGGCATGGTATCCGCTGCACTTGATGAATTCAAAAAACTTGTACAGGTAGAGAGGTAACTTCCATGGTGATAAGCCCCAACTTTTCCTGGCAGGAGATAGACAAACTGTTCCTCGACATGGACGGCACCCTTCTCGATAAATATTTCGATGACTACTTTTGGGAACAGTTCGTCCCTGAAACCTATGCAAAAAAAAACGGTATCGACTTTACCAGCGCTAAAACAGTGCTGATGAACACATACAGAAGTGTCGAAAGCACCTTAGTCTGGACAGACCTTGACTACTGGGCAGAACGGCTTGGTCTCGATATCCCTCACCTAAAAAAAGAAATTGACCACCTGGTACAGATCCGCCCCCATGTACTCCCTTTTCTCGATCATATGAAGGCAATGGGTAAAGATCTCTATCTCATTACCAACGCCCACCCTAAAGCCCTCGCTGTGAAAATGGACAAGGTTAATATCAGAGGATATTTTAAACAGATTATATGTTCACAGGATGTAGGGGTGGCCAAGGAACAGGTTGAATTCTGGGACAGGCTACAGCAACTCCTTCCTTACGATAGAACGCGGACAATATTTGCTGACGATACGGAAAATGTTCTTTTCTCGGCAAAAGAGTATGGTATACGTCACCTTGTTCATATCGCGAAACCGAGTTCAAAGCTTGCCACCAAATATTCGACCCATTTTCCCTCAATAGCTAGCTTTGGGGAATTGCCATCCTAGAAGCCTACTCCAAAAAGTACAAATTTTATCATTAATCCCAAATAAGGCCCCCCATGTCCGCTCGGAATGTCGTCATCACCATCGTTTTTTTCTTTTTTCTACCTCCATTTACCGCCTCGGCCCAGCAAAAAATAATCATAGCAGAAAATGGTGCAGGAGCTCAGCTCATAGAAAATACACTCGCAGCAACTACCCTGGCGATGGCCCAAGGAGTTGAGTATTTAGAGCTTCCAGTTGTAATGAGTGCGGATAACCAGCTCATCCTTTATGATGATATAACCCTTGACAGGCTCACAAATGTCGCAACACTATTTCCTGAGCGTAGCCGTGGAGACGGCAAACACTATGTCATAGATTTCACCTTAGATGAGATTCGACAACTGCGTCTAAAAAATGTATTTGAAAGCGACCCATTCGCTCTGACACTTGGAATTCCCACCCTGCAGGAAGAACTCAGCTTGATACGAAAGCTGAAAACGTCTTTATCTGTGAAAACTGGAATCATAGTAGAAATCAAATGTCCATGGTTTTTTAAGGATGCGGGCAAAGACATCAGCAGAGAAGTTCTGGATCTATTGAATGACTTTCACTTTGATGAAGACGAAAAAATCTACATCCAGTCCTTTGATCCGGAAGAACTACAGCGGCTCCACACCGCCCTGATGCCACAAACAGGTGTGCTTTATCCTCTTATACAGATGATAGGCAGAGCTGGTGATGAAGAAACGAAACAGCAACAGTCAGGGACATGGCAGCCATACGATTACGAATGGCTTTTCACAAATCTTGGCCTGAGAATAGTCTCTAAATACGCCGCAATCATCGGACTTCCACAGGAAAAAGCAGATGTAACTGCCAATACAACATATATAGATGGTGCCCACAAATACGGTCTACAGGTTTTTCTCTACTCCATAAGTGACAATCAGGAATCACTTATGGATCTCGCGGAGGATTTCCCCTCGCTTCTACGCTACTATTATAAAAACATAGGTATAGATGGAATTTATACTGCTTCCTACCTTTCAGCGCAGAATTACAACATGCAGCCTGTGATAAAAGAAAAACAGAAGACAGGCTTGCCCCCTTTCTTTTCAAACCTCAATCTTTCTCCCCTTTCCGGTGCCAGCAAAAATCCGGATAGAGCAACAACAGAATCAATAGACCCATCCGTGGACTACTGACCATGGCAAGCAAAACCAACCCAGCAACCCACTAATTTTACAGTTATTAAATTTGCGCAGTTAAAAAAAGATGACTATCGTTTATTCAAGAAAAATACCTTTTTAACAAAAATAATTCCTACAACCAAGAGACAGATACAATGAAAAAATTAGCAATTATTATGCTGCCACTTTTACTCATAGGCCTCACTTCCTGTGCCGATCTACAGCTCAGCAGGGGGACCCAGGGTGCCGGAATTGGTGCTGCAAGCGGAGCTATCATCGGCCAGGCAATCGGAGGCGATAGAGAAGCCACCCTCATTGGGGTTGCCGTTGGTACAATGCTCGGATATATCGTGGGTAATGAGATGGATAAAGCTGACCGTCAGCAATTAAATCAGACTTATGAGACAGCTCCGTCCGGAAGAGCAAGCAGCTGGAGAAACCCGGATAACGGCAATTCGTACCAGGTAACCCCACAACCAGCCTATTATCCACAACCGCAAACACCTTGTCGCAAGGCTGAAATTCTCGCAACCATAGACGGGAAAACTGAAAGAACCTACACCACAGCCTGTAGAAACAGTGTTGGGGAGTGGGAGTTGAGAAACTGATTTCTCTTTCCACGTGACACTTTTTAAAAATGGTGCTGGATCTCATTTTACTTGTGAGTTCTGGCGGCATCCCCTCAACCGACCTCTCTTTTTTCACCAACTCCCGCAAAATCTATGACACCTGTTTCTGACGCTAAAAATGCGTCCATGGCCAGTCTTGCATTGATTCTCGCGATGGTCCTCTGGGCCAGTTCATTTATTGGCCTTAAAATCGCCTTTCGTTCCTACGATCCTCAGGTTGTAATTTTTGGCAGAATGCTGATCGCATCCCTCTGTTTTTTAGCAGTTGGCCGCAGACTCACCCACGCCCTGCATTACCGTAGAGGTGACTATAAGCTTATCCTCTTTATGGCATTTTGTGAGCCCTGCCTCTACTTCATCTTTGAAGCAAAGGCCGTTGAAAATACCACGGCATCACAGGCAGGAGTTATTACAGCAATCCTACCAATCCTGGTGATGATTGGTGCGGCCCTCATTTTGAAGGAAACAATCAGTAGAAAATCGTGGTTTGGTGCACTCATCGCCCTCGCCGGTGTGTGTTGGTTGACGCTGGAAAGCAGCCCAAGTGCAAATGCTCCGAACCCTGTTCTAGGTAATTTCCTTGAATTCCTGGCCATGGTCTGTGCTACCGGATATACAATCTCACTAAAATATCTAACCGCGAGATACTCACCATTCTTCCTCACTGCTGTTCAGGCCTTTACCGGCTGTATTTTTTATTTTCCACTCCTTTTTTTACCCTCAACCACGATCCCACATCAATTTCATTTAGTGCCTGGGCTCGCGATTATCTACCTTGGTGCTGTCATCACCCTTGGTGCATATGGATTATACAATTTCAGTCTCAAACATGTCCCAGCCAACAAAGCAGCCGCATATGTCAACCTGATACCCATCTTCTCGGTTCTTCTCGGGTGGCTGATTTTAGGCGAGTCCTTTACCATGGAACAGATGCTCGCGGGAACACTGATTATGGCGGGCGTTATCATCAGCCAAAAATAATCAATTCAAGGTAAGAGGCACCTTAAGGTTGAAACTTTTATACACAACGAAAGTCTCCACAGCCCTGATCTTTTCAAGTTTTGACACCTCCTCGGTATAAAACTTGACCATGGGAAAGTCTTTTGTCAGCATCACCGTTAGGATAAGATCAAAACGACCTGTGACCACGCAGACAGAAATCACTCCCCTCAGTCGACTGAACTCTTCACCTTTTTTCACAAGGTCCATATCCTGGAGCCGAACTCCTACCATGACAATGGATTGATCAGGCATTGCATCAGGGTTCACAAGTGCTGTAATGTCAAGCACCCCTTCCTCTTTGAGCCTCTTCACCCTCCCCCTTATCGTTCCTTCTGATACCCCCAGGGAGTCTGCTATTTTTTTGAATGGCATCCTGCCATCCTTGAGATGATTTATTATCGCTAAATTGATTTCATCGAGTTCCACAACAAACACCTTTCCTAAGTTACAACTTTTCAATATGCTCTGGGACTACAGACGCGACTCCTTTGCGGATAGAGTCCTGTAACCCTTTTTCCGCGAGAGCATTAATCGTAGAGATATTGCCTCCACTTACAACATGAATCTCTTTAATCGTTTCGGTTGAAAAAATCGACATCTCATCACCACAATCCCCAGTTGCACACCGCCGCACAGTCAAACGCAAGTAGTCAGCACAATCTGTTAAGTTCAGCGGCTCAAGATAGAGCTGGCAATTTGTTTCATCCTCAAAATATTCGTTTATGGTTTCGACCATCTTGCCCTGCAGAGCCTCTGTACCAAAAAGGATGATCTGTAACACTCTGTCTCTCTGGTTCAGAGAATAGTCCTCACTACAGGCCCCACTAAGCAAACGAACAACCCCTTCCATTGTAGCCTGATACATCAAGTGCGCATCATCAATAAGCAGGAGTACCTGCAACCCCGCATCCCGCTTAGCCGAGATAGATATACCTATGTCATGAAGAAGATCTTTTTGAGACTGCTGCTTGTCAACAGTCTCAACACCAAGCTCTTTTGCAATCTGGTAAAGCAGATGGCTGACAGAGCCCACCGGCTCCCTCAGCTGAAGGGGAAGGTAGTTTTCACCCAGGGATTTCATACATTTCCGAGCTAGTGTGGTCTTCCCTGCCCCCTCATCTCCAGTGATTTTGATAAGAGGCTTATGTTTATCAAGAAGCTCAATGAGATGACCAAACAACTCAAAACGAAAAGAGTCCGGAACATCATAACAACAACTGGGGCTATCCTCCCTAAAACAATGTTGTAATTCACAGAGGCTTGAAGAACTCTTCTGCGACGGGCTATGACTATGACCTGCCCCTACTTCTCTGTCACCCTTCACAAGGTATTCACTGCCACTCTGCAGAGCACAATCGAGGCTGGCACCGGGTTCGATTTCAAGTCGCTCAGTCTCCACTATGCCCATCTGTGTCGCCGATTTCTTTAGAGTAAAAGAGCGGGTTGTAATCTTGCCTTCAATCAGGCCAGCACACTCAATGGAATCGGCTACTATTTTTCCACTGACCTGTCCAGAGGGTTCTACCCGCAGGGCAGTGCCAATAAAATCCCCTTCCATCTTGCCCTTTACCACAAGCGGGACTTGGCAACGCACATCACCTTTTATGACCATTGATCGACCGATGGTGGCTATTTCTATGGTATTCTCTTCCATGAGTTCTATGTAAA
>JAAELB010000144.1 GCA_024227155.1 Desulfobulbaceae bacterium
CAATGGGGTGCTTGGCTAAAAAAAGCACTGTAATGATAGACAACAGCTTGCCTCTAATCCGCCTTAAAGCATTTTGTGATAATTTCGACACAATTCAGTGGGACAAGTGGGAAAAGGTTGGTTTGGTATATTCTGAAACCCAGGCAGAGACTTTTAAGGCAGCCGACATGCAATCGACTGGTGGTAAACTGGTCATTAAGACTAAAAAAGGTTGTTTTAGCAAGGGCGGGATAGCATCTACTTTCATTTTGCAAGGTGATTTCGACATACAGATTGACTGTCGCGTAAACTTTATAAAGGGCCCTCAAGGATTCAGTCAAGTAGTGGTCTTCGGTGTCTATGAAAAGGATGTAGAAAAGCGTAACATGAAAGTAGTTCAGGTAGGACTATCCAAAAAAAAGCTTTGGTTTTATAGTTATGCATTCAGTAACTATAGAAGAAGTGGAAGGTTTGCTGGTGGTCGCGGCGAGCAGATTGGAAAGTTCGATGGAACTCTTCGTTTGGTCCGAAAGAAAAACCAGGTCACTACAATGTATCGGAGGTTCTGGACATCAAAATGGACGACTCTTTCCAACTACCCGTTCACCGATAGAGACGCCTTTATTGGTTTCAAGGTGCAGAATTTTGTCGGATCCGATAAAAGCATTGAAGCCGACTCTCAAGTAATTGTAATTTTGGATAATTTTCAAGTTAACGGCGCGCAAGGTATCGTGGAATCCGAAATCTAAGACCCTCTTTGTCTCTCGCGATTACCTCGCTACTTTCTATAAAATGTTCGGAGAATACCATGGAACTGCCACAGCGCTGTCCCAATAAAACATTCGCCCTCGTAACGTTTACCATTGTTTTTGTAATTTCATCGACCATAGTCATATACAACCCCGCATATGCTTTAGAAAAAATTGAATATTCTACAGGTTGTGATAAAGCTCTGCACATTTTTTGGGAGGGCAAATTAGCTGGCAATACGGCTAAATCTTTAGAGTTTTATCAACATGCAATCAAGCTGTGCCCAGGATTCATAAGACCATACGAACTCGCTGGAAACATATACCGTCAGCAAGGACGGCTAGAAAAGGCAATCACCCATTTCAAGAAAGCCGCGAAACTTGGTTCTGTTAATTA
>JAAELB010000145.1 GCA_024227155.1 Desulfobulbaceae bacterium
GAACAAGGGTGGCAGACAAGAAAACAGTAGCAAGACGGTTCATGTTAATACCTCTCCAGAGGGAAACAAATGACACAATACATGGGTAGAATATCATGTTTACTACTGTACGTGAGTATAAGTAGGATAAACACCCTATTCCCCATAATCAAGAAATATAGGTCAGGCTAAAAAGACGCTAAAGAAAATCCGGGCGGGGTACCCATCTGAGAATTAGGACCCCGGGGTGGTACTCCTTGGTTGGTTCCTACATTCCTACAGGTATAAAGACACTAGTATATTTCAAGCAACTCTACTATCCTCAGCCTGTCAGTTATTCCTGTCACGCAATGAGGATAGTTATGAGAAAAGATAAAAATGTTACACGAAGAAAAGTACTAAAGGTTGCGACTGGGTCGGGAATTATTGCCGGTGCTATGGCTGGTTGGGATGGAAAAAAATGGACCAAACCCGTAGTTGATTCCGTACTGTTGCCTGCCCATGCCCAAAATTCTGCGGAAGAAACTGGATGTGCACTCAACGTGTCCGATATCACTTATTCACAAAGCTCAGTAGTTCCAGGAACTACGCCGATGTCTCCTGCAACCAATAGCACAATGACAAACGGGAGTTACGCAGAAAAGTACTCGACCGCACTCGAGTATGAGGACAGCCTAGATTCATATGACTCCTGGGTAAAAATGGATTTGGGTGCAATATACGAAGTTTGTGCTGTGATAGTCGGATGTGATTTTGAAGGTACTCTTGTGAATAACTTCGGGAAAAAGTATACAGAAAACCGCAATGTTGAGTATTCAACTGATAATAATAGTTGGTCCACTGCTTTTAACACAGGAATATTTAATCAAGGAATTCAGACGTATAATA
>JAAELB010000146.1 GCA_024227155.1 Desulfobulbaceae bacterium
GATGTTTTAAAAAGAATTAGAGATATTGAAAAAGATAAATCCATATCAAAAGAGAAGCAGGTTAAAATTTTAATGGTTACAGCAAGTTCGCAAAAAGAGACTGTGAGATTATCCATTGAAGGAGGATGTGACGATTATGTTATCAAACCTTTTAACAATCAATCAATGGAGATTAAACTCGTAAGGGTAGGTCTCTTAAAAGAAGACTGATGTATATATGCGTACGCTCAGTGATGAAGAAAATGAATTAATTGAAACTTGGGATTCAAATCAAACCGAAAGTATAAATGTCAAATATATTGAGTCTGGATTAAAAGAAGATAAAAATGTTGAAAATTTCCTTTCTGTTTTAACTAAATCAGCTTCTCATATTAATATTAAAAAGGAACTAAAAGGGGAAAACAGTCTTCCTGAGATAGTTATTATTGATAATATAAGATATTCCGCTGTTCCCCTTTCAAATGAACTCAAGCCATTTTTAAAAGCTTTGTCACCAAATTATAATGACAGAAAAAGTGGGTTTTCTCAAAAAGTAAAAACAAATCTTGAAAAGATCAATATCCCAATTGCGTTAAAACTATTTGCAGCAGAAGGA
>JAAELB010000147.1 GCA_024227155.1 Desulfobulbaceae bacterium
ATTTCCATTGATATTTCTACCAAAACACATCAGTTTGTATGCATTATGTAGGCTTAAGTGAATTCTAGATAATATCTGACCTTTAAATCAACATTTTAATCTGAAAAACCAAAGAAATTGGATAAAACAAATTTTAATGTTAAGATTTTGGAGTGATATTATTTGCATCTTGCTGCACTGACAAAAGTCCGCGACTTTAAATACCTTCGCTAATATTTAGGTCTTGTGGTGTAGTCAAAACACTTTTCAGCAACGGATTGCTCCGAATATAGACAGCCGCGTCTGGGCATTGGATGACCACCTCGGACTTCATCATAAAGGCCGTGCCATTGAATGAATTGGGGGTTTGTAGTAGAAAAAGGTCGACTTTGGCAGCCTGACCCATAAGAAGGTTGGCACTTTTCATAAGAATTTTGGCAAAAGAGGATATGTCCGATCGTTGCGACAGGATATCCGGAAGTAGGGTAAAAAGTATATCCTTACGGTTGGTGATGGCAGCATTATTGTCAATTCGTCTTTGGATGGGGCTATAGCTTTTGACGGAAACGGAAGTGACGGAGGCAGTTCTCAAGAAAGAGGGTTGACCGTCGCTGGTGGTGGCTAAAATGGGCGTGGCCAGTCCACCCGCTTCAAATGTGGTGGCGGAGAGCTTGGGGACCATTCATATATTATGTAA
>JAAELB010000148.1 GCA_024227155.1 Desulfobulbaceae bacterium
CCCTTGTTTTTCTCTTGATCTGAGGCTGTGACAGTCACTCTTTATTGATTACTCTTTGCAGCATATCATGACAGAGGATCAGGCGATGAAGCTCAGTTACTGGAGAAAGGTGAGGGCAATGAGAATGCATAGAGTTCAGCAAATACTTCTTTGGATATTTTCTGCCGAAGACACAAGTGTGATGGTTGAAGAGGATAGGTCTATGTTGGGGAAAAATTCATCACAAAAAACATTTTTGTTTCATTTGTGCAAATTTTCTCTGTGGTTTGTGGTGGCTGTGATGGCCGCTTTGGTTCTAGCCAATATGTGTTAATAATGGGAGTGAAGGTGTTTGGAACTTCTGTTCTATTTTTCCATCCACTCACTAAATGCCTTGGTAAATCTGGCTGGAGAGAGGATATCCATATTAAAATAGAGTGATGGCTCAATGAGTTCCAGCTCCATAACTAAAAAACTGTCTCCTTGGCGGACAAAATCGATCCTGCCATAGAGAGGCTGGGGGGAAAGTGTTGCCATGGTTGCATTGGCAAGTTCCAGTAAGTGAGGTTCTGGATCAATGGAGCGCAGTTGTCCCCCATGTTCTTCTTGGACCCGAAAATCATCCTGTTTTGGAGTTTTGAGGATACAGTGACTGTAATGACCTCCAAAATAGAAGAGAGAGTATTCTCC
>JAAELB010000149.1 GCA_024227155.1 Desulfobulbaceae bacterium
TCAGGCAGTCAATCTTGATTTTTTCCATCGTCGGCAGAAACCACTGATCGAACCATTGGTCCTTTTCGCCACCGTATTCGGAAACACGCCGTTTGACAACATTGCGGATATTCGATCTTTCGACCTGTGAGTGAAAAGCACCATTAGCAATCTGGATCTCAGGGGCCACAACGTAAAAACCGAGGTGCTCGAAATGGTCTGGATTACGGTTTACCCGGCACAGCAATTCCGCGATACATGCCACGTACCTGGCCGCCTGGTTGTAGTAGGCGGCGTGGCTACCCATTCCATGTATCAACAAGTTCAAAGGAAGGTTCGATAAAATTTTCTGTGATCAGCCCTTGGGCGATCAGGTCCATTATGGAAAGGAGGAGGAAAGGTTTGTGAGGAGCACAGTGGTTGGTATCGGCAGACCAGCGGTGTCGGCCGCGATCAGTGTTGAGCGTTGAGAACTTCTTTATGAATTCTTCAAGTGGCATTTCTCAATCTGTAAACCTGACACATTTTTGACACGAGGTTAGGTATTGGATAGACAAAGTTTAGCGTTACCTAAAATTGGCTTGGATGTCAATTTTATTCAGATTGTTATATACGATGTTGAGAGGTAAAATAGGGATATTCTAATGAGAAAGGTCAAACGGAGACTTGACCCCTATCTCAAGTATCTTGCCAAAATGCATATATTGACTCAAGATAGGGTCTGTGCTATGGGTTTAGGCAAAACTCTTCAGCGTCTAAGTTGCTATTCACTCTGAGCGTCTTCTTAAGCATCCCAGTTTTATAAATGCAAAAACTAAGGTTTCTACGCATACTAACTGGAGGGCGGAAATAGTGACTCCCCTTAATGAGTGCCCAATCAAAAGATGTAGGATCTGTGCCTACTATATACCCTATCAGGTAACAGTTAGAATTAGGTGGGGGTGGGGTCTCGCCACGCTAAGTGGTTGATGTTTCACAGATAGTTCCAGATAATAGGCCTAATTCCAGCTGCGAATTCAAGTTTTAAGTGCAACGCTATCCAGGTTATTGTTATCACCAAAAAATACCTCATTTGGCGTTGCATAATTCAATAGCTTACGTGGACGATTGTTCAAACGATCCATGGCATGTTGAATACTCTTAGCATCAATGCTTCGAAAGTCCATCTTTTTCGGGAAGTATTGGCGAAGCAAACCATTAGTATTTTCATTCAGCCCCCTCTCCCAGGAGTGGTAAGGGTGGGCGAAGTATACATCTGACTTGAGGCCTTTTGATACTTTTTTGTGACGGCTAAACTCTCTGCCGTTGTCGGCAGTGATTGTCAGGACGCTATCTTTGTAGGGGCGCATCAATTTGATGATAGCTTTGGCCATATCCTCGGATTGCTTGTCATGCACCCGTTTGATCAAGGTTAGCTTGGATTTACGTTCCACAACCGTGATCATGAAGCCGTTGCTATTTTTGCCGGTAATGGTATCGATTTCCCAGTCGCCTATTCGACTTTTCGTGTCTACTATTTTCGGTCGCAAATCAATGCTCACGCAGCCTTTCATGCGGCCGCGCAACTGTTTTGAGCCATAGCGCTTTCTGTATTTTCGATTGGAGTGTCGAAGATGTTTGTAAAGAGAACCGCCATTGCGCTTGTCTGCCCAGACGTGCTTGTAGATCGTCTCATGGCTGATGCTAAGGCCGTGCTTGCGAGCTAAACGCCCGGATACTTGCTCTGGACTGAAGTCCTGGCGAATATGATAGTTAATCAAGTCGATCATTGCGGGTGTCATCTTGATACGCTTTGCAGCTGCGTAGCGGCGACTCATAGCCCTCTCGTGAGCCTGGCGGGGGCGATAGCCCTTTTGGCCGATGTTACGTCGGATTTCACGGCTAATCGTTGATTTGTGTACTTTAAGATAAAAGGCCATTTCAGTTTGTGAAAAACCTGCTTTCAAAAGTGCTCGAATCTGATAACGCTTACCTCGAGTTAACTGCGTGTATGTTCGCATAAGTGCTCCTTTGGCTTGGCGGTTCAAGGATCACTGAACATACCGCAGTTAGCTCATTCTTGCACCCCCAAGGGGTGTTGCACTTATGATTTGAATTCGCAGTGCTATATACAGATGATAGCATTTTACAACCGATTATTGGGATCTGAAAACGAAAAAAAGGAGGAAAAAATGAAACACATTATTTTAACAATGGGTGTTATGATTTTAAGCTTATCACTAATATCTGCAGCTTATGCTGGAACAGATATGGAGGGGTGTAATCTAACAGGTGCGTCCTTGAAAAAATGTAATTTAAGCGGTATTAATCTGAAAAATTCTACGTTGCGTAATGTGAATTTCCAGGAAGCAAATCTAAGTAACACTATTTTTTATTTGTCAATATTACATGGAACTGATTTTCGTAATGCGAATTTAAAAGGTGCCAATTTGAGTGCTTGCGACTTGTCTGATTGCAATTTTAGCGGTGCTGATTTAACTGGAGCGAATCTCAGTGGTTCTAATCTTCAAAGTGCTAATTTTAAAGATGCTATTCTTAAGGGAACAGATATAGATTCTACTGTGTGGTCTAATGTCATTTGCCCTGATGGTACTCTCAGTAATGAAAATGGATATAGCTGCGGAGGTCATTTATCTATAAATAAACATTGAATCTGTTTTGATCACTTCAACAAAATTTCATCTATTTTCTGTCTTTTCGACCAAAGTTGATATCTGTAAATATAAAACCAAGAGTAAGTATTGGAGGGCCTTATGAGCATGAAAATCTTTGATTTAAAAGGTAAAGTGGCCATGATTACCGGAAGCTCCAAGGGCCTTGGCGAGGCGGCTGCCGTTGCATTGGCCAGAGCCGGCGCCGACGTGGCGATCTGTGGGCGGAATATTGCTGATATTGATCGGGTGGTAGATCGATTGAATTCAATGGAGTGCAATGCTGCCGGATTCGTTGTCGAAGTTACCCGAGGAGAAACAGTGCGCAAGGGAGTTTCGGCTATTATGAATCATTTTAGGCGTATCGATATCTTGGTCAACAATGCTGGAACAAATTATCGGGTACCGGTCATCGAATACCCTGAAGAGGAATGGGATCGGGTCATTAACACCAACTTGAAAGGTTACTACCTGGTGACCCAGGCCGTAGCACCTCAGATGATCGAGCGCGGTTATGGTAAAGTCATCAATATGAGTTCAATACTCGGTCGAATAGCACTTCCAAATCAACTTGCTTATGCATCAGCGAAGGGTGGTGTAGACCAGATGACCATGATCATGGCCCTGGAATGGGCTAAACTGGGGGTTCGAGTCAACGCTATTGCACCAACATATTTCGAAACGGATATGGTCAAGCAGATTCAGGAAGACAAAGAACGCTTTGACTTTATCAACCAGCGCACTCCAATGGGGCGATGGGGTAAACTGGAGGAAATTGAGGGGATTGTAATCTTTTTGGCCAGCCCGGCATCTGATTTCATTACTGGTCAAAGCATTGCCATTGATGGAGGATGGACCATCAGTTAGTGCTTAAAAGGGAGGAATAAATAATGACCGCAATTATTGACAACAAACCTTGGATAAGCAGTTATCCAGAGTGGTTTACACCAATTTTTCCAGAGGTAGGTGAGAGTATTTTTGCCAAGTTCAGGCGTGTCGCAGCAACCTGCTCTGAAGACCCGTGTACCCGCGCATCATTGAAATTATAGATGAGATACCAAAAACCATTATCGGTAAAATGCTTCACCGGGAACTTAGAGACTGATAGGACTAAACAAGTCGAAAGGAGGTACAACAGCCTGAACCACTCTCAACCTCAGGCTTGAGAAGTACACCATAAATATATAGCCAACAAGAAAGGAAGAGGATTGTGAAACTGTATTTTTTCGAAGCAGGCATCCTTAAAACCCAGAAACAGTTTTTAACAGCGGGCGTAGATGTAGGAAAGCCCTTCGAGGTTCCAGTTCCGTTTCTACTCATCGACCACCCTAAGGGAAAAATTCTGTTCGATACAGGCCTTGCCTATGAAACTATCCATAACAAGTTGGAGCACTGGGGGGAGGCGATAGTATCGGTCTACGACCCTGTGATGACCGAGGAGCAGTGGTGCGTCAATGTGATTCAAAATGTGGGATGCGTTCCAGAGGATATCGACTTGGTGATCCTGTCCCACCTCCACCTGGATCATGCCGGGTGCATAGGGCAATTCCCAAATGCTAAATACCTGGTGCAGAGGGATGAACTCCATTACGCCTATGTCCCGGACTCCTATATGAAAGGAGCCTATATCAGGAAAGATTTTGACAAGGAAGTGGACTGGGTCATACTGGAAGGATGGCAGGACGACAGATATGATCTTTTCGGAGACGACTCCATCATCATCTACTTTACACCGGGCCACTCTCCTGGGCACCAGTCGATCCTGGTCAACCTGCCCAACTCTGGCCCCATGTTCTTTGCCGCAGATTCCTGTTACACCCAGGAAAACCTGGACCAAGGCATTCTACCCGGACTCATGTGGAGCGCCTACGAGACGGAAAAGACCGTCAATCGGATAAAAAACTTCATTCAGGATTTGAA
>JAAELB010000150.1 GCA_024227155.1 Desulfobulbaceae bacterium
GATGATTGGCTAGTGGAGGCTTTGGGAGGTCAAGGGCAGTTAATCAGGGTCTGGTATGCTAATAGGAACCTCCCCTGGCAGGAGGTCTCTTTTCTGCATTCCTTCCTTTTGTTGAAAACTGTGCATGATACTTCCATACAGGCCATCTATTCCGTTGATGCATGGGAAGCCATGGATGTTGGTCTAAGGAACTTCTGGGAAATGGCTGGGGTACTGGCCAGATCCAACAACAGGAGGGAATTTGACACAGCCATGGAGGGGATACGGGGTGAAATGTTGAGCACATTTGACTTCCATAACGAAAGCTGGGGACAACACCATGAAACCCTGATCAGAGGGTTAGAGAAAAAGGCCAGAGTCCTTTTCCCTGATCCTGCGGGTCCTCCACAGAGGAACCTAAACAGGGAATCGCGGGGAATAGACAATGGATCCGTAGCTGGTAGTGAGCCTGAAGGAGTCATTCCTGGACAGGAGGTTGCTCCTTTGTATGCCAGTACTCCCGGGGTGCCATGTTTTGACATAGCCCCTGGAAATGAGTACGGGGGTGCAACTGAGAAGAGCAATCACTCTGTTCGGAGTAATGAATGATTTCTTGCTGACTACGATGCAGAAAGTCGTGCTAGGGCACTGTCTTTGTCTCCTAAAGAACCAGTTCCAGAACCCCTTTTAAGAAAACTAAAGGGGGTTTTCCCGGTCAATGTCCTACAAATGGTCAGAACTTACCATCAGTGGGCTGATATTGAATGGGAAGAGATGGAGGCTACTCTCCTGAAAGAGTGGACTTCTGCCTATGAGGAAGCTGTGTCCCGGGAAATCGATTCACAGAGTCTTAAAAATATGGTGATTGATCGGTTACTCGAGTATCAAAGCTTGGGGATCACCGACGCTATGGCATTATGCTATGTTGCCAATTCTGTGGTTGATAGGTTGGAAGGGGAGTATTTCTCAAGTACTCTCACCAAACAGGTTACCACGAATGACCTATCAGTAAAGATAGTTCAGGATGGGTACCAGGACCAGCTCCCAGCACCAGTGGACGACAGGAAGGAGGTCCCCATTGTACCCGATCAACGGGAGACGATGGAGGCTACGACTAGGCAGTTCATTAAGGGATTGCCTACCCAAGCTCCCTTGAAGATTCCCCATCCACCTCATTTGGCTATTCCTGACCGTGGGAATGAATCCCATGAGTTGAGAATAGGTAATCTAGAAAATGTGGTGGAAAAATTAACCGTTACCATCAATAAACTGGTGGTAAGGGCTGATGCAGATCGACAACGGAACGAGGCTGAGTGGCAAGGGAATAAGCAATCTGAAGACAGATTGTGGGGGACCATCCATCGCATGGAACGGGACTCCACTTCCCAGGAGAGGATTATCCAAAAGCTAGAGAGATCTGTTCAATTTAATGA
>JAAELB010000151.1 GCA_024227155.1 Desulfobulbaceae bacterium
CTCAAATCATTTTAAAAATGGTTAAATAGTTAATCTGGAATATTACAACAGAGGCTAATCGGATAGCCGGGGGTTTTTCTCCCCCAGCCCCCACAACACCTAGCATACGGGTCTGTACTAGGCGTTTCACGAAGATTACCGGGCCGTAGCCGGGCAGAAAAGGGGTCAAAAAGGGGGTCAAGTCTCACCTTGACCTTTCCAGGTAATCCATTATAATTATCGATTATGAGTAGACCATTACGAATAGAATACCCTGGTGCCTGGTATCACATTATGAATAGAGGGCGCAGAGGTGAAGATATCTTTAAAGAAAAGGAAGATCGAATAACTTTTCTCACTTTGCTAAAGGAATCGGCAAAACTGTGGAATGTCCACATCAGTGCATACTTTCTGATGAACAATCATTACCACATTTTAGCTCAAACCCCACAAGCTAACTTGTCACGTTTCATGAGGCATTTGAATGGTGTTTACACGCAACGTTTTAATCGTTTTCATGGATATGATGGCCAGCTGTTTCGAGGAAGATATAAATCTATCCTTGTCGAAGAAGATAGCTATTTGCTTGAGCTGGTACGATACATACACCGCAATCCATTGAGGGCTGAAATAATCGACAATTTAGCCAACTACGCCTGGAGTAGTCATCACGGCTATCTATCAACAACAAAAAAATGGACCTGGCTATACAAGAATCATATCTTTTCCATGTTGAATGCTGACATAAATAATCGAAGAAAAGCATATCTGCAGTTCATGGGCCAAAATGAGTCAGATGAACTTCTCACTATCTTTGAGAAGAAAAAGTGGCCCTCTCTCCTGGGGAGCAACGATTTCATCTCTTGGGTCAAAGAGACTTATTTTGAAAAGAAAATTCATCGTCAGATTCCGGAATCAATTCAACTCGCACCTGCTATTTCTATGATCATAGAAGAAGTTTGCCAGGGTTATAAGGTAAAAGCTAAGGACCTTCTAATTGGACAACGCGGAAAAAGTAACGAGCCCAGAAATGTTGCAATATATCTTGGCAGAGTTTTACGTAATGATACCATGATGGAACTTGGCAAGACCTTTGGAATGAGTGGATACAGCCCAGCCAGCAGTGCTGTTGAACGAGTAAAAAAGAATTTGCAGGTGAATAGAAAGCTCCAGAAGAAGATTGAGGAGATAAAACAATCACTGCTTGCCAAACAAAGGCCAAAATGAGACTTGACCCCTTATTTGACCTTTTTTAGGTTGACCGTTTTTTGTGTGGAACATTCCGGTTCCTGCAGGGCCGCAGATAATAGATCCTTCCACCAGTAAAATATCCAGCGGCTGGTCACCGGCTAAAATCCGTTTGATGAGCTGCTCATGCTCTGTAGGTGTAATATGGGAAAATGAAGGATGCCAGACCAGCTTAATATTCAATGAACGTAATAATTCAACAACGTTTGGAAATTCACTACTTAAAAAAGAATAAGTGTCTCCCCCACACCCTCCCCCTTGTAACCAATATGCCGTCTTCACAAAAGTCTCCCTCCCTCTTGATTAGAATTAACTTGTGATCAACCGATAGATGCCATGATTCTAAATTATTATCAGGAAAACGATGTCAAGAGTCAAC
>JAAELB010000152.1 GCA_024227155.1 Desulfobulbaceae bacterium
AACAAGCAGCAAGTACGTCTACAGAGCAACTACAGTGACCACACTACAGAGTTAGCTGGGACTACTGCTACTACACGTTGAACATTGAACTTGTGTGCACACAGTACACAATCAGTGCATGGATCACCGCGCAGGAGGAGTAAGCAAGAGTGTGTGAATCATGACCACATCTGCGACACCACAGTCAGAACTAGAGCGTATAGCCATGGAAAAACAAGCCTTTGAGCGGGAACAAGCAAGAGCGGATGCTTTACAGCAATACACGCACACTGTGAAGAAACACGGTGAGGAGCAGGAGCAACTGGCCCTGGACCAAGCAGCACGATTAGCCAGATTGGTGCAACAAATCGAGAACGCTGGATTGTCAGAGGTCGTTGACTACGCTGAATCACAGGTACTTCACAGACACAGATCATTATCCCCATCACAGGATAATGCACGCGATAATGCACGCGATGCATGAGAAGACGAGAAACCTTACACAAAGACACAGAGGATGAGGCAGGATGATAGGAAGCAGTGGCTGGATCATGAGCTGAAACGCGTTGACCCTTGCTCAGGAGCACCCAAGCACAAGGCAAGAGTATGGATCACGCATCTTAGGGCAGCTCGAT
>JAAELB010000153.1 GCA_024227155.1 Desulfobulbaceae bacterium
TATTTTCAAACCCATCTACAGATTTGTTTGAATTTCCATTTCTGTATGATGCAAAATCATGTTTAAAAAGTAATGGCCTAATTATATTTGCAGCTTCTTTTGTTTGTTATTACTGGTAATGTTGTTGACCGAGGCATCATAGGTAGTAATAAATCTGGTCTTAATGAATTGTACTGGCCCCTAAAACTTTATGTGAGAGACTTCTTGCACAAAATCCTGATTCTATGCCTTGCTGAATACCATGCAAACACGTTACATTTCCCCTTACACAGTCCACCCACCATCACATGAATTACATGTTGATATGTTTTCTTATCTCCTCCCCTCTTTATTTTCAATGAATGCAATGAATGGTATAGTCATGAGGATTCAATGAACAATAGCAGTTCATTTACCTCATCACATGACTCTCAAAACACTCAGTGTTTCTTGTCCCACCACACTCACACTTGCTCTCTCTCATGTGACTAATGTCCTGATATCAATGAGCTTGAACATTGTCATCGAAGTCCATTTTTATGGGCGAAGGTGACA
>JAAELB010000154.1 GCA_024227155.1 Desulfobulbaceae bacterium
ATTTTTAAAGTAGCCGAAACACGTTTGGGGCTGTGTAGACCTTAATATTTGTCCGTTCGGATGGATATTGGGCTCAAAAAATTCGTCTTGACGAGCTCTTACTACGTGTTATATCGATTTACGATCGTCTGTATCGAAAAACCGTGTTTTTACACTTTTAATGAAAATCGCGTTTTTATTTTATTTTTTTGCGGGCGCATACTGCTAGCTAGGACTCTGATTTTTTGATACTACGTAGGGTAGACCTCAGGGATCGCGCCTATTTTTTCTTTTCAAGATCTGAGATACGACATGGACACGGGAAGCGAAACCATTTGCAAAAAGGTGCGCGAACGTGCGTTTTTCGCTAAACGCGTGTGCGTGCGTGTAAAATTCTCGTGTTTTTTTTACATAGATCAAAAGAGTAGACATCAGAGATGATGCCCACCAAGTTTGGTAAAGTTCCGAGGCACGGTACGGACGTGATGAGCAAAAGATGTGGCGGAGGTCTGGTTTGAGGCTGACCAGTGATGGAGGGTTGTTTGCGTCATTTGCGGAAAAAGGGTGGGTTTTCCTAGGGAACAACTGTAGTTGACAACTGGTTGTTGACAAGACTGAATGACATGATTACTACACTCAGCCTATAAGTAATATAATTCATAAGATGGTACTCATCTGAAAAAGTAGAAGTGGGTGCAGTAGTTCACTTGGGCTGTGCATATCCTGTCATCACCAGCTGAGTGGGTGCAGTAGTTGAATGGGGCTGTCCTGCTCCTGTCATCATCATCACCACCAATCTAGGTAGGGAGGAATGCTGCAGAAGAAATACAGCACAAATGAGTTTAAAAATGGGCCCTGCCCTGTCAGATTGTACACAGGGAGATTTGCTCTAGGGGGTGAAACAGCAAAATAACCTGATCTAATGATTTCAGTTGGTGGCTATTAAAATCACTACACTTAGCTGTCAATGTTCATACCAATGACAGGTCACAGCTGGGCTTGATGCCATAGATATTAAAGAAATTCCAGATATTTACCACTAATTGTCCACCAAAACACATGTCTCTGCATCTAGGTCAACTGGCAGGAAGTTGGAATACAAAGTTGGGAAAAAGTTAACATATTCACTGTGACTGACAATCATGTTATTCCTGAAATAGGTGATACAAAACCTAATCCTTATTCATTTAAAGAAGTATGATGTGAAATGCATTGTCTCCTTAGATCATATAATGGTATCTTATGTTTAAATGAAATCACAATGCACAATGCAAACGTGTGATACTGCAGCAGTATGAGCAGGGCCGGTTGCATTGTGATCCACTGATTTGGTAAGTGCCCACTCAACTGGCTGGAGTGGGGTGTACATGTACTTGTAGAAGAAGATGTCTTGAGCTAATTGAGTTATGAAATGAGAACATTTCATTGCAGAATACATAAAAGAGCAAATAGATAGAAAGGCTTTATACTGGATCAGTGCACACACACACAAGCACCATGCTCCTGTCCTAAGTAGCCTGCCACTCTGCCACTGCACCCCCTAGACTATATCTCATGTTGAGACCTTTCTAGTAAAACTTATACCATTGTAAAGGGCTTGAAAAGTTCTATCAGATTTACTTTCAATGTCTTTTAATGTGTGGCAGCAAAGGCCTTAAAAATGACTATGGGAAGGCCCATTTTGTTACATGGATGTAATGTTAGAATAATAATATGTTTTTTAAGAATGCCGATTTCGTCACATGGGTGCAGAATAAGAATGGCAAATGTGAGACCTTTCTAGTAACGGTAGAGAAATGACACTTATACCACTGGAATGGCCTTAAAAAGTTCTAGCAGATAGACTTTTAATGTTTTCAAATGTGTGGCAGCAAAGGCCTTAAAAATGACTACGTTTTTTAAGAATGCCGATTTCGTCACATGGGTGCAGAATAAGAATGGCAAATGTGAGACCTTTCTAGTAACGGTAGAGAAATGACACTTATACCATTGGAACGGGCTTAAAAAGTTCTAGCAGATAGACTTCTAATGTTTTCAAATGTGTGGCAGCAGCAAAGGCCTTAAAAATGACTACGTTTTTTAAGAATGCTGATTTTGTCACATGGGTGCGGAATATGAATTGCAAATTTGAGACCTTTCTAGTAAAGGTTGAGATATGACACTTATACCATTGGAAGGGGGTTAAAACGTTCTACCAGAAACAATTTCACCACACTTGTTCATGTGGGAGCAAACACCTTTCAAGGGACAGTTTTGAGCTGGCTGCCAAACAGCCGGGCACAGTACGTCGAGTATTGCTAGTACATGTGTAACATTGGTCATGTATCAGAAAAGTGTTGCAGCTCCAAATCCACGCCTACTCGCCGTCATGCATGCATTTCACCCCATGCAGAGACAGAGACTTATATAGACGGCTGCTTGTGCATCATCTGCTTACAGACTTGAGACCTCCACCAAGTAAACACTGCCACATGGTGACCCTGCATCGTATTCATACGCCGGGCATCCCAGCACTGCAGCCACCTGCCATCTCCACCAAGGTCAGCCCACCCCCACCCCCCACCCCCCTACCGCCAAATGCCCCCCACTGCTGCCCCCTCCAAGGGCTGCCAACTGGTTTTTTTAAA
>JAAELB010000155.1 GCA_024227155.1 Desulfobulbaceae bacterium
AGCTGAAAAACAAGCCGCAATAATCCATCACTATATGACGGGATGTAGAATATTTCGTCCGCTCCTGCCTGAGAGCGGTAGCCCGGAACGCCATGAACAATTAGATCTCTTAATCACAAAGGTATTGAGCTAATAAAAAAAGGGTCGTGACTAGAACAGAGGCTTATTTCTTAAAATACCTAACAATAAAAATGGAATTTGAGAGATGAGGTTCTCCATGAGAGGTTACAAGGACGCACGATATCACAATGGCAAAGGCTAGTATTGGCAATGTTAACCATTTAAACAATTCTGCAAGTTTACACTATTCCTGTTATGTTGCGAGTTGATTTATCTGACTGAAATAATAGCGGTTTCACGGCAAACACTCTGGTTTGCCGCTTTCTCTTTTATTTCAAGGAGTTCCACCATTCTTAAGAGTGGTTATTCTTTGTCATGCAACATAACTTATATGACTATTTCTTACCTATCCGTCAACCTCTGGGAGGCCGGAAGCTCCTAAAGACTATCAAGCCAATTTAAAATTTTCTCCTTGTTTTCCCAGTCGACCAGTTCATCTATCTTGTCATCCTGATTGAGCAGTGACTGGGTATGAGTGATGAACTTCTTCTGTATTCCTTGACGGTGACCTAAATCAAGATGCAGATAGATCATTGTGGATTTTATGCTTTCATGACCGAGGCGGTTTTTTATGTCTGATATGGGATGACCGCCCAGAAGCATATTGACTGCGCAGGCATGCCTGAAGCTGTGGGCAGGATTGAGGTCTTTCAACCGTTTTTCCGGTAGGACTTTTTCCAGATATTTTCGACAGAGCCGATATATTCCATGCCGAGTAAACTCCTTTCCTCGCTGATTGAGAAACAAACGATTCCTGTAGAGTGTATGTGGTGTAATTCGGTATTTCTCAACATACCTGCAAACTAGGTCAGCCGTTTTTGGCCAGAGGGTTATCATTCTAAAGCGTCCTCCCTTGCCGAGAATGGCCAACGTTTTTTGCTGTGGATCAAAGTAGTCGAGATCGAGAGCAGCCACTTCGCTGGCCCTGGCACCGGAGTCAAAAAGCAAATTGAGTATGGTATAATCTCTGAAGCCTTGCGCAGAACTGAGATTAACAACATCAAGAACAGCCAAGATTTCTTCCTGGTAAAGAAAGCCGATGATATTCCTGTGGTAACGCTTGCAGGGGATATCCAGTATTCGCACCGCAATGTCTCTTTTTTCCGGATGCATATAGAGGATCATCTTTGCCAGGGATTGTATGGCCGCCAATCGATGATTTCTTGTTCTGGCCCCATTTCCCCGCTCTTTTTCCAGCCAGCCAAGAAAGTCTACAATTAACTCCGGGGTGAGCTGCTCAAGTTGCAAAGAGTTGATGGGCATTCCAAGCGTATCCCTGGCAAAAGGTAAAAAGAGAGAAAACGCATCACGATAGGCCTTGATCGTATTGGGCCCGTACCCTTTGATCTGAGGTAGATACTGCTCAAAAAAATGGTGAACACTTATTGTAAGTTTCATAGCCGTAATGGATACTTATTCATGAAATCAACGAGATTCCGGTGTTGGTCCGAATCGATCAGTTTGAGGTAGTAGATGGTATAGGTGTATTTTTTGTGTCCCATGTATACAGCGAGAACCGGCAGACCATTTTGTGGTGAATCACCTCGTTCTTTTATCCGTCTGAGGGTATTAACTGCAAAAGAATGGCGCAACGCATGTGGGGTAGGACCACTGATGTTGGTG
>JAAELB010000156.1 GCA_024227155.1 Desulfobulbaceae bacterium
TATCTCTTTTCAATAAAAGAAGCTCTTTGGACGCAGCTGCAAATATCTTTGACATAATTATCAGGTATCCCGCAGCTGCTTGCCTGTGAGGTGGAGAAAAAGATCTTCCAGATTGGTGCTATTATACTTAGTCAGCAGTTCATCAGGAGTACCCAGCTCGACAATCCTGCCGCTGTCGATAATACCGATTCGACTGCAGAGTTCATAGGCTTCCTCCATATAGTGAGTGGTATAGAGGATGGTTGTGCCGCTTCGATTAAGCTTTAATAACTGTTCATGGATCAGATGTCTTGACTGAGCATCGATACCGACGGTGGGTTCATCAAGAAAAAGGAACTCCGGGCAATGTAACAGCCCGGCAGCCAGGTTAAGACGTCGTTTCATTCCCCCGGAAAATGTTGAGACAAGCCGTGTCGCCTGCTCAGTGAGCCTTGCAAACTCCAAACAGAATGTAACCCGCTCCCGGAGCATATTTCCTCCAAGGCCACATAGTTTTCCAAAGAAACTTAGATTTTCACTGGCGGTAAGGTTGTCGTATAAAGCAATGTCCTGGGGGACGAGGCCTACAATGCGCTTGACCTCGTTTTGTTGAGAGAGTTCTTTGCCTAGTATGGTAATAGAGCCGCTGTCAGGAGGGAAAAGAGAACTGCATATGGAGACTACCGTGGTTTTACCCGCACCATTTGCGCCCAGTAAACCAAAAAACTCACCCTTTTTGATCTGCAAATTAAAATCATCCAGGGCAAGACTGTCTGTGTTTTTATACTGTTTTACCAAAGATCTGGCGTGCAGGGCAACGTGGTGTTCCTGCTCCCGGCCTGATGAAATTTCTCTTGTCACTACTGCTTTTTCAACCAATGTTCTAACTTTTTAAAGACTTTTTCTTCAAGTAGTGCACATTCAGAGATTTTCTCCGCCATAGCAGAGTAACTATCCCCGGGGCGAATGCGATCTTTACATATCCGGGCTGCCATAACAGCAAACGTACGCCATCCATCCCCCACTGTTGTCAGCAGAACAGAACATTCATGCAGGACCTGATCCTGCAGTTCTTCAGCGCTTTCCTGTAAAAAAGCTGCGTACATAAAACGAAAACCGCCACCCCCGGTACCAATTTCTTCCTGCATGCGAACCACATGGCCAAGATGCAGATCCGCCCGTTCTCTGCCAAGACGCTCGGGCCATTTAGCAAGCCGACCTGCCAAAAATCGTATCCCTTTGACTCCAATTAAGGGAAAAGGGCTAGCCTGCATCATCTGGCACACTGATTTTATCCCCTGGAGGATCAGAGTATTTCTGTCAAGACGATCAGGAACCCGGGTCAAATAATACATTTTACCTTTAGGGGCGAGAGCCCCTGAAGCAAATCTGGCTCTAATCAGATCCTCTGAAGGACAACGTACCGGGTTGGGAAAAACCGGATCACTTATCAGATAGTCATTACCCTCTTTTCCATAGACCACGAGGTTGTGGGCGTTAAAATGAAAACGTAGCGCCTTGGGGAAATAGGGTAACCAGAATACACCTGTCTGCAAGCCTACCGGGATCGAAGATTCCAATGCTGCATCCAGTTTCGCCATTGCCATTTGTTTATCACGAAATTTTTTCTGCTGGAGTGTTACCCCGGGAATTTTCGAAATTTGCTTTAAGATATTGCCCGGCGCAGCGCGGTAAGTGACAAGGGGTAGACCATTGATCCTGATAAAGGGCAAATAGCCGAAAAAGAGGCCACTGCCGAGACCAAAAGCCATCGCCTCTGAAATCGCTATCCCTTTATGACTAAGCAGGTTTGCAGCCACTCCGCTTTCGCAGTGGGCGGACTGGGTATGTGGAAAATTAGTTATTTGGCAGGACGTCATGCTTTTCTTGACTATAGACTGGAGGTTTAAGTTTGCCCTGGAGAAGATCGTCCGGGGTTACCTTAAAAACCTCCGCGTATTTCTCTATTGTTTTATGGCCTAATCTCTTGAAAAAGAAGGGCTTGATATGCAGGAAAACAGCCCAGCGGGATTGGCAGGTGTATTGGGCTAAAAGGGTGGTATTCATCTGGTTGGCCGTCATATAGTAGTGCAGACAGCTCACCTGCCCTCTTCTGATTTTTTCTTTTGATTGTTCAACGTGTTTCTCTATCTCCTGCCAGGCCTGATGGTTTACAATATTCACTGGTTGCCAGATGGAGCCGGAAACGAGTTTCTGATTCCCCTGGGCGTTGGCAACATAACTCACGGTTTTCAAACCATCTGCAATACAACTTTGTGAAGACTCTGTTTCTCTTTCCATCTTTCTTTCAGAAGGTGATGCCAAACAGCAATTTGTAAGAGTTCAACGGCTCGTTTGGTTCTTCGCTGCCACCATTTGAAATATGGTGATATCGCAGTTCAAAGAGCATACTGTTTCTTGCTGTCCACGGATATTTTAATCCAACACCAAACTGGTAGTTACCGTTAAACTCCGCACCCATCCCAGAAATATCCGCAAAACTGTATACCGGACCACCGCCACCAAAAATGTAAGGGTGCCACTGCTCCGCTGCAATAAATGTGTAAGTAGCTAGAAAATTTATGCCAACTATGGATGAGATATCAGGGTTTACAACAACAGAAACGGGAACCTCAAGCAGCAGAGAATGGTACCCTCGGTACCAGCTGTAACCGATATCATCAAAAATAACATGACTATAGCGTGGGATGACATCAATTGTTTCAACCCGCTGAGTAGTTTCTCCCCAACCGGGGACACTCTGCCCATAGCCGAAAAGAATGGCCCAGTTATCATCCACGGTATCTAAATCATCTGCTCTCGCGAAATGTTTAGTAAAAAAAATACCTGTGACAAGGGTAATGAAAAAACAGGTCCAGAAAATTTTTTGTTTCAAAGTGAATTGAATCACGCTTATCCAGTCTGTACGGGAAGATTGTTTACATTACGTACTACAGGGAAAAAGAGGTACGTCTTCTGCAACAGAACATCAACTCCCAGGACACTTAACAAATAGTGGGTAATTGTGCAACTGCCAATATAGCGCAAAATCAAATAAACAGTTGTTTTTGCGTCATTATTAAGAACGCCACAATGAAGGAGAAAAAAGGATTTTTGAGATTTAGCGGATAATTGCAGAAACCAGGAACATCGACCCTGTCAGTTGATGTTCCTGGTATAATGTACGTCTTATCTTGAGTCTATTTTGATGTTATCCCTTGAGAATGCCTCAGCCGATTCTTTCTGCTTCACATCCTCCCAGGCAGAGAAAATCTCTTCCGGATACTTACCAAAACTTTTAACTGTTTGCGGCAGTTCGTCCCAATTACCATTTATTTCCGTTCTTCTCTCGGGATAAAAGGCGCCTTCGATGTTGCCCCTCTGTTCTCGACTGCATGACCAAAAACACACTTGTTACATTTGTCATTATTTTCAATTTGAATGCATATGAAGTTTTGTTTATAATGTTATAAGAATACAGATATTTGCTAAGGACCGGGGACTCGTTGTCAACAATAACGAAAAAGGAGAATAATTGAAAATGAAGGATGTCTATGATTTTTCTTGAAGTGATCTCGGTAATCTGACGGAAGGACGGCCCAATCTAGGGGACGATACCTCGGTGGCGGTCTACCGACTCATGCAGTTCACCTTCAGAGACGTGTTGTCCAAGGAGGTAGGCAAAGAGCGGACCTCCCAACTCTTCATACAGGCCGGCCTCCTTGCTGGCCGCGAGTTTTGCCGCAACATACTTAACACCTCCATGCCCTTTAATGAGTTTGTCGCTGACCTCACCGTTAAGCTTGTCGACCACAAGGTTGGAATCCTTCACGTAGAGCAGGCGGACATGGACAGCCTTAAGTTCACGCTAACTGTCTCCGAGGATCTGGACTGCTCTGGGCTACCGATATTTGGCGAGACGGTATGCGACTACGACGAAGGTTTCATCGCTGGCATCTTTAAGGAGTATACTGGCAAAGACTTCTCTGCCAAAGAAGTGGACTGCTGGGCCACTGGCGACCGCACCTGCCGCTTTGACGTGAAGCCAAAATGAGTAACGATTCCACTTCTGAATCTGCATGCAAGGCCATCGGTGATTGCCTCCAGTTGGCCATGGCCCAGGGCCTGGGCCGTGAAGGATTGGTCTTTCCTGTTGATTGTGCGAGCCTGCCGGAAGGAGAGCATAAGGTCTGCTGCCAGAGACTTGAGAAGCTTTTTCGGGATGATCAACGAATCGTACCTCTACGCCCAAAGCCTGGCCGCTGGAGAGCTCAGTGCTGAGACCTCCCGCGACAATATCTTTAGCATGCCGCTCAAAGCCCTGCAGGCCAGCCTGCGCCACCTGAGTTGGCAGACCAATCAGGTGGCAGCCGGCGACCTGAACCAGCGGGTCACTTTCCTGGGTGAGTTCTCCCTGTCGTTCAACCGCATGGTCGAGTCATTGCGTGATAAGGAGGCCTTGGAGCTGCGCCTGAAAACCATCACCGACACCCTGGGAGAAGGCGTTTACCTGGTGGATCCCTTAGGTTGCCTGGTGTTCGCCAATCCCGAGGCCGAGCGCCTGCTGGGGTACAGTCAAGAGGAGATGATCGGGGAGCCAATCTTTATCACTATTCATCGCCAGAAGGCCAATGGCACCATTCACCCCCATGAAGGTACGCGGCTGGCAGCCGCCATCAAGCATAGCCAGGACTACCATGATGACAACTGTATTTTTTCCTGTAAGAGTGGTCTGCTGATGCCGGTATCGGTGAACTGCCGACCAGTGCAACTCGACGGAACGCTGCAGGGCTCGGTCATCGCCTTTCACGACATCACTAAGCAGAAAAAATATCAAGACTCCCTGCATACCATCAACTCCCTGCTGGAAAAGCAGGCCTCCATCGATTCTCTGACCGGCATCTACAACCGGATGAAGTTAGGTCAACTACTGAAGGTGGAAATAACCCGAGCCAGCCGCTACAAATCTGCACTGTCGATCATTATGTTCGATGTGGATCATTTCAAGAGCGTAAACGACACCTTTGGCCATCAATCCGGCGATTCGGTATTGATGGAAATTGCTACCGTCATCGGCAGCAATATTCGGCCTACCGATATCTTTGCCCGCTGGGGCGGAGAGGAATTCATGACGGTAGTCCCTGGCTGTGATCTTGACCAAGGGTTACTTGTTGCCAACAAGCTTCGTCTGATCCTGGCCGAGACCACTTTCTCCTGATCGGTCCCCCCCCAAATAAGGTCCTCCTTCCGCAGGGCAGTAGCTGTTTGGCGAATTCTACAACCCCGTTGCTCATGTATGCATCTCCACTTCTAAACCAGCCTTGTAAAATTTCTTTGGTCTCTATACAAAAAGTGACTTCCTGTTGAACTTTTTTCAGCCGGAATTGCTTTATGACTCTTTCCAACTTACAATCAGAATTGAGATGCCTTGAAAATTGTTGTGTTGACTTGTCAATTATCAACTGCACGATACACCTCACAGGAAAGTGCTTTTGGGAAATATAACAAATGAGGAATGTCCAACTTGAGAGCAAATAGATCGATACTGTGCCTTATCATTTTTTGTTTTTTCTGTTCCCTGGCCCGAGCAGCCTATACAGAAGATATATTAAAGTTTGAAGTTGGACTCAGGGGCCTGCCCTCGCAAAAAGAGGGGAATATGATCCGTGATCAGGATGGCTTTTTATGGTTTTGCTATTACGGAGGGCTAGCCAGGTATGACGGTTTTGAAGTGAAATATTTTGAGCCTGGTGAAAATTCCATCTCTGGCCCTGCACCCCTTTCCATCGTCATGGATGAAGATGGAATATTGTGGATTCTCACAAAAGACAATGGGTTGAACAAGTACGATAAAGATAGTGATACATTTACGCACTACAAGCATGATCCCGGCAACGTGAACAGTATCAGCAGTAATATCTCTGACAGTTTTGGTTCACAGCGATTGTATGTCGATCGGCAAAACAGGCTTCTGATAGGGACAATGGGAGGCCTTGATATATTTGATAAGAGCTCAGGAACATTCACACACTATGTTCATGATCCTCAAAATCATAATTCCCTGAGCAACAACAACGTAACTTCGGTCATTCAAGGAAAAGACGGGGTGATCTGGGTTGGAACGGTAAGCGGCGGTCTGAACAGGTTTGACGAAAAGACAAGTAAGTGGACTAACTTTACACATTCAACATTCCCCGAAAAGGGGCCTGCGAGCAATACAATTTGGTCCCTCCTGGAGGATAGAGAAGGAACACTCTGGGTTGGAACATGGGATAGTGGAATCAGTCGTTTCCACAAGGACACAGAGACCTTCGTGCATTTTGTGCACAACCCTGATGACCCTTCCAGTCTTGGGGACAACAAAATCTTTTATCTGTATGAAGATTCAGCGGGTGACATCTGGATCTGCCACAAAGATTCAGATGTTGCCGGAATCGAGATGATCAATAAAGAGGGAACCGGTTTCATCCGCTATTCCGCTGATCCTAAGGTTTCATCTTCCATTAGTACAAACTATGTGAGTAGTGTCTATGAAGATCCTGTCACCGGGATATTCTGGGTTATCAACACCAACGCCGAGGTATTCGACAAATACGACAAGGAAAGCCAGAAATTTACACTTCACCAACACGACCCTTCAAACCCAGCAAGCCTTTCCAGTTCACTGGTTCTGGTAATGAGCGAAGACAGTGAAAATCAACTATGGCTATCAGTTGCTGATGCACTCAATCTGTACAACAAGAAAACCGGTGAGTTCACCCACTATCCCTATGCAGAGCTTGATCCCCAGATGGGAAATCTCACGATTGCGATGTGTCGTGATGAAGGTGATATTATCTGGCTGTTGAGCATACGCGGTGTCCTGACCAAATTTAACACCAAAACCCGGGAGGCGGTCGAACATTATAAACATGACCCTGAAAATTCCAATTCCATCATGATGTTCACATTGGCAGGAGCGGCCATAATACATGACAAGGATGATCCTGATATCCTCTGGCTCGGCCTTAGTGCAGGACTTGAGAGGTTTAACAAGAAAACGGGAAAGTTTACGCATTTTGTGCATAACCCAGAAGACCCTCAATCCATTACCAGAGGAGCTGTATGGTCTGTGTATGACGATGGGAAGGGGAGTCTGTGGACATCAACTTTTGACGGACTTAACAATTTCAACAAAAAAACAGAAATATTCACCCGTTTTGTGCATGACCCTGATAATCCAGACAGTATTGGTTTTAACAAGCAGTCGGTGGTCTATGAGGATTCTTTCGATAACTTCTGGGTAGCCGGCTTTACAAATGGAATGGACCTGCTAGACAGGGAAACAGGAGTTTTCACACACTTCAATAAGAAAAACAGCTTTCCTGCCACAGGCATTAACCAGACTATTCAGGAAGATTCGGCAGGTAACCTCTGGCTTGGAACAGCAGATGTCGGGCTTATTCAGTTTGATATTGCCAGCCGTAAAGTTATCAATGTGTACAACAAAAGTGACGGTCTGCAGGACAACCATTTCTGGAGAAGCTATAAAACTCAAGATGGCGAGATGTGGTTTGGAGGCGGTTTCGGCGTGAACAGTTTTTTCCCTGAAAAAGTTAAAAAGAACCCGCAAATTCCACCTGTAGTTCTTACTGCTTTTACCCAGGGAGGACATGAAATCGAGTTGGGTACAACTCCTGAAAGGCTGCAGGAAGTGACATTGAGTTGGCAGGACAACTTTTTTGAGTTTCAATTTGCAGCACTTAATTACACCAAACCTGAAAAGAACAGATACGCTTATAAGTTGGAGGGAAGAGACAACGATTGGTATTACAGTGACGCTAACCCGAGCGGTAGATATACAGGTCTTTCAGGAGGGACATACTTACTCAGGTTGAAAGGATCGAATAACGACGGTATCTGGAATGAGAGTAGTGAGCCTATAAAAATCATCATTACCCCGCCTTGGTGGAAAACATGGTGGTTTTACCTTATCATGGCAAGCAGTTTGGTCCTTGCGGCAAGTTTTACCGCAATGTACCTGTTACGACTCACACGTGAAATAGATGAGCGAAAAAAAGCCGAACATGCTCTTGGCAAGAGTGAAGAAAAATACCGTGTTCTCATTGAGAACTCCCCTGATCTCCACTACCGAACTGATATGGAAGGGAAAATAATCTTCATTTCTCCGTCAGTATATAAATTTTCAGGATATACTATTGAAGAAGCAACAGGTATGGAAATGGCCAAACAGTTATACCTTAATCCTGAAGAGAGGAATGACTTTTTAAAAATGCTTCAAAAGAAAGGTTTCGTTGATGGCTTTGAAGCTCAATTAAAGAAAAAAGACGGTTCACTTTGGTGGGCCTCTACAAATGCTCATTTTTTCAGAGACAAACATGGCAATCTTCATGGTGTTGAAGGCGTTACCAGGGATATTACTGAACGCAAAAAAGCAGAGAAAGAAAAAGACAATCTAGAAGATCGTCTCAACCAAGCCCAAAAAATGGAAGCGATCGGTACTCTCGCAGGTGGCATTGCCCATGATTTTAACAACATACTGGCGGCGATTCTCGGATATACTGAGATGGCAAGAGAAGTAGCTCCACCTGACTCAGCAGTTACCAGGGATTTAGGTAAAGTATTGAAAGCAGGTAATAGAGCAAAGAATCTCGTCCAGCAAATACTTGCTTTCAGTCGTCAGCATGAAATGGAAAGAATACCTTTGCAACCTGTAAATATCGTGAGAGAAGCTATAAAAATGCTTCGCCCTTCACTGCCAACCACCATCGAGATTAACCAAGACATCACCTCCGTAACAGGTCAGATTTTAGCAGACTCGACCCAAATTCATCAAATACTGATGAACCTCTGCACCAATGCGTTTCATGCCATGGAAGAGACTGGCGGCAAGCTCGATATTTCATTAAGCGAAGTACCGCTCAGTACTGAAGATCTAGTGCACGAGCCTGATGTCAAGGCTGGAACTTTTGTTAAGTTATCAATCAGTGACTCCGGTCCAGGAATCCCACCAGAAATCAAGAAAAGCATTTTTAATCCCTATTTCACAACCAAAGAGACCGGCAAGGGTACCGGGATGGGACTCGCAATTGTCCATGGGATAGTAAAAAGCTATGGAGGCTTTATCTCCTTATACAGTGAACCGGGAGAAGGTACTGCTATCCATGTATTTTTGCCAGTTATTGACAAAGAACTACTACCTGAAATTAAAGACGTTGAACCGATTCTCGATGGCCAGGGCCGGATACTTTTTATAGACGATGAGGAAATACTTACCGAAATGGGCAAGAGCATGCTTGAAAGGCTTGGTTACCATGTTACGGTAAGCAACAATAGCATTGAAGCCCTGGAAACTTTCAAGAACCAGCCAGATCTGTTTGATCTTGTTATTACAGATCAGACGATGCCGGGTATGACTGGTGCTGACATTGCCAGGAGAATGATACAAATAAAACCTGATATTCCTATTATCCTTTGCACTGGCTACTCTACAGTTATCTCAGAGGAAAAAGCCAAGTCGATGGGCATTAAAGAATTTGCATTTAAGCCACTCTCCAAGAAAGATATTGCTGTTTTAATAAGGAAAGTGTTGGATAACTGATGATGTGTCGAGCATAAAAATGGTTATTATCCTCCCAAAGAGCAACAGGAAATCTCTTCAGCTGAGAGAACAATATATTGGAAGTGACAATTTCAACCGTCATACCCCACTTACGGGGCATGACGGAATATCAGCATAGTAGGTCATGATTTGGACATGACCTTGCAATAATCAATCGTAATATTCTGGTGCTTGTTTAAATTCCTTCCATGCCTCGGGATCGTGGCCGGTCACCACCTTCACTCCCTGGGTTTGCTGGAGCAGAGACATGCGATTGACCGAACGAACTGTTTCTCCGGCACTCCACATCAGGCCCGGTAAAGTTCCGTTAATAAGATTTTCTGCTGTGTAGCAGGAGTCGGCGGCAAAGAACATGGGGCCACTGTTGGGCAGGTTCACCAAAATCGATTGATGCCCCGGGGTATGACCTGGTGTGAAATAAATCTTGATCGCACCATCACCGTACAGATCAAATCCGTCAGTATCCCAGCCTTCGAGGATATACCAGTTGACATCCTTGTCAAAATCTTTGCGGATGTAAGCCAGTTTCATATATGGGTCGGGAACATAAGCAAAGTGCAACTCGTCACGCTGAACAATATATTGGGCGTTGGGAAAATGCCCCACACAGCCGGCGTGGTCTAAATGGAGGTGAGACAGTATTACATAGCTGATGTCTTCTGGTGCAACATCTACCTTCTTGATGGCGTTGACACACCACTGGTCCTCGGTCATTACCGGATCGTAGGCAGCAATAACATCTCCCCAGTGTTTTTCTTTTTCGTGAATGGTTTCATATGCATTGCCTGTATCAAAAAGCACTTTTCCTTTTGGGTGATCGATCAGGACAAATGGCACCGGGACCTCAAAACTCTCGCCCACACCCTGATTCAGAGTAAAGTAGTGCTTCTGACTCTTTAAAGTACCCGCTTCAAACAAATACAGTTTCATAAAACCCCTCCTTTTTTGGTGAATTACCAGTTCTTTATCGATTGGCTAAAAATATCTGTCAGATCCTGAGGACTTGGTTTCCGTGGTGAGATGGTCAGCAGTCTCTGTTGCTTCCATGCCCCTTCCGTTAGTCCGGGTATATCCTTCTCTTCATACCCCAGTTCTGCAATTCCACTTGGAAAACCAATATCCTTCATCAAATCTATCAACGCCTGCGCAAGACAGTCACCGGCTTCCTTCAAAGGAATGGTTTTCGTGTCGTAGCCAAGTGCCGCCGCTGCCACAAGATGTCGCTCTCGTTGAGCTGGTGCGGTGAACCTGAAACAGGCAGGGGCCGTAACGGTAACCGAGACTCCGTGAGGCACCATGGGCTCAGAAACATTGTAATCCGGAGGATAGTAGTCCTTTACCATTCCGGCGATGGGGTAACCGAGCGCGTGGGGGAGATGGACTCCGGCATTGCCGAAACCAATTCCGGCAAAGGTCGAAGCTGCCATCATATGATAACGGGCGTCTAGATCACATGGTGATATCATAGCCCTACGTAGATAAGCCCCCCCAAGCTCAATCGCCTTATGGCTCCAAAGATCGGCTATGATATTCGACCCTATGTAAGGCGGCCTCTGTTGCGGCGTTTCTGGTTTGAATCTGGTGTTGTACGGTACAGCGGTATAGGATTCAATCGCATGGGTCAACACATCCATCCCGGAAGATGCAGTCACCATCGGCGGCATGGTAAGGGTGTTCATGGGATCGATTATGGCCATGCTCGGCCTGATATAGAAATGAGAAATTCCGGTTTTAACGTGCTGGTCTAAGAGGTCCAATACGATCACCGTCGTTGCCTCACTACCTGTTCCTGCAGTTGTTGGGACTGCCACCAGAGGCTTTAACGGACCCGGTACCGGAGTTCCCTTTCCTATTGGCGGGTTGATGTACTCCAGCAGGTCTGCAGGATACGTCCCATAAAGATTCATTGCTTTGGCAGTGTCTATGACAGAACCGCCCCCAATAGCGACAAATCCATCAAAACTCTTTCCTTCAAGAAAAGAAATCGCCTCCTTGAAACTGACATCCGTGGGTTCAACCCCGGCACTGTAATACGGCACCAACTCGATATCAGCGTCAGCCATAATTTTCTCAATCTTTGTGAGTAGACCAGTAGCAACGATTTGTTGATCACTCACTACCACAACTCGTTTAAGTTTTAATCGATTGAGTTCAAATCCCAATTCCTGAGTAGCACCATAACCGAACTTCGTCGGTGTCGTGCTCATTGGAATTATCGTTTCAGTGGGCAAATTGTAACCTAATTGTTCTTCCAAAATATTACCTCCCTGCAAAGATTCCATCTTTCTCCGATACGACAGTCATACATGAGAAAAACTCAAATAAAGACTGATGCTTCAATAATAGCCGGTTTCAGGGTGATAAGAGCAAGTAGGCTGCCAGTTTTACTGTCAACACTGAGACAGATAGAAAACAACCGATAACATCTTTAAATCGTAGGTGAAAAAAATTTATCAGAAAAGGTAAACAAAACCTGAGCAAAGTAAGGTCACGTTATTAATTTGCATTTTTGCAGGGGCGTCTGCAAAAATGCAGAATCAGGTTGTTTTCTTCAGTTTGCGAGCCAAAGTAGTGGGGTCAATACCAAGAGCTTTTGCGGCATATGAGACTTTGCCATATTTTCCCAAAGCTTCCTCAATGAGTTCTTTTTCAAATCTTTGTACGGCGATTTTCAAGGTTAACCCATCCGTTAACCTGGTATCCTGCTTCTTTGAGCTTTCTGCTGAGCAGCTTAATAATTCGTCGGGTAAGTCTGCCACTAAGATCTGATTCGTTGAAGAGTAGATCATTAACTGGTTAATAACATTGCGCAATTCCCTTATATTTCCTGGCCAATTATAACCTAATAGAATTTCCTGGAGCCCTGGAGAAAGAAATTTTGTCATGCCATATTCGGAAGATAGACGGGACATGAAATGATGGACAAGTGGCAGGATATCCTCCCTCCGCTCTCGGAGAGAACTTATCTTGATAGTAAGGACTTTGATGCGGTAATAAAGATCACTGCGGAAAGACCCGTCTTCAATGCAAGTTTGCAAATCCCTGTTTGTTGCACAAATAATTCGAGTTTGAATTTTTTTTATTTTGTTGCTACCAAGGGGTCGTATACATCCCTCATCCAGTGCTGTTATGTCAAAACGTAGGCCAGTTTATTCTGTTCTGAGAATATGGGCTTACCGGTGACAAGAACATCCTTACCGCAAAGAAGTGTCTGGAATAACGTTTGTTGCGAGAAATCTTGATTTTTAAAACCGTTTAAAACTGACAAA
>JAAELB010000157.1 GCA_024227155.1 Desulfobulbaceae bacterium
AATCGATATTGACGGGTGCAATAAAGAATAGACAAAAAGGGCAGTGCCTGTACCTGCAAGGGCCGGCAGTAGTGAGAGCAGACCAATTAATGGCCTTGGAAAAGAAAAAAGTAGCAGTAAACCAATACCAACGGTTACCAGCACCAGCGCAAGCTGCACGTCGTGGCGAATAATACGCTCATTGTCCAGTGCAGCCCGGTAGGCGCCCACAGGGGTGAGTGTAATCTCCTGGCCAGTTGAGCTAAATTTCCGAACAAGCTCCTGGGAAATTTCATCAATCAGTTCCGAAATCCTCCTGGCGGAAGCGGTATCTGTTCCCGCGACAAGGGGTTTAGCGGTGATCAATAGATGTTTACCATCGGCCGAGAGCAGACTGCCCCGGTAAAACTGCGCCTTTGAAGAGGGTGACAGCGGAGCCAGTTTTGCTAGAATAAGATCCTTGAGCCCTAAGGGGTCTGTTCCAATGAACCCCGCCTGTCCTATCCCCTGCATACTACTCAGATCAGTATACAGTTTCTCAATACGTTTTTCGATACTCCCCGGTTCAACAAGGGGTGCAACATTATTTTCCAACTCCTCTTTACTGAAAAGCAGAGGAAGCCTGGGGAGCAGATTCAGGGCCAGATCCGGAATCAAGGCACCAATTTCATCGGTACCGACCTGGCTGAACAAACCGCTCTTGACCAGCCTTTTTTCCAGGTCACTGCCAATTGCCAGCAGAGTGTCCGGATCACTTTTTTCAATACCGATATCAATGGCTATTTGATCGTGAATAGGATGGTGCTCAAAAATATCGAGGCCGTCACCAATAACCCTCTCCCCTGATGGCAGAGAGCGAACTATATCCGTATCTATATCCAGGCGCAGCAGCCCAAAGCCTAAAAAAACCGCCGCAACAATGAGGCTTAGTAACAACACGGGTAAACGAATAGTCATTATCCCTTACCACAATCTATACGAGACAAAGCCAAACCCAAGCAGGATGACCGATGGAACAAGAAGCAGAGCCATTTTATGGTTTTGGTACATTTCATTAGCCCTCTGAATAAAAGGTAAGCCACCGAAGATTCTTCGCATTCGGTCAATGGCTACAGTCTGGTTATCCGAACTGGCCAATCCCTGGAAGGCACACATCGGGTACGGTGCGTAAAAATTCTCACCATGAAGCCGCAGTAGCTCATCAAAGGGAACTCCATCCCACGGTTCCTGGACCAGACGTCTGGCGAAATGGTGATCCAATGCATAGGCGTGTGCCAGGCAACGGTAGCGGATTTCAACCAGATGATTTTTTGCAGTTTTGCAGCTTCCGTCGGTAATGCATCCGAAAAAAAAACCGTTCCAGTTGATATCACCATCCAGGGAGCTGTAAATTTCCTTTAACATGCCGGAATCAAAAGATCGAAAGAAAACATCATCTTCAAAGACAAGTATCTTCTCTGCATTTTCCTTAAGACCCTTTGACAAACAGTGCATATGGGATTGAAAAATACCCTCTTCCGGGTTTTCAGGGTGTTTTTCCACAAGGACAAACTCGACCCGCGCCAACAGACCAACAGCCGCAAACTGTTTTCTCGCCTGTTCTCTCCGATCACTCCGCTCCCTTAAGGAAATGCAGTAGATCCTGTCAAAAAAACTCCAGCTTTCAGCTTGTCTGACCTTCTGTTGATTCACGTTGCTACTTTTTGTTAACGGTTGATTGGTGAGCCGGTTTTAGTGTATCCTGTGATTACTAACATCACCACTAAATGGCAATGTAAGCCAACTATTCAAAAACTACTTCATTTCTTTATGACAAGAGTGATCAGAGATAGCATATTTAAGGTAAGTGACACGACCTTTGTTCGAGCAGCCATTGAGGAACAGGCGGATTTATCAGCCTTTAAGGAAAAACCAACCCCGCTGGTTATAGCTGGGGTGCTGACCATCATCCTCAGCTTTATCCTCGGCTGGCCTGCGGTTACAATGTTTGGTATCCTCGCAGTGAAATTGCACAATCCGTGGATAGCTGCCGTCGGTGGACCTCTCACCTATGGTTTATCACATCTGATATTCATGCTCGGAATGTACCTCTCCGGCGCACTCTATTCTCTTATTTTTTTCCGCTGGCTCACCCGTATTACCATGGAAAGACTCCTCACTCTGGTACGATAAGTCCCTCATACTCCCCCCACATTTCGCATGCGCAGCCCAGTTACCTGTTCGTAGATATCTTTTTCTCTGTAGATATCCAGATCAAAAACGAGTTCTTCAGTCTCTTCAGCCATATCGGAAATCAATCTCACCATAATCTGATAATGAGAACCAGGCTGTGTGGGCCGAAAAACAGTACGTCTTTTAAAACCTACGGGAAATGGCGAAAAATCAACAAGCTGCTGCCCAAGAACGCAGGCGGCATGCATAGCTCCATCCAAAGGAAAAGGAGATCCGAGGATGTTCTGAACAGGATCGACAAAGTCTACGTCAGATGCCTTTACAATCCCCCACGCCATGTCTTTAGATAGAAATAAACTCCCCTGCAACGTTTGATAGCTTGGTCCAAAGGGTACGAGATCCCGGTAGAGAGTCTCCGCCTTAATCTCCATGTCATGCTCAGCTGATGGAGTAGCCCATGTCGGTTGCTGTACAGGCTCTGCAAGCTCAATATTCTCTACAGAAAAAAAAGAAACGGCTCCATGTTCCTTAAGCCTGCTCATGGTCTTAAATTGCACACGACTCAGCAGCTTGGCCTCTATCCTCTCTGAGGCTTGCGCCAACTCGACCAACGTTGCCAGCTCTTTTGTTCCGAATGGAATCTCACAAAATTTGGCAAAGAACACATCTTCCATCACCCTGATTTCCATTTTTGGAAAAAGCTCTACAGTCTTTGAGGCCAGAAGCAGCATCGTTTCCACTGCTGCAAGGATAACCCTGCCTCCAAGGTGATGATCCCCAAACCAGGGCTGTACGGGGATTATTACGGGAAAACGTCCATCACCCATACTCGGGAAAATTTTTCCAGAGATTAATGGTTCGCTCATCAATTTCAACGGGGATACCATTATTGGTTGCACAATGTTTGGTAAACCCTGTACAGCAGATCTCCCCACCATCAGCCTTGGTAATCAGATAGTCAAACTGTAATTTCACCATTTCGATCTGAGCAGGTCTGGTATGGATGTACATCAGATCATCGTAAAAAAGCGGAGAATAATAGTTAAGCTCAGTCTTTATGATGGGATACACATATCCACTCTCCTCTACAACCTTATAGGGGTACCCCGCATCCCGCATCAACGTTCCTCTGCCAACCTCAAAATACTTCAAATAGTTGGCGTGATACACAACCTGGGAACGATCCGTATCCACATAGAGGGTCCGTAACTCACTGCGATGCCAGATTATACCGCTATTGGTATCCCTGACATAACAGGGGTTCTCCATAAATTCAGGGATAAAGGGTTTAGGTCGCATCAGACTCCTCGAAAAACAATACAGCAGTTGGTTCCGCCAAATCCAAAGGAATTTGAGAGGAAAAATTCATACGAATGATTACGGGCCAAATTTGGCACCACGTCGACATCACTAAATTCAGGATCCGGAAGATGATTAACGGTGGGCAGCACCAGTCCCTGTCCCATGGCTTCAATGCCCAACACAGCCTCAATGGCTGCCGATGCTCCAAGGGAATGACCGACCTGGGATTTATTGGCTGAAACGGGTATCTTGACAAGATCTTTGCCAAAAACAGTCCTGAGACACTCTACCTCTGTCCCGTCGCCGGTGGGGGTTGAGGTGCCATGGGCGTTGATAGAACCAATATTTGCAGGCGATATTTCCGCATCATCGATGGCGTCATGTATGGCCCTGACGATTGTTGTATGGTTCGGTCGGGTAAAGTGATGTGCATCTGAATTCCAGCCTATACCGGCAACTTCTGCCTTTGGCGTAAGACCCTGGCGCTGGAGGGCATCTTCTGCCGCCAGAACAACAACCCCTGCTCCTTCTGAGAGAATAAACCCCTTACGATCATGGCTGAATGGCCTGGATGCCTGGGTGGGATCAAGGGCGGCACGATCTTTGGGACCAACCTTGAGGGTGGCCAGCATATTGGAAAATCCCTGGATAATTTCAGGCACCAGACAGGTTTCAACACCCCCTGCCAAAACAAAATCACACTCCCCGTCGCGAATCATCCTTGCACCGATGCCAATAGCATGGTTCCCTGAAGCGCAGGCGCCCTGGGGGGAGAAAATCGGGCCGGTGAAACCCAAATCCATACCGGCTTTACCTGCAGGCAGGTTGGCGCACACATTTGGCAGCAGATAAGGACTCACCTTCAAGGGGCCTTTGGCTGCATAATTTTCCATGGCAATTCGGTAGGAATCTGTTCCATTCAAGGCAGAACCGATCAAACAGCCGGTCTTAGAGGCCGTTTCCTCATTTATTTCAAGCCCGGCATTTAGAAGTGCCCGCCTGCACACCTCCATGGTCAGAAAGACGTAGCCCGCATTCCATATGGAAGCATCTTTTCTGCTGACATAGGAAAGAGCGGCCGGATCCCAGTCCGGTATCTCCCCCACCACATTGGAGCGGCTCGAACTTTCACAGCGGGTTAATTTTCGAAAACCCGCCTGACCGGCGACAGCTGCCTGCCATGTTGTGGGTAACGAGTTCCCCAGTGCTGTGGCAACATCATAGCCGGCCACAAATACTCTTCTGTTTTTTGGTGCCTTCATAAATATTTTTCAACCCACCTTTTTAAACACAGCGCATGCATTACAACCACCAAAACCAAAGGAATTTTTCAGGATAAATTCCTGTTCCAAAGCACGCTTTGCCCCAGAAACACAATCAATTTCAATTTCAGGATCAGGGTTGTAATTGATGGTGGGAGGTACCACACTTTCACCCATCCCCTGAAGAGCGAGGATGGTTTCAATAACACTTGAGGCGCCCATAGCATGACCGAGAAGTGATTTATTGGCACTTACCGGCGGTAAGTTATTTGCGAAAATTGACTTCATCGCATCGTATTCAACCTTGTCACCTACCTTGGTGGATGCGGCGTGGGCATTGATCAGATCAATATCCCCAGGAAGAACTCCGGCGTCGATGATCGCATCGGACATACACTTTGTCACTGTTGCATGATAGGGCGCAACAAAATGGTGTGCATCGGAGCTCATCCCCCATCCTGCGAGTTCACTACTGTACTGAAGACCGTGGCTTTCGGCTAACTCCCTGGTAGCAAGAATCACCGCACCAGCACCTTCTGAGATGACAAATCCGCGGCGGTTCTTTGAAAAGGGACGACTGGCAAGCTCTGGTGCATCCTTACCCTGGCCCTCCTTGGGGGAATAAACACCATTCATGGTATAAAAACCTGCGACAATAGGCTCCACCAAGGCAAAGTCCACTGCACCGCAAATAGCAATATCAGCCCGATTTTGAGCAAGAAACATTGCACCTACCAGCATCGAGGTCAAGCCGGTGGCGCAGGCGGTAATTGTCGAGGTAATGGGGCCCTGGGCTCCTGTTTCAATTGCTATCTTCCCTCCAACCATATTGATACAGGCGTTCGGGTTTGCATAGGGAACAGGTAATTTATTCTCAGCCTGCAAGAGTCTATCCGCCTTAAGAACCGCATCAAGACCACCTATGGCGGTGGAGTAGGTAACCGCTGTCCGGGGAGCAATATCCGGGGTGATCTCGACCCCGCTGCGCTCAAGAGCACGCACAACCGAAAGCAGAGAATATTTAAAAACCGGTGAACTCCAGGCCGCACGATGCCTGGCCGTAAGGAAGGGGTAGTCTTTATCGTCGATATCAGCAACCTGACCGGCGATGGTAACGGGAAAATTATCAGGCAAGGGGAAACGACTCAATCTACCAATACCGCTTTCACCCGAAAGTGCACGCTGCCACTGGAGATCCAGATCGCTTCCCAATGGAGAAATGGCATCATAACCAACTATGACCGCATCTTTACCTCTCATCTCTTACCAGGGAATAAATTGGTAGAGTTTGGCAAACATTTCGTACACCTCGATCCAGTTCTGCAGATCTTTAGGCGTCTTGATATGAGCACGCTTATTCACCATAACCCAGCTCATGTGGGCAGCTCCATCCTTACAGGTGGAACAATCCCGGGTTTCCGAGGTGCAGCAACGGTGCATAGTCTGGAGATCAGAGGACCAACGAATAAAGTTGGTCAAACGTTTGGGCCGGGGTTCTCTTGTATCAATTGGCTCGGTAACCGAGGGACATTCCATCCAGCCAAAGGGACGACCCAGCATTTTTCCCGTAGTAATTATTTCGTGGTAATATTTGGATGAAATCACCGTTTCCGGGTATTTGTCCAGCATGTCATCCATTTCCCCGCGGATGGCCATCAACTCATCCTCCTGCCAGGAAAACCCGTCTACACCCTCGTCATTGGAGAGCAGCTGCATATGTACCTTGAGGCCGACGTTTTTGATTTTACCTATGATTTTTTCCGTCTTGCCCAACTGTTTCGGAGTTATGGTATAGAGATAATATGCGTGGGGATCGCCAGCATAATTTTCACTGGAGATTCTAAAGGTATCTTTGCCCCGCAGGATAGTTTCATCTTCCTCATCACCCCACAGGGAAAGCCCCACCATCATATCCGGAAAACGATCCCGAGGGACCTTGATCAGGCCGTTGGTCGCACAAAAAGTTGGTAATCTCTTATAAAAAGCCTCCACCCGGTCCAGACAGAGCGTTGGTTCGCCGCCAATAAGAATCGCCAGGTTGACCCCGCTATCCATCTCTTTTTCGACGAAGCCATGCCATTTATCAACATCCTGCTCCTCCGATGCAACTTCATGCTCACCAGAGGAGAAAAAGAAACACCCCTTGCATCGCAAATTACAGCGATTGGTCACATCATAGATAGAGCTGCGGATATTCAGCTTTGAGATTTTTTTATAACGTTGATACCAGTGGTCATCAAGGAGGGAACTAACGGTGATCATAATTTTACTAGTTACTTAAAGGTGGATTGATAAAACTATCACAGAGATTAACACCCTTGTCATAGCCTCTGACCCAAACAGCAAGATAGGTATCCACATAGTCAAGCCAATTACTAAATGTAACAGGGTCCGTTGCATGACGGTACATCCTGGCGGTTACCACGGCGCTGCCCGCTGCATAGTGTCGACAGTCGTCACAGTCCGTATCCGGTACACAACAGGCGGCCTCACGGTCCCACTGTAAATCAGTGCGATACTGCCTGAAAGACCTTCCAAGACCGATATCTTTTGAGGGATTTACTCTGGGATAGGAACAGGAAAAAAGTTTATGCAGTCCTTGTTCTCCGGTGTGGGCGACTATATTGTACGGCGAAAACAGTACAGTTTGCGGATATTCGGACAAGAGCTCCATCATTACAGCCCGGGTTTTCTTTAATGTTTCAGTGGTATGACACAGCTCACCGCTGTAACCTACGGGAGCAGAAAACATATTAAATGTGACTTGCTGACCGTTATCCGCAAGGAGCCTTGTCACCTCCCGGGCCTCGTCAATATTTCCGGGAGTAAAGGTGTAGACAAAGATCGCCCTCTCGTCATCCCGGTAGTTTTCCATCTGGCGAAGCAGCATCTCCGGTGCCTTTCTAACAATCTGACTGGTTGAGTCGTTACCCCAGACCGAGATATGTATCCGGTAATCTATCTCTTTTGAGATAACCTTAAGGCCATTGGTAGCTATAGTTCCCAGGGGGATAACCTCTGCACAGACCTGACACAGCTCCGGCACCAGTGAGGGTTCAGCTCCCGCCAGAACCGCAAAAGTTATGCCGCGCTCCTTTTCAGACTCCATAAGCCGTCGCCAGTCAACTTCACTCCTGTTGTCCTCAGCAAACTGCTTTTCCCCGGCGAAATAGTAACATCCTTCACAGCGAATATTACACTTCTTGGTCATGTCATAGGTTGATTCACGCAGAAAGAAATAACGACGCACCTTTTCCCAGCGCGCCCTTATTGCGGGGGCTGCAATGATATCAGAGAATTTATACTCCTGCTGTACAGCCATTTATTCGCTGCTGTTCAGCTTGTCATTGATATATTGAGCAATAATATGCACCGTGGTGAGCTTGGGATAATCATCTTCATCTATTCTAATCCCATACTCATCCCGTAGCACCAGGGCAATGGTCGCAAGATCCATGGAATCAATTCCCACCTCATCTACTAGATCTAAATCGGCATCAAAAGTCTCGGGGGTGATATCTTCAAGCTTCAGTTCATCGATGATGATCTCGGCAATTCGGGTAATAATCTGCTTTATGTCGTTACTCATATAATTATTCTTCTCTTCTCTTATCTCTTCTGTGAGAATGACATCTTGCCGGAGCAGACATCTTCATCCCCACTGGTAATTTTAAAGGTATAACTGTCTTCTTTATTATCACTGCTGACACTAATATCAAGTACATCATCCGGCCTTACGATTTTTCTAAACTTTATCCGGCTTAACCCGCTCATGTACATAGTGTCTGGCATCGATTCGGCAAGCAGATCGACGACCATTTTCAACTGGGCTATTCCCGGATATATCGGATCGTCGGGAAAATGACCGGAAAACCATGGAGAATTCCCATCAATAGACATAGATTTCTTCATTTCTTCCATTTTCACCGCTCAACCAGTGAGTAACACAGGTTATTGTCTCAAATCAATTAAAATGTCCGCTCTATCGATATCGTCTCGCCGCCTGCATTTGAGCTATACAGCCGTGACGAATATGTATACCATCTGATCACAAAATGCACAACTGAACCACTAGTACACCGTATAGTTTAAACCTTCTCATTGAAGTCATCCCCGAGGTAGTAATCGGGGATCCAGATATTTGCGAACTTCCTGGATGCCCGATTACAACACTCGGGCATGACGGATGGGACTTTAAGGTTTACACCGCACTACGAACCATCAATGGTTTTTGACCTCACTATTTCGCCAGCATGTGGGGTCCGAGGCAAGATAATCCCCTGTGAGCTGGTAGGCCGCCCCCCTGCATCCATAACACTCCGCCGCCTTTTCACAATCACGGCATTCCCCCTTAATCATCTCTTTAAAGTTCTTCAGGTTTCTTATAACTTCACTGTTTAGCAAAATATCAGAGAGTGAATTATTACGGATATTATCAAGTGCAATGGTAACCCCTACACAGGGAAAAATATCTCCAGTTGCGGTGACCAGGCAGGAAACCTGATGGCGCATACACTTATTGCCAACCAGTGGGGGCTGGGGTTCCCAGAGACGATCAAATTTTTCTCTATCAATTGATGACAGCTGTTCAAAGAGGTTCTTCAACTCTTCCGGCTCAACGTGGAGCCAGTCATTTTCAAGGACATGGGCCTGGGGCGTGATAACCTCAAAGTAGGGTTCAATATTTTCCCCGCGCAGCCACTGCCACATCCCCGGTAGTTCTCCAATGTTATTGCGGCAAATTACAGTACTTATTGCCAAAAACAGCTCCCGGGAAGGGTAACCGGCGTCTTTCAATGCTACCAGTGCATTCTGTATGAGAGTGTAGGCCCCGTTCTTACCGGCGAGAGAATCCTGAAGCTTTTCGTTACGGGAATTCATTTTAAGAGCCACCCGCACCTTTTCTTCGGCAAGAATAGTCGCCAGTTTTTTATCAATCCCGGATCCGTTGGTAAACATCTCGATCTCCAGTCCCTCATTACCAATGAAGCGGAGCATCTCAATGAGGTGCGGATAAATAGATGGCTCCCCACCGAGGATAATTATTTTTCTGGCCCCCATCCCCTTGGCCTGAAGGATCACATCCTTAATTTCAACGCGGCTCAGTTCATTGGAACATTCGATCCTCTCATCAACATAACAATAGGAGCAGCGAAAATTACAAATCCTGCTGAACTCAATTTCAATGGAGAGTAGTCGGTTCGCTGCCGCGGCCTCGCGAATTTCCTCCTCGGTAAATTCTAGATTATAAATCTGCACTAATAGTCCTCAAGATCCTGAAAGCAGTTCATCGCTTCCCAGCGTTTAACTTCCTTTTTATACCGTCCAGCCCAACCATATTTTTTCATAACTCTCCAATAGTATACCTTCAAAAACGGTTTGAAGATAAAACGCCAGATAGAGATCCATGCCCACCCCTGACTTTTGACTTCAGCCGATGGATTCCACCAGCCCAGCACCAGTTGTCGTTGATACCAAAATTGATATTGCAACTGCCCCGCGTCTAAATGTTTTGTCCGTACATTGGCCCACAAACCGTTGTATTTTTTTAAATCAGTCCTATTGCTTATCAGATTTTGTTCAAGAAGCTGTTCGCGTATTCCTGTTTTGGGGTACGGAGTCAACAGTTGACAGTAGGCAGCATCCGCCTTGATCGATTTAAAGAACTCGTAATTCTCTGCAATCGATTTTTCATCATCATCCGGAAAGCCAAAGATAAGACCTCCGATAACCATCATTCCATACCTGTGGCAGTTCTCAATGGCCCGTTTTGAATATTCAGCGATATCGCCTTTGCCAGCCGCACTCATATTCTTCTTGGAAACATTCTCAATCCCAAGAAAAATCGAGCCAAATCCCGCCTGGCCCATCTTTGCGACCATAGCCTCATTTTCAGCCATGGACACACAATCGGCTTGAACGACGAATTTAAGGCCTTTATAGCCCCGTGCAATGATCGCATCACAGAATTCAATCACCCGCGTGGAATTAAGCACCATGTTGTCATCGGTGATAAATATGCACCTGGTCCGGCGCTTATAATAGATATCGTCAATATCTTCGAGTACCCGCTCCAGCGGGAAGGTTCTGAAACTCCGTCCATACATATGTTTCATCGAACAAAAGTTACAAGAACGGGTACACCCCCTGGAGGTCTCAATGAGCTCGATTTTTGAGTGAACCATATGATAGCCCCAGGTCAATCTTCGCTTGTCCCTGACTGGAAGCTTCAGACTGGATAGATCAAGATTTTCCCCTTTAGGGTTATGGATAAAAACGCCATCTTTTTTATAGGAAAGAGAGGGGATATCAGACAATTCATCCGTACCATCCAGTCCGTTAACAAGACGGCGACACGCCTCCTCCCCCTCCCCGCGTACCATAAAATCAATCCACCTGGCTGCATCAGAAGCTGCAATCTCCTGGTACATCAGGGTAGCATGGTAACCACCTATAACAATTTTGACTTGGGGAAGAATCTCTTTAATAAGGTGAGCAAGCTTAATGCAGGTATCATACTGCCAGGCCATGGCCGAAAGGCCAACCAGGTTGGCATCATTTTTTTTCAGAACCCTGCTCAGATATTTTTTAATAGAACGCCGTTTGCGAACCAAATCTATGAGAAGAACATCATGATCATCATCGATGTTGCCAGCGATACTGGCAATTCCGTGGTTGGACAGATGAAATGCCGCCTCATGGATGATAATAGGCACCACATCGGGCATGGAAATTAAAACTACTTTCATGCTCCCACCCTGGTGAACGCCTGGCGTACCCGCACTTCAAGCTCTGCGGTTGATGGCGGAGCCATTTGGTAGTCCGGGTCAATACAATCTATTAGTTCCACTCTGATGATATTTTCCTCTCTGGTATTAAAGAAAAACTTGCCAGGAGTAAACAGTTTATCGCTATTGCAGATCCGCAGAACATAAACAGGGACCTTAAACATTCTGGCTATTTTTAGTGCGCCCTGGTGTAAAGGACCAATTTCTCCATCTCTGCTTCTGGTACCCTCGGGAAAAACAAAAAGATTCCCACCACCTTTAAAGTACGCATCCATTGTTTCCATCTGGTCAATCATGATCCGGGACAATCGTCCTTCACTGGTTGCAGGGATATATCCAGCTTTTGTAATGACCCAGCCAAAGATCGCCATGGAGAAAAACTTTGCCTTTACTATGGTCTTATGCTGTTTATAAACACTGATCAGCAACAAAGGATCCAGGTAGGAGAGGTGGTTGGAGATAACCACCCCGGAGCGAATACCACTGACCGTTTCATCTATTTCAATCTTCTGCAGGGGTGCCGCAAACTTGAGGATGGCAAAAAATATCTGATAGAAACTATGGTTCAGCCTTTGAAAATGTCTTTGCGGCTCTCTGGAAAAAACAGCATGCAGCAGATAACGCCAGGAATAGAAGAAGAAAAAGCCAAAGATAAACCAAGCCCAGCATAACAGAGTTACACTGCAATCCAAAGCTCTGTCCTTCCAGTGAGTGAAGGTGTTTCCTCTAGGAGGCTGTCCGAGAATAGACATTTTTCTCAAATCGAGGCATTTATGAAAAACAAGCACAGCCATATAGTTGATATTGCGAGCATTGTTTTTTGTAAATAACAAAGAGTTGTGGGAAAGGGCATTCTCGTACAGCCTCCTAGTCTGTTGTACCATTTTTTACTATCAAGCTTGTATTTACCCCACCAAAGGCAAAATTTTGAATGGCACTGATCCTTGTCTCTGTCTCGGTGAGTTCTCTGGTATGGCGCAGCATACTGCAACGTTCATCAACATTGTCTAAGTTCAAGGTTGGTGCAATAAAGCCCTGTTCCATCATGTACAAGCTCAAGATAACCTCAATGACCCCACAGGTTCCCATGGTATGCCCCATGTAACTCTTTAACCCGGTTACCAGCGGTCCATCACCATACACCGCTGCAATTGCCTGGGCCTCTATCACATCTCCCATCTTGGTGCCGGTGGCGTGTGCACTGACAAAATCCACATCACCAGGCGTTATCCCGGCATCTTCAAGGGCAAGCCGCAGAGTAGCAGTGATACCTTCGAGATTAGGCAGGATAAGATCGCCACCATTATTGTTGCAGGAAAAACCGATAATTTCACCCAGAATATCAGCCCCCCGCCTCTTGGCTGACTCGTACTCTTCAAGGAGAACCGCCCCGCCTCCCTCGCCCACAACCAGGCCATCACGACCTGCATCAAATGGCCGTGGGGTACAGTGCGGTGTATCGTTATAGTCAACGGAACAGGCAAGGAGATTATCAAAGACGGCAACTGTTGTAGTATCGTACTCGTCCGCCCCACCACAGAGCATGGCATCCTGCATGCCATATTTGACCATTTCATAACCGTAGCCAATGGACTGACTGCTGGTTGTACAGGCCGTGGATGAAGCAATAATCCGCCCGGTGATACCAAACATCCTGGTGATGTTAACCGCTGTGGTGTGAACCATGGAGCGCAAATAATCGACGGCTCCGATGGAAGAAAATTTTGAATCGAGATCGTTGAAAAATGTTTTGTAAATATCCCGCTGAACTGTTGGACTCCCGTGGGTTGAACCAAAGGCAACCCCAAGACGCCCTGAACTGATAAACTCCTGGCTCAGTCCGGAGCTTTCCAGTACATCCTTTGCAACCTGACAGGCATAGTAAGCGACAGGCCCCATGGTTTTACGAAATTGCCGCTTAAATTCGTAATCGATAGGGTAATCGATGGTACCAAAAACACCGGAGTGAATGTGCTTTGTCAGGAGTCCGTCATCGATCAACTTGCCGACGCCTGACTTCCCTTGCTTCAGGCTTTTTAATATATCACTTTTACCGTATCCGATAGGAGTAATTGCGGAACTGGCTGTGATGACTACGCGTCGTTTCATGTTGCACTATTTCGATCGGTCTGGATTTTAGTAATATAATCGAGCACATCGTTGATTGTTCTGATTTCCATCGCTTTTATCTTCTCATCTCGAGTAAGTGCAAAGCCAAGGGTAATCTCAATTTTTCCCAGGAGTTCAACGGCGTCAATACTGTCAAAACCGTGGACATCCCGAAGATTATCCTCAAGTCCCGGATTTTCAAACTCGAAATCGTCGATCAAAATTGTTAATATTTTATCTTTTAATTCATCTCTGGTCATAGTGGACTGTGCAGGATAAAGGGTACGTACCTTCATGAAAACTCATCTAAGGCACTAAATAAAGAGTCTGTCGATAAATCAGGCCTCGATAGTACACATTTTCATTCATTTTCAAAAGAAAAACTTCTGTCGGAAACAGCGACAATCCTTTCTCACAAAACAGCATGATTTAATGAATAAATTTGTCAAAATGGTACCACTCAAGAGGATGCTCTCTTAGAGTTTTTTCCAAAAGATCGGCGTAGTTCTGGGCTGCCTGCAAAATCGCCATCTCCCTGTCTCCACGGGATGAGGCTTTAATCTGAATTTGCTCAGATAAGATAAAGTGATAATCATTTTTACCGGTACGGAAGGCGAAAAAAACAAAAAGAGGTGCACCGGAAACCAGAGAAAAAACAAAAGGCGCCTCCGGCAGGTAGGCATCATGGCCAAGAAAACTCACTTTGACACTTCTCTGATCGCTGCGCCAGACAATATCCCCCGCCATGGAGACCAAACCTCCTGCGCGTAAAAAACGAATACCCTCCACAGCAGTAAAGGGCGAATTCTCCTCCTGATCCACACCGATTATGGTTACCCCTGAATTTCGCAAACCTTCTTTTTGTACCCTCTCCACACCTTCTTTTTCCTTCGTTCCCATATAGAGAAGGAGCTTCAGATCATCTCTCTGCTGCTTTAGAAGAGTTGCAGCTATCTCCCAGTTTCCCAGATGGGACATGAGAAGAATTCCCCCCTGGTTGCCTATAACCTCCTCAAGCCTTTCCCAACCATTAGAGGTATAACTCACCTCTCTTTGGCGTGCAGCCAGAAACCTGTCAAAATGGATGGTGGTGAAATTTTGGAATTGATTAAACGCACACCAGAGACAGTATAGCCGCCCCCTCTCCGGGTAGAGCACTGCATAAAAGCGTAAACTCTCTTTTACCCGGCTGGAAAAAAGAAAATAACCCAATGCAATAATTCGAGAAATTACCACAAACATCCACGAACCACAAAGCCTTGAGGTACCTACCAGCAATTTGTAAAAAAAGCCGTTCACAGTTGCAACATCCTCAGCAAACGAATCCAGATAAGCCGGTTAAAGGTCACAGAATTGCGCCAGAAGTCAAGCCAGGGGCGAAAGTGACTAACCCGCTCTCCCTTTGGCTGGTAGACGACCTGTACCGGGGCTTCCTTTATTATAATCCCCTGCTGGCGCGCTTTCACCAGGATCTCCACCTCAAACTGGTAGCGCCTGGCCTTAACATCTAGCTGGAGTGATTCTACCACAGGATAGAGCCGGAAACCGGACTGAGAGTCCTCAATGAGTGGCCCGCCTGCGGCCCACACCCAGAAATTAGAAAATTTCCTGCCAAACTTACTGGTCCATGGAACGTTTGCACCGTTGTCCATCCCCTGGCGACTGCCAACAACCATGCAGCTCTCACCATTTTCAACACTGAGCAGTAAAGCCCTTATATCTTCGGGATTATGTTGCCCATCTCCATCAATAGTAATTGCCCTGTCACACTTCTCTGCTCCCGCCGCTGCAAGGCCGGTGAGGATCGCTGCCCCTTTTCCCCTGTTTTCTGCATGGCTCAGGAGTGTGATCCCCGGAAATGAGCCCGCGACGACACCACTGTTATCGGTTGAACCATCATCCACGACAAAAATAGGCAGCTGCAGTTCCTCTGTCCTTCGGATAACATCACCGATCTGTTTTTCGTGGTTATAAACCGGGATAATAACAGCTGTTTTCATAATTTCAGGAACAAATATCACTGCAGAGAGGAGGCGAAAAGGCCATGGACCAGGTACCTGGACCCATATGAACTCCAGAGGTGAGAGACAGGGGGGTGAGCAAAATCTCAGCCTGGGGAAGAAGTCTCCTCATCTCAGCCTGTACACGGCTTTCCACCCATTCTTTATTGTCCGAATACTGGAGCATGACTATGGGAGCAGCTGTCCCATCAAAATTTTCTGTTAATACTTCCACAGCAAAGGCGAGTTGGCCCTTTCTACTACGCACAACCCCCATCTTCTCTACACCAGAGCTGGTCGGGCTGATAACGGGCTTCATATGAAGTAAGTCCCCGAAAAAGCCCTTTGCTCTAGAGACTCGACCCCCGGCGACAAGATATTTCAATTCATCAATAAAAACGTACTCTTTGCATTCACCAAGCACCTTATCTACAATAGCAAGAAGGTCCTTCGGGGGATGGGACGAACTATTGTACCTGGATACGCGAAGAACAATAAGAGCCAGTCGGCCGGAGGCTGCCCCCGTATCAATAACCGTAAAGAGATCATTGGGATCATTATCCTTTTTCCAGCCCTTTGCAATCTCATAGTTGCCGGTAAAGGCCGACCCTACACAGAGATAAAGACATCTGCCAAACTGTCTGGATAGATTTCTATAGTGCTGATGTCGCTCAAAGGTTGAGGCCTGGGCGGTTGTTAATCTGGTTCCGTTAAGCATCAGGTGGTAGATCCGTTCCGGATCGCAGAGACTTTCAGGCCTTGAACTTTCACCTGTGACTATATAGCTGTCAAGCAGAGAAATACCGTGATCCAAGGCCATCTCTCTGGTCAGGGATCCCGCACCATCGGTAATGATATGAAAATATGGTTTTTCACCTGGATGATTGTTGTGCAGATTTTTCTGCTCAATTTTTTCATCGGACCAGTGAACGATATCACCGTAGTTATCAAGTTGTCCCCGCAGGGTTTTGGGATCAGGGGTGTGGATATGCACCTTGAGTACAGATTCATCCCGCACCACCACGACACTCTCCCCCAGTCCTGCAATAGACTCTTCTACCACATCCTCCTGCTCCTCAACCTGCATAAGAAGATCGACGCAGTAGTCTTCGGAGGTCTCTTGCTTAAAGGAGCTGTTTATTGAAAGTGAATTGGAAAAAAGGTCAAAAATCGATTCGGATTCCCCGGTTTGTTCGGTCAATTCTCTGAAAAAACCATCAAAAAAGATATACATCCCGAGGGCACCTGAATCAACCACACCGGCGTTTTGTAAATCCGGCAGGAGTTGCCTGGTGCTCTTAACCGCTGCTTGCAATTCACGGCTAAGATTGCCATAAATCGATGTCATCTCATCATGGGTCTCAAGTACCGAGACAAGGCTGTCAAAAACCGAAAGCATTGTACCGGAACAGGGGTTGGCAATACCCTGCCAGGCTTTCTCCCTGCCAAGAGATGCTTTTTCGGCCAGCTCATGGACTCCTGTGGCCGAACAAAAATGACGAAAAAATGGAGATGCAATATTACCTGAATTACCTATGGCAGAGCTGGTTAATAACCCAGGGGTATCTGTTCTGTCGAACTGTTGATGGTCTCGCAGGGGACTGAGACTGAGACGAAGATTAGTCCCTGTGTCCCCATCCGCCACGGGAAAGACATTTATACTATCCAGCAGATCGGACCATGCTGCAAGACAGGCATAACCGTTCGCAAAGCTTTTGCTAAAATCAGTCATTGCTGTAAAAGCTGCGTAATAGCAACCGAATCGTATTTACCACTTTCTTTCATAGGGATACGTTCGACTGTTTTTATCCAGCGGGGCAGCGCGTAGGTCTCAAAGGAGTCAGCCAGTACCAGCCTGATCGATTCAATGTCCACTGTATTCCCCTCAATCAAAACTCCTATCAGGTTCTCACGAGCGCCGCCAAAAGGAACTGCCGTTACCACGCAGTCTACAACACCGGGCTGCTTTTTAATGACGAGACGAATTTCATCGAGATCAACGCGCTTTCCCCCGACCTTTGTTACATGATCAGCCCGCCCAAGCAGAGCAAATGCATTGTCGTCTCTTTTCTCCACCCGGTCACCTGCACGATAAAAACCTTCTTCGTCAACAGCTAATTCAGGAGAGATATACGGTGACTTTACTGCAAGACACCCTCCTGACGTTTTCCAGCGTATTGATGGAAATGGTGTAAAATGATCTTCTCCAAGCCACCTGTTTCTCGTAGCGATCCCGCCTGTTTCGGTGGAACCATACACCTCTGTAACCCCCATGCCATTGGTTGCAGAAAAGGCCCTGTTGTCCGCTTCATCCAGCATGCCTGCAGAAGAAAAGGCCAGCCTCAACTCTATTTTGCTTTTACCGAGTCCCCTGTAGTGGGCAGGAACACTTGCAAGTATCGAAACACGGTTTTCCACGGCAGCGGTGACAATTTCACCCGGAAAAGAGGGTGTCTCATCCACAACGGTGGCCATGGAAACAAGGGGTAAGATCACAGTGTACAAAAGGCCATAAATGTGATTGGCCGGCACGGTTCCGAGAATACAGTCCCGCTCTGTCACCCCAAAATGGCTGGCAAGAAACAAACCTTCACCAAATAAATTCTCCGCCCTCTTGGTCCACATCTGTGGAGAACCGGTGGAACCACCGGTATAGAGTTGCAGTAATTCATCACCTGGTGATACATGGTGATCCAGCGGGATGTCTAGCCTCTTTTGTGCAGGAATTGACTGGGGAGAGATGACTTTTAACCCTTCCGGAAACGATCCTGCACTATCCGAGATAACGGTTTTAAACCCTACTTTTCTCTGTATCTCGAGCAAAGGTTTTTCTGAAAAGGTATAGGGTACAAGAAGGTTCGGTCCATCTCCGAGTGAGGCCAGAATGGCCGCAGCCATGATTGGTTTATTATCCGTAGCAAGGCAAACTGTAGCCTCTGGGGACTCTTCCTGACAGAGCACCGTACGAAACATGGATGCAATCCTGTACACCTCTTTAAAGGTTGCTCCCCCCACTACAAACTCTTTGTCGGGATATTTGGGCCCTCGAAGCAGGGCCTCAATATCTTTTTTTATATCTTGGTCAAAACTAGTCATTGACTCTCTGTATCGGTCTGCCAAAGGACTGATCTTTAAGCTCCCTGTCCCTTGACCTGAAACTGTTGTCGTCCATTTCCTTTCGAACCACCTGCTTAAAGAGTTTGGTCATCTTTATCTGTTGCGACTCCTCCCGGTAAAAAGCATTCCAGGCATAATCAAGCAGCTCCTGCAATTTTTCTGCACTCATATTTTTCGGCTGATAGACAACTTTATCCGCTGAAAAATCATTCCAGTCCTGGGACAAAATTCTGTTTTGACTACTCAGCTCAGTATAGGCTTTGGTGTGGGGGAAGGGGGTTAAAACCGTAAATTCGGCTAAATCCAACTCAATCTCCAGAAGGAAATCAACCAGACGTTTTATGCTGTCCTCGGTGTGATTATCCAGTCCTAAAAGGATGGTCCCCTCCACCCCGATCCCATGATCATGGTACCGTTTGATCCGCTCTTTAATATAGTCTGAGGTATCAAAGACTGCCTGGTACACATACCAGGCACCGGCCTGGGCCGCAAGATCAAGGACCTTCGGGTCGTCTTCGATGGGATGCGAACACCATTTCTTTTTCAGTGGAATCATCTCCCGGAAAAGATCCATCTCCCACTGGGTGTCCTGTGCCAGTGAGTTATCGACCATAAAGAGCCTGTTATTTTTAATTCCGCCAAGTTCTTCAATGGTCTTTTCGATGGGCCTGGGACGAAACACCCTTCCACCCAGGTACGAGACAGCACATGGGTAGCAGTTAAAACGACATCCTCTTGAAGCGTGCACCAGGTCCACCATCTGCACACCCTTATAATTATAGAGCTCGCGGTTAAGAATATCTCTTCGCGCAGGCCCCACAAGAGCGATATCTGGTCGCTCATTAATAAAATCGTAGCATGGCTGTAAGCGGTTATTTTTAAAATCCGAGAGAACCTGTTCCATTCGCCCCTCTGACTCACCAAGAAAGACCGCGTCAGCATGCTGCATGGTCTCTTCAGCGTGGAGCATGGTGGCAATACCACCAAAGATCACCTTTACCCCTTTTTCTCTGTAAAGATCTGCAATTTCCCAGCCCCTTTTTACCTGCACCGTGAGCATCATGGAGATACCGACAAAATCCACATCTTCGTCAAAATCGATATTCTCCAGATTTTCATCGACAAAGTCAATATCGACATAGTCTGGCAGGGAGGCTGCGAAAACAACAGGGCCGTGGGGGGGAAGGTGGAATTCCGTTTGTCTGTCCAGCTTGGCCCATTTGGGGTAGATGAGTTTAAATTTCATTTAAGTTATCAACACGTATCAATTTCATTTTAAGGCTATATCCCCGTTTACCAGCAAGGCCACCATGAGCATAAGATGTCAATTTCAGAAATTCGGGGATAAGGCTAGAACCTATTTTTTTGCACTGGTAGCCGGAGATGGTTCGCTCAAGGGTTAAATCAGCGCCGTAATAGTTCACCTGCCAGCAACCATCTGTTTCATCTTCTCCAACCTTTTGTAAAAGGAGATCAACCACCCTTCCATCTTGGTCTATATGGCGGCAGACAGAGTCGCCCCCCGCGAATGTGCCTTTGCGCGTCGTAATGCTTGCGGGCGGCTGAAAAATTGCCCGTATATCATCAACTAACCCTTCAGCAAAACCGGGATTATCAAAGGGTGGCACTGCTCTTTGGACCTCAAGACCCTCCTCGCCTCGATAGACTGCCTGAAAAAGTGTAAAACCCTCAACTGTAACCAGGGCACACTCGAAACTCGTTCCGGACAAAGTGGTAATACCGATCACTGTGGAACCGGCTCCGTTTTCCATACTAAAATCGATGGAATGGACAAAGTGGTAGTTCCCCTGTGGGAAGAGTTCTCTGCAGGTATGATCTCCCCCTATTTCCTGAACACCGACAAGATCCGGAAGACGGTATTGTTCAGCAGCACAGGATGCGAGGAGGACCAGTAGTAGTGGCAGGAAAATCCAAGAGAGCTTCATTTTTGGTCAAATATGGAGGCAGGAATTTCCTGATTTAGAATCCTGTTTTTGAAGGTCAATGTCGTATAGGAATCAGCACCCTCTACAATTTTAACCTCGTTAAGTAATCCCTTCCTTGTGGCAAATGTGAGTTCTATTTTGCTGATCAAACCCGCAAGCATTTCTTCTTTAGGGGTCAGAACTATTGTATGGACTCCAGCAAAAGCGACTTCAAACATTTCATTTTCTGTAAAACGACCATCAAGCCAGCTGCCGATATCGGCGAGCACGAACTGCATAAAGTCAAGCCGCATGCCCTTTTCTTCGATAAGTGCACCGTCTCTTTCAATAAATTTTTTAATTTTACTCCCGTGCATAAGCAAGATGGATCGGATGGGAGATAGATATTCCCAGCGAAGGGAACCTGGGGATTGAAAGGTAAGAGAGCCGGTGGAAACAATGGGTCTGCTGAGAATCTTCAAATGTTTTTCCTGGACGAAGTGCGCCTGGATAGACTGAAGATCAATCGGCTTAAGCTCTTCGGCTGCCCCCCAGGACATCTGCGCCAAACAGAAGGAAAACAGAAGGGTTATAAACAGGACAACACGCGTCATTAAAACATTCCGCCATTTACTGAAATTACCTGGCCGGTTACATAGGAAGCCTTATCAGAACAGAGAAAATCTACGACCTGTGCAACTTCAGACGGAGCGCCGATACGGGCCATTGGTATAATGCTTTTTATATGGGCTTTTGGGGCCTCTTCTATCATCTCCGTCTCAATCAAACCCGGCGCCACAACATTTACCCGGATACCAAGTCGCGCAACCTCAGAAGCAACAGACCTGCTGGCCGCATTCAAGCCTGCTTTCGCTGCGGCGTAATTAGCCTGACCACGATTAGCCATGAGAGAGCTGGCGGAAGAGATGGAAACAATGGATCCCTTGCGCCGACGGACCATTTTCTCAATAACCGGCCGACTCATATTGTAAAAACCATTGAGGCTGGTATCAATCACCGACTGCCAGTTTTCGGGGGGCATCATCATAAACAGACCATCTGCAATAATGCCGGCATTGTTAATGAGGACATCAATAGAACCGAGTCTCTCTGCAATATCGTCAATTATCCTCTCTACTGCCTGCCCATCCCTGACATCAAAGTGACAGATTTCCCCCTGCCCGCCAAGAGACTCTACCTGTGCCAGAGTCTCTTGTGCACCATCTTTATCACTCATATAGTTTATGACAATGTAATAGCCACTTTGACATAATTCAGTGCAGATAGCCCGGCCGATCCCTTTACTGCCACCGGTCACAATAGCGACCTGTAATTCTTTTTCCACTGTCATTTTTTTAACTAACCATCATTCATTTGAAATTTTATGCCTGGAAGAGCTGTAAAACAATTTCACCAATACGTTTTTCACCAATATGGAGCAGACAACACACTTCTCGAAGATTTTCAAAATTATAGGTATTCTCGGCTCTTGTTACAACAGCAGAACCATAGGGAAGGTAATCTATGAATATTTCAGCCTTTTTAATCCCCACCAGCCAACCCATCTTATCTGAATCAAGCCCCAGAGTCTGTATCCTGTCCCAGCCATTGCACACTCCAGCTGTCTGTGCTGCCAACTCGATCAAAATCAGAGAATGTATACCCCTGGCCTCTGCCATTGGCCAGGACTTTTTAACGTAACTTAGAGTGCGTGCGTGGCTACTGTCAACCTCAAGCACTTCCTCCACAAACATCATATCACCACGATGGGGGAGCAGGTCCTCCAAAGTAAGGTCTGAAAGTTTTATTGATGCCATTCTTGTTAACTAATTATTATATCTAGATATTTTGAATTCTACCACAAAAGCAGATGACAAATCCCAGTGAGCAATATATGATGTATACCATGAAAAATCACCTGGTACAATTCATAGAAAGTCAAGCTCCTAGCGCTGTTATTACGCCGCATCCAAATTTTTAATTCAAACCTACTTCAAAAGCCAAAAATTTATGAATGAGTTGATAGAAGAGCTCAAGGAAAAGTTAATTGATATCTTGAGTTTGCAGGATATGAAACCGCAAGATCTAGATGAAAATGCACAACTGGTCGGAGGCGATCTTGGAATCGACTCCATCGACGTCCTGGAAATGGTTGTCATGGTTGAAAAAGATTACGGTATTGTGATCAACAATCAGGAGGTGGGGCAAAAAGTGTTCGCCTCTCTGTCAAACCTGGCTAAATATATAGAAACAAACAGACAAGAGACATCTTCTTGAAAAACAGCACTATCTATATTTGCGGTGCGGGGATAATCAGCTCACTGGGTTCAGGTCTTGAGAGTACTGAAAAGAAGCTTCGAGAAAATCGTTCAGCGCTTAAGCCCCTTGCACTGTTTGCTCTACAGCAGGGAGACCCTCTGCCGGTTGGGGAAGTTGCTCTTTTAGAACCTGTTTCTTCTCCCCCCAGGAGTCACCAGCTGGCAGAGATTGCTGCCAGCCAGGCGATGGATGGCAGCAGCCTCTGTCCGGATGCAATTATTCTTGGAACCACCACCGGTGGAATTCTCACCACAGAGCAACTGCTGAAAAAAGAGAACCAGAACAAAGAACTATACCGAAACCATGGTTTAAACACGGTGGCCGACTATGTTGCACGTGAAACAGGCTGCAGCGGCCCCGCGATAGTAGTATCCACCGCCTGTTCTTCCGGAACTGTTGCCATCACTATGGCCGTGAAAATGTTGCGTAGCGGACGGGTCAAAACTGTTTTGGCCGGCGGAGTAGATTCCCTGGCCCGTCTCACCTATTTTGGTTTTCACTCCCTGCAGCTCGTTGACCGTGATGGCTGTAAACCTCTGGATCAAAACCGACAGGGCATGGCCGTGGCTGAGGGAGCCGGCATGCTTCTTCTCAGTACGGTTAAACCGAAAATTTTCCAGGGCGCACTCCTTGGAACCGGCCTTTCCTGTGACGCCTACCACCCCGCGGCTCCTCACCCGCAAGGAGATGGCGCTCTTGCGGCCATGGAAAATGCCCTGGCGGAAGCCGGCCTCAACCCTGAGGATATCGACTATATCAATCTTCACGGCACCGGCACCCCGGACAATGATCTTGCGGAATCAAAAGCTGTCCGCCGATTATTCCCAACAGTTCCGCCACTATCCTCCATTAAAGGAGCCAGCGGACACACCCTTGCAGCCGCAGGGGCGATTGAAGCCGTTGTTGCCTCAATGGCAGTGACCAACCATTTCATGCCCGGCAACACAAACCTGCAACAACTTGATCCCGAACTGGGGATAACCCCTCTGACCACGCCAGTGGAGGGGGCTGTGCAGACGGTGCTCTCAAACTCCTTTGGCTTTGGTGGTAACAACGGTTCACTAATCATCGGCTCAGAACAACATTGCAGCGGTAAGACAACAGATAGGGCCACAGGTAAGGGGAATACTTTTGGCATTCACGGCTATGCCTGCCTGACTGGTGCAGGAGATACTGCCGAGACACTGGCAGGTATCAGTAGCGGCTCTGCCCTTGACGGAATGGCGTCTCCCGCTACCATTGCAGACAATCTCCCCCCACGCCTGATACGTCGCTTGAAACGATTGCCCAGAATGAGTCTGTCACTTGCGGTCGCAGCCCATGGTAATTCTGGGGATGATAGAGAAAATCCACACTCTGTTTTTATGGGAACGGGGTGGGGAGCCCTTTCTGAAACCTACGATTTTCTCGATCGACTCGCGGATACCGAGGAAAAATTTGCAAGTCCCACTGATTTTGTCGGCTCCGTCCATAATGGGCCGGCCAGCCAGGTGGCGATGATGTTTAAAGCCAAAGGAGCAAACATCACAACCAGTGGTGGTGATTACTCTTTTGAACAGGCTCTCTTTGGTGCCGATCTTCTGCATGCGGATTCATCGAAACCGGCACTCATCCTTGGTGCCGATGAAGCTCACACCAGTTTTTCACCACTCTTTGACCCATCAATCGCCAAAGGCTCATCTCTTTGCGATGGTGGCGGCGCGCTTTATGTCACAAGAGAAACGACAGGAGCTAAATGTTGTGTCTCCCTTCCTTTCTACAAACATGGCAAGGCTGACAATGTTATCGAAGACCTGCTGCAGTCGCTCACTGCTGGTACAAATGAACGAAGTAATTACGCCTGCATCATGGCTGGCATCCCTGCGTCCATGGTAGAACAGGGACAAAAACAGCTTGAACAGTTTCTTGCGCTTAGCGGGACATTGGTGCCCGTAGTCCACTACCGACAGTTTGTTGGTGAATTTGCCTCGGCTTCCGCTGTGGCAGCTGCTCTCGCCGTCTCTTTTCTTGAAACAGGCACAGTTCCAGCTGCAATAACCGAGGGAAGTGAAATTAAAATTGACGACGCAAACAGTAAAATTCTTATCTTAGGGCTTGGAGAATATATTTCCGCCATGGAGCTTTTTGCACCATGAGAATATTACTCATCTCCCCCAATACCCTTATAGTTCCATATCCTGTTTACCCAATTGGTCTTGATTATGTAGCCGGAGCTGTCTCAAAGGAGCATGAGGTTCACATTGCCGATCTCAATATAATCTCTCGCGATGAACTCGAAAAAACTCTCGCCGAATTCTCCCCTGCAATCATCGGTATATCCTGTCGTAATATTGACAACACCGATGCAAGCGATCCCCTCTACTTTATTAAAGAATATAAAAAGCTTGTCTCCTGGATCAAGTCCCGATCAAAGACAGTAATCGTCTGCGGCGGAAGCGGCTTCACCATCATGCCGGAATTCGTTCTAGCAGGTGTTGATGCCGATTACGGTATTGTTGGAGAGGGCGAGCGCTTTGCTCTTTTTGTCGATGCCATTAAAAAGGGAGAGGATCCAACAGAAATATCCGGAGTTATTTCGCAGAATAGTTCAAAAAAGCAACAACCTGGACCATGGCATGGTGAAATGGTACGGGAGTTTCATAGCGAAGCAATCCACAACCAGTTCTACCTGGAAACAGGGGGGATGCTCAACCTTCAGTCGAAACGAGGCTGCTCTTTTAATTGTATTTACTGCCCATACCCCTCAATTGAGGGAAGAAAACATAGACTGGTAGAACCGGAGAAAGTGGCACAAATGGCTGTTGATCTCCAGGCAGCCGGGGCCAGGTATTTTTTCATTACCGACTCGGCCTTCAACTCTGATATCGATCACAGCCTGGCTGTAGCCAAGGCCTTTAAGGAGAAGGGTGTTTCAATCCCCTGGGGTGGATTCTTTGCCCCAACCAGACTACCCGCTGATTATTTTGCGACATTGGCGGATGGGGGGCTTAATCATGTGGAGTTTGGTACTGAGGCTCTCTCGGATTACATGCTCAGATCCTACCGTAAACCCTTTACAGTAAAGGATGTTTTCGCAGCCCACCAGGGGGCACTTGATGCCGGTCTGCATGTAGCTCACTATTTTCTTCTGGGAGGCCCCGGCGAATCTAAAGCGTCAATCGCGGAAACGATGGATGGTATAGATAAACTAAAAAAAACCGTCATTTTTTGTTTCGCCGGTATCAGAATCTACCCCCAGACCACTCTTTACCACATGGCAATCGAAGAAAAAAAGATAACCAGTGAAACAGATCTTCTTCAGCCTGTCTTCTATGAAGCGGACTCAATTTCCCGTGACACCATTGAAACCCTGGTCAGAAAGAAATGTGATAAACGAATTAACTGGATAATCGGCTCCGGGGGCGCTGTCGGGGCCTCAACCGTGCGCAAAATGCATGAACGGGGATATTATGGACCACTATGGGAGTACCTTATTCGATGACGCGTGCAGCTCTCTTTATCATCTTCACTCTGTTTTTCCTTCGCATCTCATGGAAATCTCTGGCAAACCCTGGAACACACGGCTTTTATCGGTTTTTTGTCTTTGAGGGGGTTTTACTCCTGCTCCTTATGAACCATAAGTATTGGTTCCATGATCCGTTTTCAACCCTGCATCTTTTGTCCTGGTTTCTCCTGCTGGCATCAATATTTTTTATTGTTCAATCGTTGTTGATACTCAAAAGAGAGGGAGGCCATGGAACTCGCCACGAGATGCCGGAAAACTTTTCCTTTGAAAACACCGTCCATGTTGTAGAGCGGGGGCTCTATAAATATGTTCGGCACCCTATGTACAGCTCCCTGCTTTTCCTGGCGTGGGGAACTTTCTTTAAACATATTAACGCTGTTAATATTGCACTCATTTTCATGATCAGCTTTTTTCTCATCACCAGCGCCAAGGTGGAAGAACAGGAAAATCTACGTTTTTTCGGTCCAAAGTATAAAGAGTATATGCAACGGACGAAAATGTTTATCCCTTACATTTTCTGAACCAAATATGAAAATAGTATTAAACAACAGTCAATAAAAGCCAACCCACAGAAAACCTGCCACTCTCCGGAACCATACCCAAAATCCTGTCCCCCTTGCGCAGCTGCCCCGAGGAATACAACTCTTCCAGCATAATATAAAAAGAGGCTGAACCGGTATTGCCTTTGGTACGAAGATTGGTAAACCAGCGATCCTCGGGGATAGCAAAGCCGATCTCCTTCATCTTGGTATCCAGAGGTCTTTTGAAATACTCCGACGAGTAATGGGGTAAAAACCAGTCTACGTCTGTTGGGGCGAGGTCGTGTTTTTTAATAATTGAAGGCAGACTTTTGGCAACTGTACTCTCTATTATTTCCTGGTTCAACAGACGGGCGTCCTGTTTTATGGTCATAACCCCTTGTTTTTCAAGTGTTCCAGAGATTACGCACTCGCGCCACCCTGTGAGAGACCCATCGTCTTCTTTCACCGCCCCGGCATACATGCATGGCTCGAGAAGATGGGCATGGGAGATCGTTTCAATCCAGTCGATTTTAAGACTTAAACCATCTTCCAGAGGTTTTTGACCAATAAGCACCGCACCAGCGCCATCAGAAAGCATCCAACGAAGAAATTCCGCCTCAAACGAAAAAGCGGGATGGCTACCCTCCAGGGGTAAACCGGCTTTGCCGGTCATCGTCTGAAAAAAATCGTTGCGTAGAAATGTAGAGGCGAGTTCAGAACCGGTCGCAACAGCATTATGGCTCATCCCAAGGGCCACAGACATGGCGCCGTGTTTTAATGCAGTAATGCCACTCAGGCAAATCCCTGCAGTTGTTATCACTTCGCATGGCCCAAGATCCAGCTCCCCATGAACCATGGAACCATGCCCCGGCATTATCTGATCCGGTGATGAGGTACCACAACAGAGACAAGCAATGGAACCTCCGGACAAACTTGTATTGAGGGGCAAAAGACGTATGGCCTCGGCGGCCAGCTGTGCATTGCTGTGGGTAGTTTTACCTGTGTCCCGTTCAAGGGCATAATACCTATTCGTAATACCGTTATTTCTCAGGATTATTTTTTGGGTTTTTGCTGAAATTTTACTGACTTCTCCAAGGTATTCTGCAAGAGAGTCATTGCCCACCGGACTGCCGGGAAGGAAGGTGGAGACTGCTGTTATAAAGGCGTTCATCTATTAAATCCGTGCATTGCTGTGGCTGCGTTCAAGAAGTTCAGCGTAATGGGCATAAAACTGCTCTTCGTCAAGTTTTGTCCTGGTTACGGCATTTGTCAGTGTGTAGTAGTCCAGGTTATGATTAATAATCTCACTCTTTTTTTCCTTGTAAAGAACGGTACCGGGTAGAGGAGTCATAACCGTAATCATCGGCAGGTCAATATGGTTATTGCCAAGGTAGTCGCCGAGACGCTGAAAATCATTTTCATCGTAATCTGGAGAAATAATAAAATCGCCAACAATAGTGATCCCGATCTCATTGAGAATTGCTATGGCCTCCGTGTTAACACTCGCCCTGTTGGCCTTATTCATGGCGGATAAATTTGTATCACTTATCTCCTCAAAGCCGATAATCAGAGCACGGAGTCCAGCTTCTTTCCATTCTCGAACCATCTCCGGATGTTGCACAACAGTATCCGAACGGATATCGGCCAGATATTGCTTTTTCACCCCGGCTTCAACCAGAGCGCGACAAAGCAATTTTGCCCGTTCAACATCTCCAAAGGTATTGGCATCAACCAGTCTGATTACGGGTATTTCCCCAAGACAGCGAACATCCCTTACCACATCATCGATAGATTTTGTTAAATACTTTCCGCCGGACTGCCCTTTGATACAACAAAAGGAGCAGCGATAGGGACAACCATACGCCGAGGCGACAAAACCCATTTCAACATTCAGTTTTTCCAAAGTGTAATGGGAACGATAGCTGCTCACAAGCTCATATGCCGGAGAAGTGCCCTCAACCAGATCAGTACTACAGTTAGAATGAGGGACAACCTTCAGCTTTTTCCCCGGGTTTGTGCGAATCACACCGGGAAGAAAGAAATCGGCTCCAGGGGAACTTTTCAAAATAGTTACCAAGTCGGCAAATACTTTTTTCCCTAACCCCAATACAATAAAATCAACGGATTCATGATTAAAAAAACCGGGATCATTACTTGCGTGAATTCCACCCACCACAACGAGGGAAAGACACTGACGTTTCACCTTTCCTGCGAGCTGCAACATGGTGTTGGCCTCACAGGTGACTCCGGTTATGCCCGTAATATCCGGTTTAAAATCAGCGAGTTCCCTGTCTAATCCCTCAGGATCAGCCTTCAGATCGACAATCCGAACCTCATATTGCTTAAGATTGCCTGCCAGTTCCTCAAGTGCCAGAGGCTCGCCTTTAAAAATCTGTTTAAGCGAGTCGATACCATATCTTTCCTCCGGGATACTGCGTCCACAGTTGGGAGGATTAACAAGAAGAATGTTCATTATTTTCCGGGCTACCGAAGATAGAGCTTATTGAATATCGGCAATGAATTTATTGGAAGATTCAATTGCGGTATTCATCTTTCTGATCAAAATATCAATTTCACCCTTTAAGTTAGCAAATTCAGATTGTAGAGAACCAATTGCCTGGGCATTCAGATTATGCTTGAGAAACAGGACATTGTCCTTAAAAATCCTTAACACTGGCTCCATGCTCGCCTCAGCCTGGTGCATGCTTGCAAGCATTTCACGGTAACGAACCTCTGTTCTTTTCATCTGCTCCCTGCTGGATCTACGAAGATCTTTACTCTGATACTCGTCCAACTCGTCTTCCCATTCATCAAAAAGAGCGTCCGCTACAGACTCCACTTTATCAATTCTGTTGGTAACCTTGTTGGCCGCGTCCACGCTCTTGTCATACTCACCGCTGAGACTGTCATACGCCTTTTTGAGGTCGGTCTCTTTCAATTTGACCACAGAATCAAACTGCTCCAGTGCCGACTTGAACTGTTCCTGGGCTTCCGCCTGGGAGTCTCGGGCTTCTTCAACTCGGTCCACCATTATATCCCGCTTATGCTTACCAACTTTTTCCATTGCACTGTAGTAGGTGCCGGCACAACCAACCAAACCAAGCGAGCATAGAGTAAAAACCATCATTACAAACCATCTGTTTTGACTTCCTCTCTTCATCCCTTCTCCCCTTTTATTTGAGTATTATAGAATATAATAACTAGTTTCAATGAACTCTCCCCCCTCTGATACACTGGTATGAGGGACTATACAATGGTATAGTTGAAGAAGTCACATCAAATCAGGACAAACACCGATAAACGGTAAGTAAGTACCTTGTGAGTGCTTATAACCATATGATATAAAATCAAATCCGTATTTTCTTGTTTTTTATCACAGCTTTTACGGAGTAAGGTACTAAATAACATCACCCTCAAACTACTGAAACACTATGCCCAAACAAGAACCAACCTCCCCTGTAAAAAAAAATATCCCATGCCGTGGTTGCGGAGGCTCAGGCCAGACATCTTATTTTGGTGGTGAAAGCAGGTTTATGCTCACCTGGGAGGATTGTCCTGATTGCTGCGGTACCGGAGTTGATCTTGAAAAAAACAGTCCTGAAGATAACCGTACGACAGACCACCTGGACCAGGACTAAAGGATACATTCTTGACATCACTATACCAGGAGGGATGGGCGGTAAGGAAACTGCAAAACAACTGCTTGTTATTGATGAGCCCGTTGATTAAGAGGGAGGAGTGCTAAAGGGGGCTATCAGATTCGCTGCCCCCTGATGAACTTATGTTGATTCGGTACGATTTAAAATCGTTCACTTGAAATCCGGCTAAGGGATAACAAGATCGGCCCGTCTGTTTTTTTCCCAGTCCTCTTCACTGTTACCTGAAAACAAAGGCCTCTCTGAACCAAAACTTAAGGTTGAAATCCTATCCTCAGAAACCCCCAGAGCTACCAGATATTTTTTAACACTCCCGGCCCGAACCTCACCAAGAGCTAGATTATAGTCGGCGGTACCCCGTGTGTCGCAATTACCCTCTATCACAAGTTGTAGGCTTTTATTTTCTAATAAATATTGTCCATCATCGTTTAGAGTGTCGATTTGATCGGGACGGACAATAGAGCTGTCAAAATCAAAATAGACAGGAAGTAGCGGTGCCGTGGAATTGCCATAAAGAGCCCGGTATTCCTCTGAGTTTGAAAACGTTGAATATTGAGAATTCCTCTCCGTATCCAAAGACTCAAGATCCCCTTCTGCAAAAGTCTCACCGCTGCCCCCCTCTGACAAATCGGCGGAACCCTGAATATTATGAGCTTCAGGTTTCATGGACGATGAGACATTTTCATAGTCACCTTTTTTGCCACAGCCATTCGTAAATGCTAGAAATAGTAGTGCAGTAATGATGGCAACAAGTTTTTCTTTTATCATCGTAGTATTCTCGCCCATAGCCTTACTCTATAGACCTGATAAGTCGTGGCGTCCACAGAATCATGCCCTTGTCCTCATTCTCATCAAAAAGATCCTCCCCGAGCCACTGCCTGGACTGATCAACGTATCCACACCGCATTGCCTTGAGAGTAAAGGTCTGACCATCCTGCAGTCGCTCCTCGCTCATAATCTTCACTGCTTTGATTGGAGTAATCCCCAGATACGTCCAATCAAAATCATCAATGGAGTAGATAATGTGGGCGCCTTCCGGTTCTGTATGGATATTAAAACTGATTGGTTGCTTTGAGGAACAGGAGGTGAGTATCATAAGACTTAATATACCCAGTACTGACCCGGCCCGTTTCATCACCCTTTGCGCCTTTAGTCTGTTTGATATGATTTCCATTATAATCCCGTCATTTATGAGCCCGTTGATTTATTCTGCTCTTTTTTCAAGTTCTACATGAATATCCACAGCACCCATCTTGGCTGTCTGTGCAGAATCATGCCTTCTATTGACCCAAAAAGTGGTAATACGGTCCCGGTATCCGACCTTGTGTAACTGTACTGTAACAAACTCAGAGGTATCCGCCTCTCCCGAGAAAGAAACATGGACCGGAGTGACCCCCAGGTGACTTGAATCTTTTAGATTTACAACTTCCGCTCCCACGGGTGTACTATCGATTCTGGCAGTCCCATATTTTACGCTAGAACCACAGCCACTTGTCAGTAGCGCACATCCCAGCAAAAACGCAACTAAAGATATATGTACTAAGGTCTTTTTTTTCACCAGCTCTTTTCCTCCATAAGAATGTGTAGCCATCATCTAAGTTCCAATCAATCTTGAAAAAAATCACTTTATAGCCAGCAATATAGATAATCGCCTGCATAAAGTCCAGTATACCATGGGTCAGGCATGTAATTAAGACTCCTTCGTTTCACCCCAGTTCTCAACTGATAATAATGCCCGGCTAGACAGTGACCAGATACACGGTTATAGTGAATTTGGTTTTACTATTTTGCTGATATGTATCCATTCAGTCTACTTTAATTTACCTCAAAAAAATATGACCCCGGCAATTAACGAAGCAAAAAAACAGAAGATCCAATTCACCCTGCATAAATACGACCACGATCCATCCCACGATTCATACGGTAGAGAAGCAGTTGAAAAACTGGGTATCCCGAAAGAACAAGTTTTTAAAACACTCGTCGCGGAAATAGATGGGGGCAAACTCGCTGTTGGGATCATTCCAGTTATGTCCATGCTCTCTATGAAACAGTTCGCAAAAGCAACCGGGACAAAGAAGGCGAAAATGGCGGACAAGAGCCAGGCCGAACGGTCAACAGGCTATGTCCTTGGCGGGGTAAGCCCTCTTGGGCAAAAGAAGAAACTCACTACCGTCATAGATGTATCGGCCAAACAGTATGATACAATTTACGTCAGTGCCGGTCGAAGAGGATTAGATATTGAGCTCAGCCCAGATGACCTGGCAAAGCTTACCAGGGGCTCCTTTTTTGATATATGCCAAGAATAAAAAGGCCCTTCAATTATTGTTGTAAGTTTTTAAGCAGATTCTGGTTGGGTTCACCGTCAACCTTCAACCCCTCCCTTTCCTGGTAAGACTTAATCGCGGTCCGGGTGCCCTTACCGAGATAACCATCAATTTTACCATGGTAGTGTCCCTGTTTCTTCAGGAGCCTCTGTACTTCAAATTTTGCATCAAAGGAGAGAGAGCCAGGAGGCCTGGGCCAGGATTGCACCATACCATCAAAACCGGCAATTCGATCCGCCAGAAGCCCCACCCCAAGGGCATATGCATCCGCGTTGTTATATCTTTTCAGCACAAAAAAGTTTTTCATCATTAAAAAACCCGGCCCATTTTCCCCTGCCAGCAGTTTAAAGACAGCCTTTTCTCCAGGCCGTGGGTATCCTTTGGTGTGGGGACGCTTAAATCCCAGCTCCTGCCACTCGGAGAGCAGTTTCGTTTCCCCTTCGTAGCGTGCAACACCACCCTTGTTATTCGGCAGTTCAACCTCATACCCCCATGTTTTTCCAGGTCTCCAGCCGTTTTTATGGAGCAGATTTGCGGCGGTGGCCAGGGCATCAGGAATCGAATTCCAGATATCCCTTCTGCCATTACCATCCATGTCAACGCCATAGGCAAGATAGCTTGTTGGAATGAACTGAGTATGGCCCATGGCTCCAGCCCATGAGCCAGTTAACTGATCTTTGTCCACATCGCCATCCTGAAGTATTTTCAGCGAGGCTATGAGTTGCGATCTTGCAAATTTTTTCCTCCTGTCATCTTTATAGGCAAGTGTAGCGAGGGCCCTAGGTACATAGTGCAACCGTTCTGGCCTTTTAAGGACGTTGCCAAAATTGGACTCCATGGACCAGATAGCCAGCAGGACCGAGCGTTGTATGCCAAACTTTTTCACCACTGAATCAAGGGTTCTGCTGTAATATTTATCCATCCGCATCCCCTCTTTGATGGATAAACTGTTCACCCTGGCATCAACATAATCCCAGATTTTTGTCTTAAACTCCGGTTGATATGCCGCCTTTTCAAGAACCCTGGCGTCTGGTTCCGTGATACCTGCGAAGGCGATTTCGTAGGTACTCTTCTGAATCCCTTCTTTCTGGGCAACAGGGTAAAACTCCTCTATCCATTTTTCAAAGCCTGATTTTGCCATCACCCCCTGGGGCATTACAACAATCATAGCCATTATTATCAGGATCAACTTCTCCCTGCCAAACCGTATAGTACTTTGCACTTTGACCTCGAACGTCTAGGTAGTAGGTATTTTTCTTTCTTGACAGTAAAAAACTAACCCGACTAGTCGGAAACTTTTTAGAATCGCTGGATAAGTGCCTCGAAGATCTCACTTCGTTCACTATCTGGTGTTAAAATAAGCTCACGATTTTATAAGGAGTTCCTGAGTTTCTCGGAGTCTACGCTTACCTGTTTTTTATGACAGAAATGTATTTATAAGTCATTAAAACAAGCTATTGAATAACAAAGAGATAGTTCTTTTCCCAGTGAAAAGACGAGGTTTGTATAGATATCGGGAAAATCCAACGTTTTTTACTCTTAGTACCTTAGAAATTATTTTCTGCGTTTTTGTGGCAGAAAATAATTTCGTGAAGGTACTTATCCAAGCATTTTAGAAAGTTCCGATCTATTCGGGTTAGGTTATGGCGTATTTCGTCAATATCTGTAAGCTGGAAGATTTCAACAAGTTCTGCATAGCCAATTATACCACTGAGTATATTATTAAAATCGTGGGCAATCCCACCTGCAAGTGAGCCGATCGCCTCCATTTTCTGGGAGCCAAGCAATTGTTCCTCCAATCGTCTCTTTTGACGAATGGTCTCAATCCTTTCAGAAATATCTCGAATAACTTCAATATTGCCAATAATCAAACCGGTTTTATCTTGAATTTCACTGCTATGCGCCTCTCCTATAAACTGAGTACCATCCTTGCGACGGTAATTCCGAGCTTTGTCGGTCCAAAGAGATTCATCCGGCTCATCATTCAAGTCATCAAAGTACAGCATTGAGATATGCTTACCCGTAAGGTCTCGTGTACTATAAAAAAACAACTCTGCCAATGCGGGGTTTACCTGCTGTATAACCCCCGAAGAGTCCGTGATGACGACACCATCAGGAATGGAGTTGAGAACAGATTGATAGAACACATTCTGTCTATCAAGTGATGTTATTTTTTTTTTCAACTCAGGATAATAGCTTTTTCGGATAGACTTGCTCCCCAGCCCAACGATCTTGTTCACATTCTCTTCCCAGGAAACATTTTTCTTAGAGCGCCTCTTCATAGATGAGTCTGTTGATTTAATAGCATTTTTGTTCAATATCGAGGCAAACAAAAAATTTACCACAGGCATATAGTTGATATCTCGGAGTCTCGTGCCTCGCTTACCGAGGATAAAATTTTTGGTTTAACGAAGAGATTGGGCGAAAAGGCATTAAATCAACGGGCTCATAGATTTTTTTCGGGAAAAATTCCTTTACATAAATGCCAACTTACTACTTTACGCATAAACAAACATAAGAAATTCCAAATAAAAAGGCCCACCGAAGCGGGCCTTTTTTGTCTCCATTTTAACTCAATGGCATGAATAACAAGTGGCTGTATAAGTGATCAGCAGCCGCTATCATCCAAGTTAATTGAACCTGCTGATGCACTGGAAACACGGCAAAATCAAAATCTTGATTATGTGGGTAAAATTCTTCAATGTGTCACTTACCCATCTGAACCCTGTTGTAACCGGCTTCAGATAGTACCTCAGGAATAGTCACCTAGCTTCCAGACAAACCTTCACCAGGCATCGTCGTAGTGCCAATACTCAAGAGGCAAACTGATGATATCTCCATTTTATATTTAGAAACGAAAAGCCAGCCCAATCAAAGGGCCATGTGTAATGGTGTCATAGGTAAAACGGTTTGTGGTTCCTGTTGTTCCGGTACTGTAGTCAACTGAAAGTGCACGGTATTGGGCTACAACTGTTAAATAATCAGTCGCATCCCAGGAACACCCGCCCTGTATATTCCAGGTGAAATCAGAAGATACTCCAAAGCCTCCAATATCTGCCCTGAGGATAAAATTCCAATTTTGAGAAATGGCTGGTGTCCAGCGAGCTCCAATAACCGGATCAACCCAATCCGATTTGTTTTCCACAAGTCTATTGCCATTCGCATCAAGCTCAACATCTATATCCCACCAACGTATACCTGCGTATATATCTAAGGGTCCACTTTCACGTCCTAGCCGGTACGCTCCATATCCCTCAAAGATACCCTGATAGATATCTGGCTCGAGTTTGATTTCACCACCCGGGGTGCTTGCTTCTCCACTGAGATCCATAAAGTTATAGGCAGCAATTAACCCAAACCCACTGTTATGATGAATCTCAACCTGGATCATGCCACCTAAGTCAAGGTTATTCAAAATGTCACTCGGGCCGACATCTACATTTAGGCCTTCAACTCGACCTATAGACGTGTCCCCATCTATGCTGGGAATAAGAGCATATGGTGCTATGACAAACTCCCAGTTCTCGGCAGCGATGCTCAAATTTACCATCATAGGTGTTATTAACAATGCGCATAATAAAAGTGTTAATCTTTTCACAGCTTCCTCCACAACTTCAGTCTATTGTTTCTCTTTAACAACGTTATTTACAGCTCGAAAATAACTATCTATTTTTTGACAAACACAAATTCTCTTAAAAAACAAAACCACCAGCCTTTAAGGGCTGTTGGTTTTGTAAATCTATACGCACATTGATTATTTAGAGCTATAGGGTGTAACGACCTCTCTTTCCTGTGCTAATAGCTCAATCCCTTCAAATGGTTTTCCTCTCGCTATCGGCTTGTTAGTACCTTAGAAATTATTTTCTGCGTTTTTGTGGCAGAAAATAATTTCGTGAAGGTACTTATCCAAGCATTTCAAAACGTTCCGATTTATTCGGGTTAGGAATTAGGAGTATCAATACCAGTTATTTTACTCAACATTGGGTGACCCACACGACCATAGGCAGCATCATCCCACATGAAATAAATAATGTTTGGCTTTTTTCCTGTTTTCGCTTCAAGTGCC
>JAAELB010000158.1 GCA_024227155.1 Desulfobulbaceae bacterium
GAAAAAGAAGCAGGCGACATTGCCTCCGCCTAATAAGGCACCGAAGAGGGGTAAAAAGGTCACAACCGCCTCCTCCGGGTTAGATCTTGATCTGGGAGAGGACAGCAGCAGACTGGATGATGAATTCGAACGCTTTTAAATTATCAAAACCAGAAGTTCCGGATGGCGGAGCGTCACCCGGAACTTCACTTATTTTTTGAATGAGTGTTATGGACGTGAAACTGAGTAAAAATGACTTTCAGCAGTTGAGTTCATTCATTTACAATAATCTTGGAATCAAAATGCCGGAAAGTAAAAGTACCATGCTTACTGGCCGTTTGAGTAAACGTTTGCGAGTACTGAATCTGTCCAGTTTTAGCCAGTATTGCGACTTCCTTTTCAGTCCTGAAGGGCAAGAAGAGGAAATGTCTCATCTCGTCAATGCTATTACCACAAATAAAACTGATTTTTTCCGTGAGCCCAGTCATTTTTCCTATCTGACCGATAATGCCCTGCCAACCTTACAAGCTCAACAAAGTTTTAATGAACGAAATAGTTTGAAAATCTGGAGTGCAGGATGCTCCACAGGTGAAGAACCATATACGCTGGCAATGGTTCTAGCTGAAGTTCAGTCTACACGACCTGGTTTTAGATTCGATATTCTGGCAACGGATATTTCGACACAAGTACTTAACGTAGCACAAAGGGCGGTCTACTCGATGAGGCTGATAGACCCGGTCACACCCCAGTTTCGCAAAAAATATCTGCTTAAAGGGGTCGATAGGAAGAATCCCCAGGTACGGATTGTACCGGAACTACGTAAGCTGGTGCGGTTTGGGCGCCTGAATTTCATGGATGGGGACTTTGGCTTGCCGGAAATGGTAGATATAATTTTTTGCCGAAATGTTATAATATATTTCGACAAAGAAACGCAGGAAAAATTGATGTTCAAATTTTGTCGCTATCTCAATCATGGTGGATACCTGTTTCTTGGCCATTCTGAGTCACTCCATGGTTACGACACCCCCTTGACTCAGGTGGCACCGACCATTTACCGGAAACTGTGATGAATCGTGGGACCACTCCACTGCAGAAAATTTTTCTTCAACCAGGAGAGATGGTTATTGCCGAAGAACCGGTGATGGTGACAACAGTCCTAGGCTCATGTATCTCTGTGACGATGTTTCATCCGCATACACAAATTGCAGCAATCTGCCATGCCATGCTGCCTAATGGAGGTGGAAGCAAGAGTTTCAAATATGTCGATACAGCAGTTTATCACATGGTGATGTTTTTTAAGCATCAGAGGATTCGACAAAAAGAGATCCAGGTTAAATTGTTTGGAGGATCTGATATGTTCAAAAATACAGTGTCGAGTGTTAGCAGCCTCACCGTCGGAAGGCAAAATATCTCTGTTGCAGTACAATGCCTGAAGGCCGAAGGACTCGTCCCAACCGCTATAGACGTTGGCGGCAATAAGGGGCGTAAACTGATTTTTAAAACTGATAGTGGAATTGTCTTTGTCAAAAAGAAATGAGGGCTCAGGACCAAATATCATACATATTTCTACGCTGGGCACTCTCCATGAATCTTGATAAGACACGACAACAGATTAATCTTAGCATCTGGTATCTGAAATATATTAATTGTATAGGGTTTAGAGAGGATCATATGTATACGTTTTTATTTGTAAACACTTACCTTGCAAGATGCTGTCGTAGGAGGATCTATGGGGCTTAAGGTGCTTGTCGTTGATGATTCAGCAGTTGTGCGGCAGACGTTATCAGAAATCCTTCTGGCCGATAGGGAGATTGATGAGGTTGTTACTGCGCAGGACCCCTATGTAGCAGCATCGAGATTAAGAAAATTTGTGCCCGATGTCATTACCCTGGATGTGGAAATGCCGCGTATGGATGGGTTAAGTTTTCTGCAAAAGCTTATGTCGCAGCATCCTATACCAGTAGTGATGTGTTCAAGTCTGACGGAAACAAATTCCGAAACAGCCTTGCGGGCCATGGAATATGGGGCTGTTGATATTATTCAAAAACCGAGAATGGATACAAAAAAGTTTTTGGATGAATCAAGAGTGGTTATATGCGATGCAGTAAAAGCAGCGGCAAAAGCAAGGGTAAAACGACAGAGTCGAACTTCAACTATAAGTGTTGAAAAAAAATTAAACGCTGACGTTATTCTCTCTAAGGCCAGCAACAGAGCAATGATCCAAACCACAGAAACAATCGTCGCAGTCGGGGCGTCAACTGGCGGAACTGAAGCCATTCGTGTCTTTGTGGAGATGCTGCCCGCCGATTTTCCAGGGGTTATTATTGTCCAGCATATGCCGGAACATTTCACAACCTCTTTTGCCGAACGCCTCAACAGTTTAAGTAAAATGACAGTAAAAGAAGCAGCGGATGGTGATACTGTCATGCCAGGCAGGGTCCTGCTCGCCCCCGGCAACAGACATATGCTCCTGCAGCGAAGCGGAGCACGATACTATGTCCAGATAAAAGATGGCCCACTGGTCAGTCGGCATCGCCCCTCGGTGGATGTTCTCTTTCGATCAGCCGCCCGGTATGCCGGAAGTAACGGAGTTGGGGTTATTATGACCGGCATGGGTGACGATGGAGCCAAAGGTATGCTGGAAATGAAAGAGGCAGGTGCGGCAACCATCGCCCAGGACGAAAAAAGCTGTGTAGTTTTTGGCATGCCAAAGGTTGCCATCGAAATAGGGGGAGCTTCTCAGGTGGTACCTTTACAAAAAATTGCTCAGACAGTGGCAAAGATGTGTTACTGATGGTATCAACAGATCACAGAGGGGCGTTCCCTGTAATTGATTTTTGAGGAGTGTCTTCGATAAGATACAATTTTCCACATATTATTCAGCAACATATGACGATTTCTCCACGTGGTCTGAGTAAACTATTCTGAGATTGGGATTGGGATTACAGTGTAAGTGAGAAAAAATGCAGGGGCAAAATAGTGAGAAGGGAAAACAGTTTATTTGAGGCGTGCCGCATTCTTTTTGGGCAGGATATTCTCCTTTCCCAGGATTTCCTCGCTTATCTCCAGGAAGAAGGAATTAATAATGCCTTTCGTAAAAGAGCCATGGAGATTCATCCAGATAAAGCGCTGGTATCAGGTGTCTCCATAGAAAAATCTCAGGAAGAGTTTGTCTCCCTCCAGGTTGCGTGCGAAATGCTTCGCAAACATATTGCCTCAAGAAAAATACGGACGCGGACAACTCAAAACAGGGGCATAGTTGAAACTAACGCCCGATCCTGTTCTCATGTACTACCAGATGTAAAATTGCCTTTTGGTCGTTTTCTCTATCGCATAGGTATTATAGAATGGCAACAGCTTATTAAGGCTCTGGCCTGGCAGAAGTCCGGCAGGCTGAAGATTGGGGAGATAGGAGTTAAGCTGGGATATCTCGACAAAGATTCTGTAATTATCATTTTAAGACATTCCGGAAAAAACGGTGCCTTTGGATTGACAGCTCAAAAAATGGGATTTCTGACAACCAATGAGGTTCGGGATTTGCTGCTCAAACAACGATATCTGCAAAAGAAAATTGGTCAGTTTTTCGTTGAAAAAGGGCTATTGAGTAGAATGGAATTGCAAACTCTTCTCGGCCAATGTCAAGAGCATAACCGGCGCATAGAAAATCTTTCTCATAGATAGGTATAAACCAGGTTCTTGAAAAAACAGCCATGTAAACCGTATTTCAATACAACACTGGAATTTCAGTTTCAACAATTACTTCTGAGATGTTGGCCCTTACCGGAGCCAGCAAGACTGACATCGATAACCTTATCATCGGCGGTCGGCTCCACGATATCGGCAAAATCGGTGTGCGTGACAGTGTTCTTTTCAAGCCAGCTAAATTAACGAAAGAAGAGTTTGATCATATCAAAACGCATCCGGACATCGGCAAGACAATTTTACACCCAATACCAAGCCTCAGGGAGGTTCTTCCTAATAATATCAACCTAATTTCCGAAAGTACGAATAATTGCGAAGGACAGCCCCTTTTTGCTTATTAAGAATAACAGGAGGAAAAAATGTCTGATCCTATAGAGGTTCTGCGTGGAGTGGTACACCCTTGGTATTGTGACAACTTTGGGCATATGAATGTCCGCTGGTATAGTCATTTTTTCGATGATGCTGCATTTCATCTCTGGCCGCTTTATTGGGGCAGTCACCAAAAGATGGTGGATGAGTTTGGCGTTCATACGGTAACTGCTTCGGCGACGGTACAGTTTTACTCTGAACTGGTAGCTGGAGATTTAATTCTTGTAGATAGTCTGCTGACCCGTATTGGTAGTAAAAGCTGTACATTTACAGAACGAATGTTGCATGTTGATACCAATGAAGTGCATGCCACGTATGAAACTGTAGAAGTCTTTTTTGACCCGCAAACACGAAAATCAACAGAAATGCCTGCGCCTATCAGGCGGGCACTTGAAAATGTGTAAATTACAATATACCCTTCGAGGCACTAACCCCGATAAACGGGATAAGTGCCTCGAAGGTCTCACTGCATTCACTACCTGAAGATTACTTTAAGTGCATAATTTTCAATACACTCTCCAGATTACTTGTTTTTGAATGACGAACCTTTACTTCTTCTTCAAACGGTTCATTGCCAAACGAATGCTTGTCCCCATTCTTTCAATTGCCTGACTGAGGAGTCCAATCTCATCATTACGATCCAAACCACTGATTTTAAGGTCAAGCTGTCCTTGACTGTATTTATCGGCGATTTCAGTTAAATTACGAATTGGCAATGTCAGCCATTTTGACACAAGCAGGGCGCTTAAAAGTATTGCAATAAGCGTTACTACCAAAATAATTATGGCTTTGTTGTTCTCTGCTTTAATAAAGTAGTATGCTTCATCATAATTCTGTCGACTGATGACGGTTAGCCCCTGAGCGGTATTCTGCGCCACCGCCACTATTTTTTCGCCGTTAGCATTCTCAAAAACCGCTGTGGTTTTACCATCCTTAAACGCTACGAGCATGGGGTGGTCACTCAAATCAGTTCGGGCCTGTGTCATTGCCTCATCAGGGTGGGTGACGACCTGGCCTTGATCATCAAGCAGAAAGGAGAAACCGGTATTGCCGATCCTTTTGGTGACAATCTTACCTGACAACTCCGTCAGCGTCATCGCCTGCGCTAGTACACCGACAAATGATCCAGTACCATCAACAATTCCTGTGGATAGGACCATTGCCGGTTTTCCTGATGTTTTGCCAATTAAAAGCTGATGCCCGAATTGTTTTCCTTCCGCGACCTGTTTGAAGTAGACACGGTCTCCATAATATTTAAGACTCTTGCCATCACTGCGACCGACATTGTTTCCTTCCGTATCTGTGGTAAATGCCAGATAGGCCCAATCGTAGTAGCGAGGGATGGTTTCCAGGATTTCGATCTGCTGTTCCCTCTCCATTGACTGCATTGCTTCAAGAGAAGCGTTTTGCTGCAGCATCCGCTGATTCATATCGATCCAGGAATCAACAAAAGTAACCAAGTTCTGGTTAACTCCTGTCAACTGGCCTACCACCTTTGCCGTGGTAAGTTTGGTGATATTCTGATAACTGAAAAACCAGATAACAGTCAATGGAACCAGGGTAACCAACAACAGCATAAGTGACAGTTTTTGAGATATGCCAAACTTTATTTTTGCAGCCATTACTTTCTCCAGAAAAAAATATAGTACAAGGATTGACGCAGCAACGGAATCGGCGTCTTAATCGATTTACAAGCTGCCTGCTGGAGCACCACCAGCCTGCGTGCCTTTGGTCTTTTTTGCTTTGCCAGTATTCACAAAGCTCAGCAAGTGGTTGACTTTCTGTATCATTGGGTCCAGGGGGTATTCCGGGTCCTGCATAACCCCAAGATAATACTTATCCACTCCGAACATGTGAAAGTTTTTGCCATTCTCCCTTCTAAATGAGAGAAGGCTGCAATGGGTAAAACCCGCACTGCCCATGATATCGCGGCTACATTTGCCACCTAAATACAACAATGAAGAGAGTTTTTCATGGTTGTCGATTATTTGTCCGAGCAGGGCGCCATCATCTTTCTTAACTAACAGACAACCGTTAACTCCTTCGATTCTGTTGATCCGAGTGAGGAATTCTTTCACTGTGGCCATATTTATTTTCCCTTTCCTGCCTGTGCCAAGGCAGGTGCAATCATCTCTTTATAGCTGTTGAGTTTGTCTTTACTGTCAATTTCTTCACCCAGCAGCCTCAGCAATATATCAAGGTCATTCACGGTGTGTTTTCCCTGTTTTTGCCAATCTTCAACAGCATCATCAAAGACCATGTCAGCCATGGGGCCCATAATTTTCGGCAGATGCGCTCTCATTGCCTTGAGGGCCCTTGCTACTTCTCCACTTGGGAATTTTGAATCTGAATCTGAATCTGAGTCTGAATCTGAATCCGAATCTGAATCCGAAGCAGGTACAGGGGAGGGGGACGAAGCATTGGCTACCAGCGTGGGAATGTTGAATAGAGCCGGTTGGTTTTTTAGTTCCTGCTGGAGAAGATTCAAAGACATCGTTACCAAGTTCTGATTGAATCCAGGATCACACATGATAAATATAATAATGTTGGTTTCTAGCTCACGAACGATGAGAACTGATTCGTCGTATTGCAGAGACACTTCAGTCAGGTCGTGAAAATTCATCCGTCCTACTGAATGGATTTTCAATAGTATTTTACTTATTTCAGTCAACTTGTCCGCTGTGAAAATAGCTGGAAGATTGGTCTCAAGTGGCCCTTTTTGGCCATGATACAGGCAGGCACCAAGGACTCCGGGAAGGGCCTTGAGATCGTCAATGAGCTTTTTCATTATTTCTTAACTCCGTTCTGTTGAGGCATTGAAATATCCAGTGTATTCTTTGAACCAGTTGTTATCAGACTGTCGAATGACTCGCTGAGTTCCGTTGCAGCTACTTGAGCACGGGCTCCCTGTTGCAGTTTGACTAATAAGCTGTAACCAGACAATCTGAACAGTAAAAATGGAATACGCCTGGCTGTAAAAAAACTAATCCAGCGGCAGCTTCCAATATCAAGTGTTTCATCCAGGGGGCCTATGAGGTGCAGGTAGATCGCTGGATCAAAAACGTGCAAGCTACAGTTTCCTCCATTCTGTCGTACTAAAGAACTGTTCTGGTCGAAAAAACCAAACTCAGAGATAATTTTATTGGCATTGAGCAGTTCAACCAGACTATCCAGAGTCGCTTCCGACAACATAGCCGGAGCACGGGGCGACTCCTCTGTATCGGGTGGGACTAAATTGCCAAGTTCGGGTAGAACAAATTCCTGGTCGAGAACATTCGTTTTCTGCTCATCCTCCTGCTCCCGTTCGTCTTCCGCTCGAAATGCGTTCAGCAAAATTGATTCAAGCGAGCTGCTGATTGGCCCTTCATGTCGTTGCCCAAGACTATCCATTTCGATTTCGGCATTTTCCCAACAGATGATCCGGTAGGCTGCTGCTTCGCCTTTTTCGTCACCACACTCCGCATCAACCAGGTCTCCCTGGGAGAGGTAGAGATATCCTGTCTCTCCTTTGTATGACACCTTTAATGTACAGCTTTTCTTTTCTAGATGAATCAACTGCAGGAAAGTGGCTGGAGTAATGCCGTGGATATAGCTTTTAGTTGTACTGTTCAGGCCGGTCAGGATTGCTTTTTCAAAGGTCTCCAGGTCGAGGGGCTTTTCAAGGTACTGCAAAGTCTTGAATTCAGCAAGGCGCGTTTCTATTTCCGGAGTGCCAAACGCAGTCATTACACTAACTGGTAATTGAGGCAATTTCCTGCTTACCCAGGCCAAGAGCTCAAAGCCATCCATTTCGGGCATTTCCAGGTCAGTTATCAACAGATCGACAGCCGTCTTCTTAAGCAATTCAACTGCTTCACGTCCATTTTCAGCTGTGAGGACAGTAAATTTATTGTCATGATGCCTGAAACCATCCTGTAATGATAGTAGAAAGGATTTTTCATCGTCAACAATCAGAACTTTCTTCATTCTTTTATACGTTCTCCTCTGTAGTAGATATCTCAGTATCTCTATCGTCACACGTCGGTAAACTGATAGTCACCTGCGTCCCTACATTTAGCCGACTTTCGATATCAATACTGCTATCCATAAGTGCCAGAAGTTTTTTGGTAATAACCAGACCAAGTCCGTTGCCACTCGGTTTATTGGAGTTAAATGGTTGAAACAGATGTTTTTTCTGTTTCGGAGAAATGCCACATCCATTATCGCTCACTGTCAGCCAGATAAGCCCGTCTCTCAGCTTCGCGGAAAATGCTATTTCAGGCTTTGATCGTCCATCAAGGGCGTCTGTGGCATTAGCGACCACATTGAGCAATACCTGATTCATTGCGCGTGGGTCAATTCTTACATTGGCCTGGTCAAACTGTGATTCAACGGTGAGCAGAATTCCGCGCTGCTGTAGATCTCTTTTTGCCAGTGCCAGGAATGTACTCAAATATTTGCCAAAGTGGACATCCGCAAGAAATACGGATTCAAACATACTAAAACTTTTCAATGACTTCAGTAAATATTCAACACGGCCAATATCCGCTAAACTCCGATCTACATAATCCGCAAGAGTTTGTTCAGAAAAACTACCAATGTTCTGCTTTAAAACACTGAGGGTCATCTTTAAAGAATTCATGGGATTGCCAATTTCATGGCGAATCCCAGAAAAAATAAACCCGAGACTATCCATGCTGTTAACCGCCTGGGCTATGGTCTCGAGACGCCTTCGTTCCGTGGTATCTCTGATAAAGATAAAGCTGAAATTGTCATCAACATGATAGACAGTGCAACCGAGTATCCTGTCTTGCAACTTCGCTGTGCCGGATATTCCCCCTGTCGGGACTCCATCATGGGAATTTTTTGATACATAGAGATCAACTACCAACAACTGAAAAAGTCTCGAGTAATTACCACAAAGCTCACAGTTGCCAATGATTTGATAAAAAATCGAATTACGATACTCAATTAACTGCTTTTGCAGGTCAAGTACGAGAATGCCAACATCAATATAGTCAAGAATCTGTTTAAACTCCCATAACGATGATGGGTCTCCAGAGTCATCTTTGTATATTTTGTCACCCGTATCAGTAAAGATGTCCTTTCTGTTCATACAGTACTACCCCTAAAAAGAGATCTTCAGCCGCCAGAGTCTTTGCATATTAAAAAACCTACGAAAAGCACATCTTCCGGCTTATTTTCAGCTTCCGGGTTAGATTGAAATTTCATTGGTGAGAAAGTTAATGGCTTCTCCGTCAATTAAACCATATTCTACAGAGAGGAGAACCCCGGTTGTCTTATCGGCAAACCACCAACGACGGCAGGTCTTGTCGATAAAAAGCGACAACCGATTAGTAATGGCAATAAGTCCTTGCTTCTTTGCCAGTTTGAAAATGGCTTTCCCTTGTTTTTTGAAATCTTTTTCAGAATGTACACATAGTGTTGTCAGCTTCTTTTCCATACAAATCTCCTTGTCAGTTTATGGAACTTGAGAGATATATTGGATCTGAAACGAGAAATCTTATGGTTCCAGCCCAATCGGGGTAAGAATATATAAGGTATTTATCCAAGAATTTCAAAAAGTTCTGATTTATTCGGGTTATGTATTTTCAGCGTCATCGCTATTTCCAGTATATCCTATCTTGAATTCCAAGTCTCAATTTTAAAGATACATCGAGAAAATCTATTTGATAGCTTGGCTTAATATGGTTCACAGTCGACCCTTTTAAAAACCGGTTTTGGCTGGAATGGAAATGTTTTTTGCCTTTGATTCACAATTTGATGTTAATCCTTCCCTTGACACTGATTCTTAACGCTCTCCTGGTCACTTCGTTTTTATTGCGGTTTAACAAAAGAACGGCTCGTTGGTTATTCTTTTTTTTAAAACCTACCAAGGAGACTAAAACCATGACCGAGCTAGAACAACGGCTTTTGTGGCTTTTGTTTCATGAATCGCCTCACTTTGGAACCGGTTCTCATCATCCCCACTTGGCCTGTAGCCCGCCCTCTCTACATAACCATTTCTTGCACCCACAGATAAAATCAGATAACATCATTTCGCGTCTAAATATTAAGCGGAACCAGACACTACTTTGCACATGGTTTCACGAATGTTGGGTGTACCCAGGTTAAGATGCAGTGGAAATATGTTGACTATGTTAGTCCAATATCTCACGATGAAAATACGAGGGCAAAAGATAGCAAATCAACATAAGCAACATAACAGGAAACACCTTTTGTTTGGTGCTGAATTAAATTTTCACGCCTTCGACGTGACATTTTAAATGGTGGAATTTACTGCGTACTCAATGAGTTCGTGGGAGGATAACAATCGTTTATTTTATGCACGGCACGTCATGAGTTATCCAACACTTTCTTAATCAACACAGCAATATCCTTCTTCGAGAGTGGCTTTAATGCAAATTCCTTAATGCCAATAGACTTGGCTTTTTCCTCTGAGATTATTGTAGAGTAGCCAGTGCAAAGAATAATTGGAATATCAGGTTTGATTTGTATCATTCTCCCGGCAATATCAGCACCAGTCATACCCGGCATTGTCTGATCTGTGATGACAAGATCAAACAAATCTGGTTGGTTTTGAAAAGTTTCAAGAGCTTCAATGCTGCTGTTTCTTACCGTAACATGGTAACCAAGCCTTTCAAGCATGTTCTTGCCCATTTCGGCCAGTATTTCCTCATCGTCTATGAAAAGGATACGCTCCCTGCCAACTGGAGTCGGTTTGATATCTTCAATTTCGGGCAGCAGTTCTTCATCAATAACAGGTATAAATATATGGAAAGCTGTACCTTCTCCGGGTTCACTGTACAGGGAGATATAACCTCCATAGCTTTTTACTATTCCATGGACAATTGCGAGCCCCATCCCGGAACCTTTGCCGGTCTCTTTAGTCGTAAAATAGGGATCAAAAATCTTCTTCTTGATATCTGGTACGATCCCCGGACCGGAGTCATTGACCGACAACTGAACAAAAGTGCCAGGTTCGACACTTGGTTCGTGCACAAGATCTTCAAAAGTTAGAGTTACCTCTTTTAATGAAATGTCGAGCGTGCCGCCAGTATTTTCCATCGCATGAAATGCATTGGTACATAGGTTCATCAGTATTTGATGGATCTGGGTCGGGTCCGCTAAGATCAGGCCTGTTGATGAGGTGATGTCTTGATTAATTTCAATAGTGGTTGGCAGTGAAGGACGAAGCATTTTTATGGCATTTTTCACCACACTTTCAGGTTGCAATGGGATTCTCTCCATTTCATCCTGACGACTGAAGGCTAGTATCTGTTGTACGAGATCCTTTGCTCTACCCCCCCCCTCCAATACTTTGTCTAAATCCTTGGCAACTGTTGATTCAGGTGGAACGTCATCCCTTGCCATCTCAGCATAACCGAGAATAGCGGCTAGAATGTTGTTAAAATCATGAGCAATCCCTCCAGCAAGAGTGCCAATGGCTTCCATTTTGTGTGCTTGGCGAAGTTTGTTTTCAAGTTTTTCCTTTTCTTCTTCAGCCTTCTTTCGTTCGGTGAGATCAAAGAAGGTTGAAATTAGTACCTTATTGCCTTCATATTCTATCGACTGGATGCTCGAATCTATGCTAATTTGGGTTCCGTCTTTATGTTTTGCAAGCAATTCTTGCTTTTTAAGCGGTTCACGATCTTTGATTCCCACATTTTTTTCCGAAATCTCAAACAATAATTCTTGGTCGTCCATACTGACGTAGAAGTCTTTTATCATGCTACCGACGAGCTCGGCGTCCGTTCGCCCAAGCATGGTTTGCGCCACTGGATTAGCGTACAAAATCATACCGTCAGAAATATTGCTGATTATCATGGCAGTCGGCGAGGAATTGAGAACTGTTCTTAGGAAATTGTCAGCATCTTTAACACCAAGGACAAATTTGTTGAAAGTTGTTAATAGTGCACCAATTTCATTGTCGGCCAGTTCTGCAGGTATAGCGAATCCCGGTTGTTCATTCTTTGTTTGGTTTTTTCTCCTGATTTCTTCAGCCACCTTGACAATGGGTCTGGTGAGTACAATGTAAAATACTGCGGCCAGCATCGCGCCTAATATCAGGTTCCTCAATAATCCAGAAAAAAGGATAAATAATGAACGCTCATAAAGGTCGTCCATCGCTTTATGCTTATCAACAATAATGGATAACTGCCCATAAAGCGGATCCCTATCATCACCAGGCAGGTCAATCGTATATTCTTTATCAATATCAAATAAATAACTTGATATTGATCTTGTAAAACTATCTATATCTGGCACTTCAATACCTGAGGCC
>JAAELB010000159.1 GCA_024227155.1 Desulfobulbaceae bacterium
ATAATAATGCGTCCGTCCTTGGTTTCTCACAGTTAGGCCATTCCATATTTAAGCAAATTCTACGAAGTATTGACTAATCTAAGGGCATATACAATTCTCAAGCTGTTTAGAAAACGCCTACGCTTATCCCTTCACCCGAGAAATTACTCACCAACCACCTCGGACGTGCTAGTATAAAAGCATTTCAACACCTGCAGGTATTTTTTTTGTTTCTCATTCTCTTCTGCTCTCTTCTCTATTCTCTTTATCACCTTATTCTCCCTATTATCTCTTAGTTCTCTTATTCTCAATATCATTGTTCTCTTCAATTCTCCTCTCACACGTTTTCAACCCTGATTTCCACTAATCACCTTATTTCTCCATCTCCGTTTATCACTAACTCATCATATTCATTTCATTTTACTCATTGATGCGCGACTTATACTGGATCATGGTTTCTTTCTATTCTATCAATCTCGATTTTCTTTTACCTCGTAATCCCGATTTCACTAATTCAATATAATTCATCTATGATATTCTTCTCTTGACACTGATATTCTCTTTGTTTCCATATTCTACTCCTCATAACCTCTTGATAATCTGATTAACCTCTCGTAGCACAACCACCTTCTCTCATCTGGCGTTATCTTATTCATACCTTTTCATTAGCCTGTCACCAATCTGAATCTGAATCTTCCAATAATGGATATTCTTCCGCATAAGTATCACCCCAAAATCCCCGTGGGAAAAACGCCCCTACAGAAGGTAAACGCCATATTTCCATAAAGCTAAATATAGCCATATTACGCTTCTCAATCCTAGCTATTTTATTATCATAACTTTCCATTAAATAATCCGGACTTCCATTACACCACGGCACTGTACAATTTTTGCAATAATATCGATAAGGGGCCAAAGTATCGGGTATGAAGAATTCCTGCAAACAGAAAGCCTTTTTATGTAACATTATTCGACAACATGGTAGTATCACTATTCCCTTGAACGTTCTCTCGTATTCCACACAAAATACGATCGAATGTCCGCAACAGTCGCATTTCATTTCTCCCAATATTCGGTCCTTAATTCGTGGTATTGCTCTAAGGACCCTTACTAAACGAGAATATTGATTTGGACTAGCATTAGAGGGTACATTCCCTGCCATCCATTTTGCATTGAAGGCGATAAACGGATAGTCGAACACTTCCTTTAACATCAGATGATTCTCATGAGTCAAATAAATTGCTTGGTATAACCTTTTTAAGCGGGTTACCTGCCCATGCTTATTTTCAACTGCATAGTCAATCAGGGTATACCATATCTGATAAGCTTGCAAATAGTCAATCACCGCAAATAACTTTTCTAAATTACTTTTCAATAGAATCTTAATATTACCAGAACCCCCGTTCATTAATGTTTTGAGCGCTTCCCATATTCTTCTAGGTCTTAACTTCCCTGGCACTTGGAATGTAACCATCAATTGATCATCTTTAAGTACGACGGGTGGCTGGTAATCCGCCTTTCTTCAGAGTAGATTCGAATACAGACACAACTTCTCATAATGGGTGTGCAAAAGCACGACCTCTATATTAGTTCCTGCCATCCTAACCGAAGTTGCTCCCGCCTGTAATAACAAAATACATCTGTCACCAGTATCTCCAAGGGGAGGTTGTAAGAAAGTCTGGTCGTACACCGAAAACCATATGAAGTATCTGTTCACTGGTCATTCCATGTATTTCCAATCCCTCTCACGCGATGGTAGGAGTTCAATTCTAATTACCCTGTTTCGACCAGGCTTAACGGAGATCTCTCCCGTCAAGCTTCATTCCCTCTTTTAACCAAGTAAGGTATCCTTTTTCCGTAATGTTAAATTCCTAATTCTCTACCTTTTATATATTTATTTAGAAACTTGGATCGCTTTCTTTTCAATTAGAATTTTGTTTCCCCAATTTTCTTCCCTTTCTATCTACTTGCAGGGCTCATTAACAATTGTGTTGCCTTCACTAAAGTTACGATCTTTCATGTGCACCTCCCCATTCAATGCTCCCTTCCTAGTCCTCCTCGTCATCACTGACAGGGGGCAGGGGTGTATTTCCTTGAACCAGGGGTAACGCGTTTACCTTTACTTGTGGAATATCTAAAGCCAGATATAACTCTGGTATTTTTTTATTAAGATACTTAATTCTAGTCAAATGAGTAGCCCCCTTATCGGG
>JAAELB010000160.1 GCA_024227155.1 Desulfobulbaceae bacterium
ACCATGGGATGGCGGCATGGTTGACAAATCATTGAAAAAAGAATTTCAAAAACGAGATGTTGATCTGATAGATAAAAAAGCAGGAGCACTTCAGCTCGTAGCTGAAATGAAAACAAAAAATCAAGCAAATATTGAAGTAATAATTGGTGCGAGCCTTTTTGGAAAAAAAGAAAAACAAAAATATTCTCTTACCCAAGCTTTTGATTATAATCTTGATAGCATTTCAGCACCAATTCTTCAATCGCATAAAATCAATGATAATAAAGTCCTTCCTTTTGCCATCCATTTGGAATGGCTTGCACATGCAGCAGAAAAAAATAATCCCGGGCTTTCTTTTGCTGGCATTGATCAGATGAGACTTCTAAAAGGAATAAGCTTTTCTAACCAATCTATAAAAGTAAGTGCTAAAACTGGAAAATGTAAAAAAATAGAACATGGATTTGAAACCGAAGTAAGTCTTTTCTCAGAAGAACAAGATGCTGGCAATACTTTTTTAAATTCAGCAGGCTTTGCTCTCTTACAAGATAGTCTGGTAAAGCCTCCGGTTCTTTCTGCGTCTTCCTCCCTTGATCTTGTACCTTATTCTTTAAATGTGGATGAAATTTACGAATCAGTGCTTTTCCATGGAAAAGATCTTCAAGCCATTAAATCCATTACAGGATGCTCCATAAAGGGTATTGAGGTCACAGCATCAAAAGCGCCGAACCCTGACAAATGGTTTGAAAACCATCCTTCACGCAATTGGATTTTTGATCCAATGCTATTAGATGCAGCATTTCAAACAGCTATTCTCTGGACATATGAAAACAAAAAACAGGTATGTTTACCTTCATACATAGCAAAC
>JAAELB010000161.1 GCA_024227155.1 Desulfobulbaceae bacterium
AAAAAGGAAGAAAATGAAGTAAAGACAAAGAAAAAGAGAGGAAGAAGATATAAAAATTTACAATTTTAAAGACAGGGAAGAAAAACAAACAGAGAAGAAAAGACACAACATAAGAAATCTCGCACCATAATTCCTGTTAAGTTCCAATTTGACCAGATCCCAAAAACGCACCCGAAAAGGAGCATTGTCGGCCTTTTAGAAATTTAAAAATATTTCCAGAAAACTAGCTTCAAATGGAGCAATCTAGAATATTGATGGTTCCAGAGCATGTTTGATGATCACTTCAAGAATGATGTCAGGCAACGTGGAAGACTCTAACTGATTAACAACTCCACCCTGTAAACGAGAAAATAAACCTGGATTATGATACATAAGACCCTACAACGGTCTTGGCTTACGCAACATAGTCAATGGCAGGAGCTCCACGGCTAAAATACTGATAAGAATCAAAGCGCCACCTGACAACTGCAGGAGGCTTAAGCGTTCCCCTAGAAAGATCATCCCCCCCATCGCTGCAAATAGTGTTTCAGAACTGAGGATTATAGCGGCATCAGCTGCCGGAGTATATCTTTGGCCAACCACTTGCAGCGTAAATGCCATGCCTACTGAGAAAAAGCCGATATAACAAATCCCCCAACCCGCACCAACTACTTGTGCGATTGTGGGTGATTCCACAAATCCGCCCAGAAACAGACCCAGAACACCGCAGACAGCAAACTGTGTCCCTGCAACGACAAGTGGAGCACGAGTCTTCGTTGCCATAATACCAACAAGCGTAACATGAGTTGCCCAGAAAACCGTACTTGAGATAACCCACAAGTCCCCCGTCGCGAGTTCAACCTCTTGTGCACCACTGAGAATATATGTACCAAGAAAACAGCAGATGGAAGCCGGCCAAATTGAGAAATGAACCTTCCGC
>JAAELB010000162.1 GCA_024227155.1 Desulfobulbaceae bacterium
ATAGGTGATGCCACAATTGAAGAATCCGTTAACACCATTGATTATTTGACTCGTCGCGGAGGCAAGATAAGTTTTTCATCTAACAATGTAACACTCAATGGTTTTGGGGTTATGAGTACAGAAACTCCCTACAAAGTTGATGGTCTAGGTTTGGCTTTCAATTCCAACGATCATATTATGGGAACATCTGCCAAGGTGGATTTTTTGGAAAAGCGCATGTCGTTGAAAGGTATTTATGCTCGTGGAGGTGAAAAAAAGAGTGGTTTTGGTACCTGGTCAGAGACTGAAGGGCATAAGGGCGACGTGGCAGGCGTTGTTTTAATAACGGATTTTTTTGATGAGTTGTTTGTAACCGAATTTGAATTTGATACCACAAATCATGACATAGATACCAGTGATACGGTTGAGGAGGAAAGTGATAAGGCCTATCGTATAAAAATCTCTGGTCTTTCCGAAGTGTATGATTATGAGATGAGTTATAGCTATACCGGTCCTCAGTTTGATGTTGTCGGAAATCAGTCAATTGTAAAAGACTGGGAAGGTTTTGATTTCATCAGTGGTCTCACCACCCAGTCCCATAGAGCACAACTCCTTTTAAA
>JAAELB010000163.1 GCA_024227155.1 Desulfobulbaceae bacterium
AGTCATTGTATCTGATGGCCCCAACGTGGCAGATATTCTTCTTGAAGCAAACGATACTATCGTCATTCCGGCTGTCACAGATCTGGTGCATGTGGGTGGAGAAGTATTAATGCCGCAATCTGTTGTTTTCAATCAGAATGCGACGCTTGAAGATTATGTTGCCTGGGCTGGCGGGTTCAGTGAGAGAGCGAACGATGAGCGCATATTGGTTATTCGGGCAAACGGGATGGTCGACTTCTTTGATATCGATGACGACACTCCTATTTCGACCGGCGATCAGGTGGTTGTCTTACCAAGAATTGACGCTAAAACGCTACAGGCAGTTAAAGATATCACCCAGGTTATTTATCAAATTGCCGTTGCAGCGAATGTTGCTCTTAACTAATGAAAGTATCGCTTAGAAAGCAATTGAACGTTTGGAAAAGTGTGTTATTCGCGCTTTTCCTTCGCGAAATGCAGTCTCAGTTTAATGATAAATTAGGATTAGCCTGGGCTTTTTTGGAACCGTTCGCATTCATATTTGGTTTAGCGTATATGCGAAGTTTTATGTCTGGCGGTGAAGTTCATTCGATCCCAATCATCATTTATATGATGGTTGGATTAATATTTATTCAGTCTTTTCTAACTCCATTAAACAAAGTGGCAAATGCATTTAAAAAAAATAAGCCGCTATATGCTTTCAGACAAGTCCAACCTGTATCTGGACTGATTGTCACAGGGTTTATGGAGTTTTCGATTAAATGTGTTGTCGCTTTCCTTGCGTTTGTCACTATATATATTCTCAACATCGAATCCTCTGTGAACGATCCACTACTCTTGCTCACTCTTTTTTTGCTGCTTTGGGTTTTCACAATTAGCTTGAGTTGTATTATCGGTATTGCTACGGCTTTTGTTCCAGAGTTTTCAAAAATTATTAATGTTATTACCCGTCCATTATTCTTCATTTCCTGTGTTTTTTTTAGCCTGCAGGATTTTCCACCAGAATACTGGCATTGGCTAACATGGAACCCGTTAGTCCATTTTATAGAGCTTGCTCGTTATGCTTGCTATGAGTCTTATGGCGACAGCGGTGTATCATTCAATTATGCAGCAGGG
>JAAELB010000164.1 GCA_024227155.1 Desulfobulbaceae bacterium
AAAAAGGGTGGGTTTTCCTCTGGAACAACTGTATGTCAAATTTCTTCATTTGGGAAACTAGATGGCTATGAAATTAAATGAAAAAACCAAGTTCTAGAAGCACAAAATATTTTGGGCACGAAATCAAAGGGGTTTACAGTAAATAACTTGATTTATTATGCATAAAATGTTTAATGTTGATGTTATTTTTAATCTATTGATTTATGATATATATAATGTATTGAAATATAGATCTACCTATAATCTAGGTATTTAATTGTTTATAATACATTGATTGTTATAAGAAATGCAAATGTTTAGTAATTTATTGAATAATGTTCATACATTGTATTTCTATGTTCGGTTAATTTTGTAATAGATGTGAATTTGATTGAATAATTGTGAAAAAGAAGGAAAATTAAGGTATAAGACTGCAGAGTATTTTAAGTGATGATACATTGAAATGAAAGTAATAAAAATAGTTAGATTAGAGTCGATGTTAATCTATTTAGCATAATATGCAATCCATTTATGCAAAATGTTTTTTCAAGATATATCAAAGATTTGCTTACTGTAAACCCCTTTAATTTTGCGTCCAAAAAATTTCACAGTTGTGGCAGGAAATGTTTCACGAATTTTGCCGAATTTGACGTTAGTTAGGGAGTCACGGGGCTCAAATCTGATAAATCGGTCACACAAAAAGCTGTGGACATTATGTTTTGTTTCCATTTATTACAAAATGTATATTTGTGCGCTATTTCAATGACTTTTTAACAGTTCTTTACATATGGTGATGTGTTATAAAATGACTTAAGTGACACATATGCCTGTATTTTACTTTTTATAAGGTAAACTGTATTTAGAAATAATAACTACCCAAAATAACAGGAATTTATGAAAAAGTCAGAGAGAATGAAATCTAGTGAGGAGAGTATCCTTAAAACACCAATGCAGTCACATAGTTGGTAACAGTAAAGACAACTACTCAAGTACACTCGTAAAACGACTAGTATAGTCTGGATGGACCATGTAACAGAAAGACCTTTATTATGATAGTGGCCATCTCCCTAGATAAATTATGATAATGTATAGTGTTGTGTGTACACATCATCAAAGTTAGATTGCTTTAGTATTCAGCACACATATATACAAACTCATATGGGATATATACAACTCTGTATCTAGTGAGTGTCAAGCTGAGATGTTATACAATGTAAATGGATGGACCAGA
>JAAELB010000165.1 GCA_024227155.1 Desulfobulbaceae bacterium
GGCTCGCTATTCAACAACATCAAATCCAACCCCTGCTCACGCATCAGCATTTGCGCCCGGGCGAGGCGCTGCTGGAATTCCTTATTAGAAAATCCCCGTTCCGGTTTTGCTATGGATGGTGTCTGATTCACCTGATCATTTTACTCAGGCTTGCCTTGTAGTGATAACATGGAGATGTCGACCTGTATTGAACATGAACTGAAAGACAAAGTGGGACGGTAAAGATTGGCTCCTATTATCCTAAAATCAGTTGACCGCTACAAGAGATGAATAAGTGCATGAATCACATAGAAAAGATAAGTATTTTCCTTTTACCTATAGAGTGAAAGGCACTACAGAGACCAATGCCAGTTTTCCGTGGGCACTCCTGTAGCAGCGTTTAGCCGCACTGTAACTGCTTGAAAGGGCCTTGCAACAAAATGCGTGGCCATTTCGCGCTTTACGCCTTGCTCCAGGTCTATTTTCTAGCCCCCACAGAAGCACACTATGTGCTGTCCAACTGAGATTTTAAGATTATTGTTTTGTCATCCTCGAAAGTGTGGGTCCACCGAGCAATGCTGGGGCGGGATCAGAGAGAATATCTCCAAACAGGTTGGAGGCCACAACCATACCGTACTCTCACTAGTTTTTGATTTTATCGAATTGTTTTATTATCATCGGCGCAGATATGGTTGTTCAGACCACATTAGCTCCCTCCGTTAGAGCAAGAGCATGGTGGTAATAATTGAACGTCTACAAAATGGGGGCTAACCCCAGTCAATTAATACACCAGAAAGTTATGAAATGAAAAAGAAGATAGAATCAATCCTGAAAAAAACCAGCAAAAGCTCAAGAGAGGAAAGGAAGAAGAAGCAAAAAGAGAAGAAAAGAAAAGAAACTCCCGCA
>JAAELB010000166.1 GCA_024227155.1 Desulfobulbaceae bacterium
GAACTGGGGCGGTTCCCGATAGGATTCGGCCACCGGTAGTTCCACCTCGGGCCGGTGTCGCACCGGCAGGCTGAGTCGGGATGCAGTGGAATCCAATGTTAGGGTGCATCGGTACGGCAGTGGCCAGGCCATCGGAAAATAGTTGCTAGACACCGACAACCTCAACTGATGGCCCGGTTGGATTTCATGGGCGATGTCATTTAAACGCACCATGATATCGTAATAGGTGTCGGCTTTTACCGTTACGAACTTTTCCCGTCCGTCACGCTGAGCCAGGTTTAGGACGCCGTAGGTGATCTGGCTGACTTCTCCGTTAGGGGCCACGTCACACAAGCGCAGCGCCACCAACCCGGAATTGTGATCGCTTTTAATCCGCAGATGTGCGGTCGGTGTGCCCATAATTACCATGGAGGAGTCTATTTTTGGGGAATCGTATACCAGCGATTCGGCGTCGTCAGGCGATTGCTCTGTTGGCATCTGTTCCAGTTCGGGGATCGGCGGGCCAGGCATGTAATCTCGACTACAAAACCCTGTCGAAACAGCCGAACAAATGCTATCAATTCCACCGCCAATGGGTTGCGGCGCCAAATGTCCCCGGCCGAAACACCAGGTCTCCGTCGTCACGTTGGGGCTGGGCCAGGCCGGTTCGGCAACCCAATACCCAGGACGATTTGTATGTGCCGGATCCGTTGGGACCTGAGTCTGCACGAATACCGTCAAAGGGGCGGTCTGCTCATAGCCGTTATCCTGGTTCTTAAGATATTTATCCCAAAAGCGGATAACTTCATCTAAGAAATTGACACCAGGCCCGGGAAAGGCCTGGTGGGGGTACATGTGCCCCCAGACGCCGCTCAAGCCCCATACCGGCGTTTCTGCACGCTGAATCACCCGTAGTACCGTATTGGGCCAGCAGTCGTTCCAGCCGCTGACCACGAATATAGGGCAGGTGATGTCTTTAAAAGAATCCATTACCGTACCTTGGAGCCAGTAATCGTCTCGGGCAGGGTGATTTAGCCAGGTGGATAGAAAAAGCGGCATTGTTTCCAGACGCTTAAGCCACATCGCTTCACAATTTTCCTCCCCTACGACGGCCGGATCCGGTGGGAAGGTGTTGATGGCGAACATCAATCCTCCCCAGCCGATGGTTTCGCCAGAATAGGCACCGATAAAATAACCGCCGTCATCATAGTAACGGTCAATGGACGTGCCCACTGGTACAATGGCCTTCAAAGCCTGGGGTTTGAGGGTCGCTATTTGCAGTTGAGTGATTCCACCCCAGGAAATGCCGATCATGCCCACATTACCGTCACACCAGGGCTGATCGGCAATCCAGGCGATTGCCTCCACCCCATCCTGCTGCTCCCGTGGCAGGTACTCATCCATGAGCACACCCTCAGAATCACCTGCACCGCGCATATCAACGCGGATGCAACCATACCCTTTGCTGGCGAAATATTTGTGCATGCCTTCATCCCGCAGGGAAGTCATATCACGCTTACGGTAAGGTATATATTCCAGGACACAAGGCACTGGATGATGTTGCGCATCGTCCGGCATCCAGATCCTGGCCGCCAACCGGATCCCGTCCGGCATGGGGATCCAGGTATTTTCGATTTCCTTGATTCTGTGTATAGTCATGCGCTTTCCTTCCATTATTCAAACAAATCCCAACGGCAGTTACTGTCGGGGGTAATGGCTGGTTTGATCTTTTTGCTGTACACGACGGCCTGGGGCAGATAGGTCAGCCAAATAAATGCATCACTTTCATTCATTAGATGCATCATGCTTTTGTAAATCTCAGTGCGTTTCGAATCGTTTAATTCGCTTAAGGCTGCATCGTGCATCTGGTCAAATTTGGCATTTTTGAACCATTCCCAGTTCCAACTTCCCGCTTGTTCGGTGATAAACCACTGGGTGCCCCAACTGGGATCCGGCGGCTGAACAAAGTTTTTCAAAGTAAGTTGCAACTCGTCCTGTTTTTCCTTAGCCAGGCTCCAGAACGACCCGGCATCATGCTGGTTAATGACCACATTTATCCCTACATCCGCTAAGTTGGCCTGGATCACCTGGGCCATGGTGATTCGTTCGGGACGGGCCTGAACGTCCAAAGTCAGCTTCAAATTTGTTGCCCCGGCCTCTTTCAACAGCCGACGGGCCTGGTCCGGATCGTACTTGGGCTTGGTGTCCACATGACCGATCATGTTAGCGGAAATCATTCCGGTGGCTACCTCGGCAGCCCCCATATAACCAGCATCGAGGACAGTGGGGACATCAACGGCAAGTTTTAGCGCTTTGCGAATACGTTCATCCTTTAAAACCGGGTTTTCCATGTTCATACCGAGCCAGAGATAGGCATCCGTGGCATACACCTCCACGCTGCCTTTTCCCACCGATTTTTTTTCCAGGCTGGCTACGGCTGTGATCGGTACATGTCCGAAATCAATATCACCGGATAGAAAGGCGTTTTCAGCGGCCTTGTCGTCCGACACCTGTACGAACTCGATTTCACCGTAGACAGGTTTAGCGCCCGCCCATCCTTCGTTGGCAACAACCACCAAACGCTGTTTGGGAAGCCACTCCTTAATGCGGTAGTTCCCCCCGTATGCCTTAAGTTCCACACCCATTTTTTTATCGCCCAGTTCCAGCGCCGCCTTTTTACAAATGATCATACCGCTCAGATATGGCAATGTACTGGTAAATAGCGGTGCAAAGGGTTTGGACAGTTTGATCACACCGTTGTATTTGTCCTTAACGATCACTTCCTTAAGAGGCGCCCAATCGCCTTTGTTAGGGGCGTTCAGACGCCCGAATCGTTCGAAGGAAAATTTTACATCTTCGGCTGTAATGTCACCATACCCATTTGACCACTGAAAACCGGGTTTAAGTGCAAAGGCGATGGTAGTAGGATCGATCACCTCGATACTTTTGGCCAGTTCGTTTTCATAGACCCATTTTTTCCCGGGCAGGTAATTGACCAATCGGGGCAGGACCGCAGACATGACAGCGGCCTCAGACTGGTTGGCCCAATAGCCTGGATCGAGGGTTCCCAAGGAATCGGGCAAGGCTACGCGTAACACCTTTTCCGCTGCCGTCGCCTGAACCGTAATAAGAAGGGTCAGCACTACTCCCCAGATTAAAATTAGTCGCGGTTTAGGTATTTGCCAGCAGCTTCATCGCTATTTAAGCGGCAAAAGCATGCCATCTCTAAAAAATATTCAACGAATTTGTAACTTTTTTGGTGTTGAGGAATCTGAAATATTCCTTAAGCATGAGGAGTTCAAGGAGCTTATTTCTCTACGTAAGCCGAAAATATCCGAATTAGACCCGCTCGGTAATTATATTATAAAAATGAATAAGATTAACCCCGGGTCAACGAATAGCCTTGAACGATATTCAGGTTATTATCACTCTTACTTTAAATCCGAAAGTTCAAAAACTAAGATTGTAAGAGCCCTGATTAAGGTCTTTACAAAAAATGGATTCGTTTATACCAAAAACCTCGAAAACTATTCTGGGATTAAGCGAAGTAAGCAAACTCTGAAAAAATATACGGGTATCGTGTTTCATACTGGTGATCATATTTTTGTCTTTGAGCGAGAAAAATCTGTTGGGAAAATGATGTGGTGTTCTGTCTTTCACCCAGTCGATTACGACCAAACTTCCGAACTTTCTGGTCTCACCATGGGAATAACAGGAAGTGGAGAACGCGACATTGCGTGTTATAGGATCGTTTGGGAGCGAATTGATAAAAAAACTAAACTACGTGATGCAGTACGAGTATGCGGTACATTTGACCCTGATGACCCTGCCATCCCGGAGGATATAAAAGCTACAATTGAGAACGATATTTCAGAGAATGAATATGGGCTAATGGCTCGCCACATGTAATGGTTTATATGGATTATGTGGGACATAGGGTAGCGTGCTTCATTGCTTTGCCTTAAAATTGTTAATAAACCCGTATAGGGCATAGCCGTCAGGCTAAGGCCTTTACCATTTTAGTGCCTTACTCCTGAACTTCTGTCATAAAAACAAGAAACTCAGGAACTCTTTATGAAATCGAGAGCTTACTATTACCCACAAGGCAATTATCCCGACTTATTTCCCGTTTATCGGAGTTAGAATGTGATAAACTTGATCATGTAGCCGAACAATGTACATAGTATAGTGCCTCTCGAGTAAGGCATTAAATGGTCTCTTTTTCTAACTGGAGTAATTTTTTCTTACGCTCTGGTCCCCAACGGTAGCCTCCTGTTTTTCCAGCTTTTGATATAACCCTGTGGCAGGGGACGACAACAGCCAGTTTATTTGAAGCACATGCAGTTGCCACCGCACGGACTGCACTTGGTTTACCCAGCTGCTCAGCCACATCTGTGTAGCTCATTGTTTCGCCAGGCTTTATTTGCTTTAATACTTCCCAGACCTGTTGTTGAAAAGCTGTTCCTTGGATATCGAGCGGAACTTGAAGAGTACTTTGAGGTGAATCTATGAAATCAACGACTTCCTTGATAAGCGCTTCAAACGCAGTATCAGCCTTTTTGAACTGAGCATTTGGGAATCTGGCCTGAATTTGTTCGGGAAGGGTTTCTGAATTATCTCTAAACTCAATTGCACAAATTCCTCGATCTGTAGCTGCCACGATTACCCACCCAAGAAAACAGTGAGCAATCCCATACGTTATAGTTACTCCGTCTGCTCCTTTGCGATAAGCCTTGGGTTTCATTGCCAATTGATCTCTTTTTTTATCGTAGGCACTACCACTTGAGGTATACCCGGAGGAATATATCGCATCAGTAACTGATGGACTTGTCATAAGGTTTGCTTGAAAACGTCGTGATTGGTGCTTTGAGGAGTACTGTTTTGGGGTAATCCCAACTATTTTCTTAAACAGCCGATGAAAATGATATGGGCTTAAACTTACCTGTGCTGCTAAATCATCTAATTTGATTGAACTCTCGCTTTCCTCTATAATCCTGCATGCGCGGATGATTTTTTGCTCTGTTGCCCCAGTCTTTGTAATTGCCGTGGGCTTACATCTTTTGCATGCTCGATATCCTGCTGTTTCTGCATCGTCACAGGTGTTAAAATATTTCACATTGTCACGTTTGGGTGACTTTGACCTGCAAGCTGGCCGACAATATATACCCGTTGTTATGACTGCATAGTAAAATACACCATCCGCGTCTGAGTTGTTTTCACATACCGCATTCCACTTTGCATCATCCGTGTTGAATTGTGCAGAAATCATTTTCAGATCCTCTTGGTTAGCGTTTATGACTTGCCTTCCGATTCGGAACCTTGCTCATTAATATTTTAACTGCACCCCATACAATTGACAACAGTATTAGAAGCAGCCATTCATATTGGTTCATTGCTTTTACATCTGATTTCATGTCATTCTCCGGTTTTTATGATTTGAGATAGACACAGTATATAGTCCTCGGCAGATGAAACACTCAGATTCTTGCTATCTAATTCAAGTTTATGATTTCAATGTGATCTCATAATTTCTTGTTTTATATTACAGTGTTTCTGGAGTAAGGCACTAATCCGCAGTTCAATCCTCCGAATAACGGGTTCCCCAGATGTTTGTGGCATCAACTGATTTCTGTTTCCCTAAAATCCAGGTTGGAAACCTCCTACCTTTAATTTTTCCTTTTTTCAGATGAGCGTATGCTTTGTCGATAATGCTCCTGTCAATTGCGACATAACTTTGCCTGTCATAAAGCTCAATTTTCCCGACGTATTTGCCTGCTATCCCAGCTTCACCGGTTAAAGCCCCAAGAATATCTCCGGGACGCATCTTGTCTTTTTTGCCCCCCTCAATCACCAGTGTGGAATTCGGTGCAGTCAGGGTGAAATTGTCAATAGTGGGTAAAGAGGTGCTCTCATCAAAAATTCGGGTTTCATTGCGATACTGTTCCATTAGCCTGGCATTATTCTCGCTATACAAAGTAATGGCCACACCCTCTTTCCCGGCCCGGCCCGTTCTGCCAATACGATGAGTATAGGTCTGCTGGTTTTGGGGAATATCGTAATTAACAACCAGTTCAAGATCTTTTATATCAATTCCCCTGGCTGCCACATCTGTTGCAACGAGTACAGAACAGCTTCTGTTCATAAACCTGAGAAGTACATCAACACGCTGGTATTGTTCGAGGTCCCCATGCAGGGCGAGGGCGTCAATGCTGGAATCGGTAAGGTAATCAGCGACGTTCTGTGCCTCAATCTTTGTATTACAGAATACCAACGCATTTTGTGGATTATGATGAGCTATTGCGTTGATGAGACAATCGATTTTGTCATCGTCAGTTATCTGATAAAAGAATTCCGCTATCTTGTTGGCAGGCTCATAGGAGAGAGCTGAAATATTGACAGCATCTCTTTGAATGGAGGAGCTGAGATCGAGTATTCTGTCAGGGTAGGTAGCCGAAAAAAGTAAGGTTTGACGATCTTTGGGAGTGTGGTCGATGACCTGGTCTATTTCATCTATAAATCCCATATCTAGCATTCGATCAGCTTCATCGAGTACAAGTATTTCCAGATCTTTTAAGGAAAGGTACCCCTTATTTAGATGTTTTAAGACCCGGCCCGGAGTTCCCACAATTATATGGGCACCATGCAATAGCGAGCCATACTGGGGGCCAAAAGCAACACCGCCGCAGATGGTAAGGATTTTCACGTTATGGGTGGCACGTGCTAACCTGCGTACCTCCTTAGCAACCTGGTCAGCCAGTTCACGGGTTGGACACAGTACCAGAGATTGCACTCTGAATTTTTTAACATTGAGCTTATGGAGCAGTCCAATACCGAATGCTGCAGTCTTGCCGCTGCCCGTCTTAGCCTGTGCAATAACATCACAGTTGTTGAGAACATGTGGAAGGCTTTGGGCTTGAACAGCTGTCATGCTCTTATACCCAAGTTCTTTCAGATTATGGAGCATCGTCTTGGAAAGAGGCAGGGATGAAAAAGACGGGTCGAACATTGTTGTTTCCTCTATTTAAAATGGTTGGATCAGCAACTATTTGGTATCTTGGATAATCTATGTTTAAAAGATAATATTTTAAATTTATTATATGATTTGTTAAGGAGGCTTTTGCAGTCCATCCAGAGATGTTTTAGTACCTTAGAAATTTATTTCTTGTTTTTTTGGATGAATTTCGTGAAGGTACTTATCCCGGCTTATTTTCCCGTTTACCGGGGTTAATTTAGCATATGAAGAGTAATCGAGCTTTATAAGAAATTTTGGAAAATCGCAACAATTCAAATTGTGCGAATAAATAACAGGAGACAGCTATGTCGAAGATAAGTAGGATTGTTGGCCGAGAAGTGATGGACTCAAGGGGAAATCCCACAGTTGAGGCGGATGTATATCTGGAATCAGGTGCGTGGGGCAGGGCTTGTGCTCCTTCCGGAGCTTCAACAGGTTCCCGGGAAGCCCTTGAGTTGCGAGATGGTGATAAAAGTAGATATCTGGGAAAGGGTGTTTTAACAGCCGTTGCCGCTGTGAATGAGGCAATTGCGCCTGCCCTTCTTGGCAAAAATTGCTATGATCAGAAGAGCATTGACCAGATAATGATTGATCTGGACGGTACCGAAAACAAAGAAAAACTCGGTGCCAACGCTATTCTTGCTGTCTCTTTAGCAAATGCAAAGGCTGCAGCTCTGGATAAAAATATCCCTCTCTATCAGCATATTTCCGAATTATATGGATCCCCGGGCCAGTTTTCGATGCCGGTGCCAATGATGAACATCATTAATGGTGGTGAGCATGCCGACAATAATGTCGATATTCAGGAGTTCATGATCCAACCAGTGGGGGCGAAAAACTTCAGAGAAGCATTACGGATGGGTGCGGAAGTATTTCATAACCTGAAAAAGGTGCTTAGTGCCAAGGGTTTGAGTACGGCTGTTGGTGATGAGGGTGGTTTTGCCCCAAACCTCTCTTCCAATGAAGAGGCCCTGGCAGTTATTGTCCAGGCGGTTGAGGCGGCAGGTTACCAGATGGATAAAGACATTACCCTGGCCCTTGATTGTGCTGCATCCGAGTTCTATGTTGACAACAAGTATGATCTAAAAGGTGAAGGAACGGCCTATGATTCTGAAGGATTTGGAGATTACCTGGCTGAACTCAGCAGAAAATATCCTATAATTTCCATTGAAGATGGCCTTGATGAAAGTGATTGGGACGGCTGGGCGAGCCTGACTAAAAAAATCGGCTCTACTGTCCAGCTGGTAGGAGACGATCTCTTTGTGACCAACACCAAAATCTTAAAACGGGGCATTGATACAGGTGTGGCCAACTCCATTTTAATCAAGTTCAATCAGATTGGCTCGCTGACAGAGACTTTGGATGCCATTCAAATGGCCCAAAAAGCAGGCTATACCGCTGTTATTTCCCACAGAAGTGGTGAGACAGAAGATGCGACCATCGCAGATCTGGCGGTGGGCACTGCAGCGGGTCAAATAAAAACAGGCTCACTTTGTCGATCGGACCGGGTAGCAAAATATAATCAGCTGTTGCGGATTGAGGAGGAATTGGCGGGAGAAGTTGGATACGCTGGCCGTAAAGGGATACAAGGGCAGGGTTGATGATGCTGTAAGAATCTAAGAGCTTGTCCGGGAATAGGCATTTTGACCAAAATATCTATTCTCGGACAACCTCCCAGGGTTGGTTTTGGAAATTTATTTGCTTATACAGAGAATTTTTCAACAACCCGGGACAGTTCACTTGCAAGTTCATTGAGTCCTTTAGCCCTTTCTTTTACCTCAGTGCTGGAGCTGGCCATCTGCCCGGATTCTTCATGAACACCTGCAATATCATTAGCCACCTCTCCGGCTACAACAGAACTTTGTGCGACATTTTCCGTTACCTCCATAATACCTTCCGAAGCCTGAGACACATTTTCGGTGATCTCGGCAGTTGCTGCAGTTTGTTCTTCCAGGGCTGAGGCGATGCTGCTGACAATTCTGTCAACTTTATTCACAATATCCGCAATACCATTGATCTCAGTCACGGTCACCGAGGTTGAAGACTGAATTGATTCAATATTACTACGTATATCAAGAGTAGCTTCAGCAGTTTGTTTCGCCAGATCTTTAATCTCATTGGCTACGACCGCAAATCCTTTACCCGCTTCTCCGGCACGTGCAGCTTCAATAGTAGCGTTTAGTGCTAATAAATTTGTCTGTTCAGAGATTTCAGTAATAGCCTCTGTAACCTTGCCGATTTCCTTAGCGGACGTACCGAGCTCGTTTACCCGCTCCGAGGCTGTCTGAGACTGACTAACTGCATTGGATGTGATGGAGCGGGCTTGGTCTGTATCGTTTGTGATTCTGTTTATTGTATTTGCCATTTCACGTACTGAGCCAGACATGATAGATACGTTACTTGAGGTTTCCTCAACAGCTGCTGCAACAGAACTCATATTGCAACTCATTTCTTCCGCAGCACTGGCAACTGATTGAGAGCGAGCAGATACACTTTCAGAACCTCCGGAAACCTGATCGGCAATATTGAGCAATTGACCTGATGTGTTATTAAGATGGGTAGCGTTACTACTGATATTGCCAATTATTTCACGTAGGTTCCCCGCCATGGAATCCAAACTAGTACCAATTTGACCCAGTTCGTCACTACCACTAACACCAGATAATACGGTCAAATTTCCTTGGCCGAAGAGTTCTGAAAAATTATTGACCATCTTAAGTCGATTCGTGATAGAACGTACAATGACAAACGCATATGAAGCAGCGCAGCCACCTAATACTATAGCTATTATTTGTATAGTGAGTAGCCAGTTGACTGATCCTTCAGCCTGTTTTTGCATCATACTGACAGCTTTGTCCATCTCTTTGAGGAGAACGATATTTTGTCTGTGAACCAGGTCCAAGTCATTAGAGGTATAGGTACCATTGAGAATATTTAGAACCACTGAAGACAGGTTATCCCAAGTTGTTTTTACAATTGCTAACTGGCTTAATGCTGGTTCTTTAGCGGCTGGACATACCCTGTATTTTGTTTCTTTTAAGTTTAATGAAAGAGGTGCTTTTCCAGATTTTGTAAGCGCAGTTAACGTCATTTTAAAAATATCCATGGTGGATTGAACCATATCCGCACTCTTCACATCAGGTTTGCCTTGCTTGTCTGTGACATACATGAAGTGATGCAATTCTTTGGACATCTTTTGAGATAGCATTCTTTGCCGACCGGCAAGGTTGATAATTAAACCATCATTTTTTTGACGGGAAGTGGCATAAAGGGTTGCTAGAAACATCAAGACAATTATTCCAGTAAAAGCGAGTGCTGTCAGTTTTAGTTTTAGGCTAATACTCATAGTTTCTCCATGTAAAGATTCAACGTATATTTATTGGAAGGGTATCTTATCTGTTGTTTACAATCAAGGAGTTAAAACTGTGGTCAGTATTTTAGTAGATCTGTAATAAGTTGGGAGGTGGAAAATCTTATTTTTATCAAACATATTGACAGTATGATGCAAATATCGTTATCGAAACCATACTGTCGAATAGAAGTCATGGAGAGGTGTTGCAACCGGTTGAGGTGGGTATTATTATGCAACCAGTTTGCAATTGATTGGAGCAGTGAATTCCACCCTAAATATAAATGATATGGAATATAAAAGTGCAACCATCTGTTTCTGGAGTGGAACTGGTAATTCTTATCGAGTTTCAACTTGGTTGGGAAAGATAGCTGAAGATCATGGATTAAAGACTCAAATCATTTCACTTGAAAAAGCCAAATCAGAAAAAATATATCCAGCCGGAAAAGAAGGTTTCATGGCTATCGTTTTTCCCACCCACGGATTCACAGCACCATGGCACGTATTGAAAACTGTCTGGAAATTACCTCAATGTAATGCAAGTCATGTTTTCTGTTTAGCGACCAGAGCAGGGCTGAAGTTTGGGCCACTCTTTATCCCTGGAATTGGTGGTAGTGGTACATTTGTTGTTGCACTGCTCCTGCTTTTAAAAGGCTATAAAGTGCGTGGTGCCATGGGTGTAGATATGCCATCAAACTGGTTTTCTCTTCATCCTATCCAATGCCTGAAAAACCATGAAGCCATAATTGATCGTGCAGAACAGAAGGTTGCCGGTTTTGCGGAAAAAGTTTTTTCTCATTCCAAAATCTGGTTCACTATCAATAATCTATACGAGGTTATATTCGGGACCCTGCTCTCATTCATATCTATTGCTTATTTGCTGATGGGGAGATTTTTTTTAGCAAAGTTATTTTTTGCAAATGATAACTGTGATGGGTGCGGAATCTGTGAGAAAAACTGCACTGTCAAAGCAATAGCGATGCGGGGGAAAGAGAGGGACATTCCTTATTGGAAATATACATGTGAAAGCTGTATGAAATGTGCCACATTCTGTCCACAGGGCGCAATAGAAGCAGGACATTCCTGGGGGGTAATACTATACTTTATTTCCGCTTTTCCTATTTCTGTTTACCTCCTGTCATTGATTGGATTCGATCTTGCAGATATTGGCAGCCTTGAAAGAAGTTTGATTTGCAACGTGCTGGATATGATTTATTTTTATCCGGCAATTTTTATTTCGTACTATATTTTCAGCCTGCTCCTTAGAATACCTTTGGTTAACTGTTTCTTTACCCATACAACAATGACCCATTTGCCATTTTGGGGTCGTTATCGGGAACCAAAAACGAAACTTAAAGAGCTTTCTTAACAATAGTCTTCAAGCCACAAGTTTTTCATACAGTCGGCGACTCTCGTCCTCTGTTATCTGAACTCCAAGTTCGCCGACAAGTATTCGCCTGAGTTGTTCAGAATCGCTGATCTCATGACTCATTGTACTAGATTTTGTAATGACCCGATATTTCAAATCAACCAGTGAGCGGGTTTCGTTCTCTTGAATCAGTGATGCTACCAGATGATTCACGAAGTTGGCATCGGGATGTCGGTGTGAGAAGAAATGGCCCAGTTCGCAGTCAGCGTGGCCATAACGCGCTAACTCAAATCGATATAGGGAGTAGAACTCACCATCCTTGAAGATCTGCATGTGATATTCACCGGGGCGACGCTCTGCAATGCGAAAATTATTTATATCATCATCAGGCTTACCTTCTGGCATGGGGATTGGAAACCTGGGCCCAAGGAAACCAAAACCTACATCCAGCACATAATGTTTGCCGTCATATTCGACTATCGTGATTCTATGTGTCAACCCGGGGTGAGTGTCCTGGTTATGAATTACACGCCCTAGAAAAAGCTTCGGTGAAAATCCAAGCTCTTCTAAAACTGTGTAGAGCAGGCCGTTCTGTTCAAAGCAATATCCGCCACGTCGCTTTATTACAATTCGCTGGTATAGCGATTCAAAATCCAGTGGCAAGTCATCACCGAGTTGACATCCTACGCTGCTGAAAGCAAAAGTCGCAACATGCCTTGTAACAACATCACTCAGAAACGTAAAATCCAATTCGCGATCATGCAGATTAAGGGTTTTTAGATAATTTTGCACCATTTCAGGCCGTTCCATCAATTGCTCCAATTCGTTTATCAATATTGATAAGTATAACCCCTGCAATCAAAGCAGCTCTGACCACTTGCAAGCTTCTGTTCTTTAGCCAAACCAAGCACGACGCAATAGCGCAAATACCTGCAACAATTTCTTCTGAAAAGGCGCCAAATCCAATCATTACTAAGTTACCTGTGGTTTTCTCCTGGGATGTAGACTTGGTCAACCATGGCAGTCAAGAATTGTATCTAGGTGAGAACTAAAAAGTGGCTCTTTCTATAGCTAAACTTGCGTGGTATTTATATGCCAAATAAACATTTTTGTAAATGAGTGGCTGTTGGATCTTTAAAGCAATATCCCCATGTTGTGAAAAGTATTAACCCCGTTGAACAGGAAAATAAGACGGGATAGGTGCCACGGAGATTATTTTAATTTCCTAATGTTAAGAGATTCCCATCTTTCTTGTTTTTTTATTACAGTTCAACACACCTGCAAAGGAGAAAAATATGCTCGCAGTAATTTTTGAAGTTAAACCAACAAAGGTCGGCATGGAAGAGTACCTCAAACTTGCCACTAGCTTGACAGATGAGCTTTTCTCAGAATATAGAATTCGGGTTTGCTCAGTCGTACGAGACTACATAGAGAGTAAGCGAGCAGAGGCCCCTTTCGACTCAAAAAGTTTTCATACTTGATATATGGTGAAATACAATGGATAAAAAAGCGTTGACCGCTCCATGCGGACTTGATTGTTTTAACTGTGAACTCTATGAAGAGAACCTGACAGAAAAATTAAAGAAGATTATACAAAAGAAACTAGGCGTTCCCTTAGATGAAGTACGTTGTCAGGGATGTCGTGTGCAGGACGGTAAGCATTTCCACCTGCCAGGTGAAGGGTGTGCCAACCTTGATTGCGCCAAGGAAAAAGAAATTGTTTTTTGCTGTGATTGTGTCGAGTTTCCATGTGCATTGCTGGCACCGACAGCGGACGGTGCGAAAAACTACCCGCATAATTTCAAGGTGTACAATCTATGCCGGATAAAACAATTTGGTATTGAGCAATGGATTGAAGAGTCAGCAGAAATCCGCAAACGGTACTTCAACTGCTTCTTTGTTGTGGGAAAAGGACAGGCTGCAGAAAATGGTGTAGAAAAGTAAAAAGGGTCTATGAGATACAGTGATTGTGCAGTGATAGCATTTTTCCCGACTTTTTTACCGGTTACCGGGGTTAGTGCATTACTTTCCCGACTTTAAGCAGGGATGTTTTTATAGCGCCGTCATGATTTTTATTTTCAGGATACTTTCAATTCACTTCGGACTACTGCGTTGAAATGACTGGCATGAAAAAACATTTTGATGTCTTATATTTCCCCAGATTTTGTTTGATGGTCTTTTTGGCAGAAGAGGTAGGCAATTCGACTGACAATTGCAAACAACAAACCCGATTAATGAACAGTTGTAATCCCAAAATGGGAGTAGCTGGATGCACAAGTAGACAAGAAGGTATATAGAAAACTATCCTGTGATGATGAAATGAATAACAATACAATTGGCGAAGCTGGATTGTTACGAAAGATACAGGTTAACCGGCGGTAGGGTGCAGTACATAGCGGGATGTAAGCAGAAACGTTGCTGTTTTAAAACTTATTGTTAATTGAGAATAATACACCCATGATCCCAGGAATAGAAAACTCAAGCCTTGTCTTATTTGTTTCAACATTCTTTTTTGTTTCGGCTACACCAGGGATGTGTATGACGCTTTCTATGACTTTAGGGATGACCCTGGGAGTAAGGCGTACGTTTTGGATGATGTGGGGAGAGCTGTTTGGGGTGGGAGTGGTATGTGTTGCGGCCGTTGTGGGGGTGGCGTCAATAATGCTCCATTATCCGACTGTGTTTCAAATTTTCAAATATGTTGGAGGTGCATACCTTATTTATCTGGGAATACAGCTATGGTTTTCAAAGGGCAAAATGGCTATCACTGATAATAGTGCTGCTGTACCGGATGTCAGTCGTAGTGGTCTTGCTCTTCAGGGATTTGTGACTGCCATTGCGAATCCTAAAGGGTGGGCGTTCATGATCTCTCTTTTGCCACCCTTTATAAATACTCAATACCCATTGGCACCACAGATGATGACAATGTTAGCAGTGATTCTTGTCATCGAGTTCTGCTGTATGATCATATATGCAAGTGGTGGGAAGACATTGCGATATTTTCTCAACCAGAGCGGTAATGTTCGATTGTTGAACAGAGTTGCTGGTTGCTTGATGATGGCCGTGGGAGTCTGGTTGGCATTTGGGTAGTATTAGTGCCTTACTCAATAAAAGCAGCAATAAAAAATAAGGTTCTATAAAGATTATAAACCATTCAAATAGTTAGGTATAGGTAATTTATGGCGTGATTTTATAACGGATGAAACATGCGATTCATGCAGGCTCCTAGGAGATATGTCCAACTGGCAGTATACAAATTGTCGATAATAAACCTGAATGGTTAAAAAACGTGTGAGCAGTGCATGCGTTGTGTAAATTTTTGTCCGAAACAAGCCATTTTTCATCAAGGTGAGGGTCGTGTAAAAGGGGAGAATATATATTACGAGCGAAGTTTTAAACCGCTGAAACTTAAAAATCATAAACCATAACAATTGCTAGCTTTGGGTGCTAACCATGACCAGATTCCGTCTTTGGCAACTCAAAAATGAAATGATGGCCGCAAACTTCTTGGCCAATCTCATCGGCGTCGGATTAATTGAGCTTTTTCTGTTAAGAACCGAAGGATCGATTCCGGCAGAATTTCTTCAACATCCTGTGGCTAATTTAGTAGATTATTTGTTTTACTTTATTGCATTTACGTTTATCCCGATAACGACATTGATTTATGAAAGACCCATCAGGGAGTATTTAAATGCGGAATTCAATAAGGCATCGGTATCGTCAGCAACAGAGCACACCGCGCGGCAACGACTACTCAATGAGCCCTTTGTGTTGATGTCGTTGAGTTTCAGTATGTGGCTTTTGTCCGCTATTGTATATCCGGTACTGTATTGGGCTTTAGATATTGGCAAATATTGGATACAAAGCGCCTGCTTCATGAGTTTAAGCACTGGTTTGATCATCGTTACCGTTGCTTTTTTTCTGCTGGAGTATGTTTTACAAAAGCATCTGGCCCCTCATTTTTTCCCCAACGGTGGCTTGTATAGCATCCCTAAAACCCTGCGCATTCGTATACGTACTCGGCTTGCGGCGCTGGTGTTTGCATGCAATATCATCCCCCTCATAAGTATATTTCTCATCAACCACCAAATTATCCTGCTGCAATCAGAGCCGGCCAGGGCCTTAGAGCTGTTACGATCTTCAATCTTCATCAATGTGATCATATTTCTGATTTTCGGAAGCTTGATTGCCATACTTGTCAGCCGGAATCTTACCCAGCCCTTTGGCGAAATCATACGAACCTTGCGCAGTGTAAAAAACGGCCAATTTGATAAAAAAGTCACGGTAACCAGCAATGATGAAATCGGCTACACAGGTGATGTAATCAACGAAATGACAGATGGGTTGATAGAGCGTGAAAGAATGCAGCAGTCCTTGAATTTAGCAAGAGAGATTCAGCAAAATCTGCTTCCGAAAAGTAATCTGAAGGTCAAGGGTTTTGATATCGCCGGTAAAAGCATCTACTGTGATGAAACTGGAGGGGATTATTATGATTTTATCTCTACTCAGGATGGTGAGATTCAGAAAATCTGGGTAGCCATTGGTGATGTTGCAGGGCATGGGATTTCTTCTGCGTTACTTATGGCCACAGCTCGAGCTTCTTTGCGGCAGCGTGTTTCTTTACCTGGCAGTGCCGCCCAGATAATTTCTGATGTAAACCTTCAACTGGTAAATGATGTTGAAGATTCCGGGCAATTTATAACAATGTTTTTCTTAGCTGTTACTCCTGAATCCAGAGAACTCGAATGGGTGCGTGCAGGACATGATCCAGCCATTATTTATGATCCAGGTTCAGACTCGTTTAGTGAGCTAGGTGGAACAGGAATAGTACTTGGGGTGGATGCCGAATGGATTTATGAGGATAATAAGAAAACTGATTTATCAAATGGCCAAATTATTTTTCTTGGTACAGACGGAATCTGGGAGGCACGAAATGAAAAGGGGGAAATGTTGGGTAAAGAGTCAGTTCTAAATATAATACGACAAAACTCTTCCTTAGATGCAACACAAATTATTGAGTCAGTTTTTAATACCTTGAACCAATTCATCGGAGAGGGGAAAATAGATGATGACATTACAGCGGTTGTCATAAAAATGTAAAGAAGACCAAACATGATAGGAGTATGAACACACTACAATCCGCAGTGGTCGGCTTGAAAAAAGGTCTGCCTGCACTTCACAGCAAACTGAGCCTCACTCTTTTGATAATTTGTCTGGTTACAACGGGCTGCGCTATGATCAAGGTAAATAAAGAAAATGCTCAGTACCTGGCCTCCACCGTTCTGGTAGGTCGTATTTCCACGCCAGTTCCTGGTAAAGGGCCCATTATTGTGGCTGCCTACTCCATACAGCAGGGTAAAAGAGTAGTGGCCCACTATACTGTGTTGCACGATGTTGGTGAATACGAGCTCATGGTCGGCAAAGGCGATTATTATGTATTTGCCTATTGGGACAAAAACAGTAACCTGATTTATGACAGCGGTGAGCCGGCTGGACAGTATGGTGAGCCGAAAAAGGTTATCGCACCTGCTGGAGGGGTTATTGGAGATATCAATATTGCTATCCCGGCAAAAACGCAAAATATTGATGTGCCCTGTGGATTTGAAATCTCATCGCTTAAACCAACTAAGCTTCACAGCCGTCTTGCAGGGGCGATAATCGATTTAGATGATGACCTCTTTTCCGAGGAAAATGGCAGCAAAGGGTACTGGGAAGGTGTTTCCTTTTTCAAGGAGATTGGAGGCAATATCTATTTTCTTGAGGAATATGATCCTGGGAAAATTCCGATTCTTTTTATACATGGTGCCACAGGTACTCCCAGAGGATGGAAATATTTTGTCGATAATATCGACAGGACGCTATATCAACCATGGCTTTTTTATTATCCTAGTGGAGCCCGCATTCAAAGCATGTCCCACCTGTTGTTCTGGAAGTTACAAAATCTTCAGGCAAAATATCATTTCAATCAGTTATATATTACAGCGCACAGTATGGGAGGATTGGTCGCAAGGTCATTTATTATGGATCATGGTGCCACCTTTCCCTATGTAAAACTATTTGTTGCAATGGCTACTCCGTGGGGGGGCGACGGGATGGCCGAGTACGGTGTTAAACAATCTCCAGCAGTCATACCCTGCTGGATAGATATGCAGCCGGAAAGTCAGTTTATCAAATCGCTTTATAGAACAAAAATGCCCGAGACCGTCAGCTTTTATATGTTTTACGGTCACCAGGGAAGCCGCAATCCATTTCGAGAAAATAATGACAACACTATTAGTTTCAGCAGCCTTTTGGACCGCAGAGCTCAGTCTGAAGCGAAAATGAATTATGCCTTTAATGAGGACCACGTCAGCATCATTTTCAGTAAAGAGGTACTGGAACAGTACAATACGATTCTCAACACCTTTAGCAAAAATCCAGGCAGGTCTTCCGACCTAGCCGGTGGATTCCTTAAGATCAACTTTTCATATAAATATCAGTTGGAGGGCAAAAGTTCTTCGCCTACACTCATATTACAGCCCATTGGTAAAAAGAATGCGGACATGGTAGTCGATTTAACGGCTGATGATAGCAGTAGAGTGCTTGGCCCCTTCCCTAAAGGTGACTATGTAGCAAGTTTTGGTGCTTTAACTGCCATCGGTGAAAAATTTGTCCCTGTGGCAATTGAAAGCAATAAAACAACTGAACTGAATTATGTATTGAGTCCTGAAAATATAATTTATGGAAGTTTAATATCCGCTTTGCAATCCAACGACTGGGTAGCCGGGATGCCGTATGAGGCGAACTTCACGATAGATTCGATTACATTGGATGGCAGTGGGATTCACCGTAAATCACATCTGCTTGAAAGTGAGGATGTTAATATACTGGACTATACCATAGAGCGTACTGATTTGTTTTATAAAGGACATTTCGTTTTCTTTGGATTGCTGCCTGGAGAATATGAGCTCGTTATTCGTGTACAAGGCTATAAACCTTTCGTGAAAAAGTGTTATATCAAAGCGGGCAAACAGTTAGACCCGATGCTTATAGAGTTAACTCCGGAATAACTTTAAGTAAAACAACAGAGTGAGCATAGGGAGATTGCTTTGTGGCATTTTCAGATCCGAGAAAACCCATCACTACCTGTTCAGCCACCTCCTGTGTTGATTGTCCAGTATATTAAAGGTGGTGTAAAGACAGTGGCTTAATGCATAAAAGGATTGTGTCTTGTTTGTGTTGTTATAAAATGTGCAATATCAGAACCATAAGACTAGTGGTTTGTTTTTAAGATATGTGTTTTCACGCCCTTGTTACGGTCGAAAAGTCCACTTTAATGGCAAAGCTGGTTGAACAATTGTTAACTAACCCCGATAAACGGGAATTAAGTCGGGATAAGTGACTTGAAGATCTCGCTAAAGTCGCTATCTTTTGATAGCTCGGGCCATATTTTTAAAATTACCTCATGATGTCTTGTTTTTTCTCGAACCTTTTATGGGGCAAGTCACTAATTCTGCAAAACGGAGAATTGTAATGCAACTGAACACTATGCGGACCATTGGGATTCTTGGTGGAATGGGGCCAATGGCAACCGTAAACCTTGCCCAGGCAATTGTCGAAAATACCAGTGCGGACTGCGATCAAGAACATCCACCTGTTATAATTGACAGTAATACCAGAATACCTGATCGGACCGAGTTTCTTTTAGGGAAATCCAGTAAAGATCCCAGACCGGAGCTGTTTGCGGCGGCACAGAGGCTCGAAAAATCAGGGGTAGCCTGCATTATTATGCCATGCAATACCGCCCATGCTTTTTATCAGGATATTGCAGAGAATAGTTCCGTTGCCGTCTTACATATGATAGAAGAGACGGTCAGATGGATAGTGGATACATATCCTGATCAAAAGAAAATTGGCGTCCTGGCAACACAGGGTACCTATTTGGCTGGGGTGTACAAAAAAGCACTGGAAAAATTTGGCCTTATTCAGGTGAAACCGGATCAACACGGGCAGGACGAGGTAACTAAACTGATCTATGAGGGGATAAAGGCCAACAACTACGCTTTTGATTACACAGGCTACGAAGATACCATCAAAAAGTTAAAGGAAGACGATGGGGTTGAGGTTATAATTTTAGGGTGCACAGAACTCTCTGTGGCTCAACTTCATCACCCTCTTGTGGGAATTTTTGCCGATCCATTACAAATTATTGCCCGTTCTTCGATTAAATTTGTTGGAGCTAATCTGTCCGACATTTCCGTTTTGTCCATTGACTGAGACATGCATTAGGAGCAAAACATGAGATTTATTCTTGATACAGTTATTGAATCACTGGAAAAAGAACTAACTGTTGTTCTGGTTACCATCGTGCGTAGCAGTGGTTCCGCCCCCAGGACTTCAGGCGCACGAATGCTTGTTCATCAAGATGGCTCAATTGTCGGTACTGTAGGAGGAGGCATGTTAGAAGGAAAGTGCATCGACAGAGCCAGAAAACTTTATGGTGAATCTGCAGAACATGCGGGAATAGATTTTTCCCTGACCGGGGCCGATGTAGCGAGTGAGGGGATGGTTTGTGGTGGAGCAGTTTCTGTTCTTTTACAAAAAGTCAACTCCGATGCTTTTGAGACTTTTCTACAGCTTCGTCAAGACTTTCGAGAAGGGCTGAGGCCTCTACTGCTGACTGTTTTACCTGCTGGGGAAGATCCACCTCAAATCATGCTCTGTGATAAGCAGGCGACTGGGAGCCTGGGAAAAGAATTTGTTGACAGGGTGAACAGCAAAAAGGGGCGGAGCACCTATCTGGCAATGGCCGGAGAGTTGGAAGTGTTTGTAGAGCCACTGATTTCACCGGGAGTGGTTCATCTCCTAGGTGCAGGTCATGTCGCCATGGCAACAGCGCAGTTGGCGGAATTTGTTGATTTTGAAGTTGTTGTTATGGATGACCGGGAAGAATTTGCCAACCGTGAACGTTATCCTGACGCTAAAGAAGTGCGCGTGATAGACTCTTTTGACGAGTGTCTTGGGCCTCTGTCCGCCAATGATTATCTGATAATTGTCACCAGGGGCCATTTGCATGATCAGGAGGTTCTTGCGCAGGGGTTAAGGACCAATGCAGGATATATCGGTATGATAGGGAGTAAAAAGAAGCGTGATTTTGTCTATCAATGCCTAAGAGAAGAGGGGTTCACAGAGAGTGACTTCAAGAGGGTCTATAGTCCGATTGGGCTGTCTATTGGTGCCGATACACCTGATGAGATAGCCATGAGTATTGTTTCAGAATTGGTGAAGGTTCGTTCCGAGTCAGGGTGTTAGTGTGTGGATCGTGGTGAAATCAAGGGTTCCTGTCTCCTGGGTTGGTCAAATGCGGATTAAGCATTGCCTTACTCTATAAAGACAATCGCTACTTCTTTTAACTCAGAGAGACAAGCAATTGATGTCTATGGGCCGGCACGATCAGAAAATAACACACAAACACAAAAGCACTTACAGTAATGAGGTGTAAGTGCTGAACATTATGGTACCCCCGATACGACTCGAACGTACGACACCAGGATTAGGAAAACTTACTCGTCGAGCTTCACAAAATCCTCATTTTGTAACTACTCCAAAAGTGGTGGTAACATCCACAAAATCACTTTTTGGATCGAAGTCTACGCTATCTCCCGATAAAAGAACTCGGGAATGACAACAGGGGATTGATTGTACATGTCATCCCCGAACGTTTTTATCGGGGATC